>NZ_KV788529.1:40874-198948 GCF_001807315.1 Corynebacterium sp. HMSC06D04
GCCACACCAGGTTCTTCGCCTTCGGTGCGATGAGCGGATCAACGCAGTCCAGCGACACGTTGGCCGGGATGCGGCCGGTGCGGAAGACGTCGATGATACCGCCGGTCTGGAAGAGCGCGGCACCCGCCTTGGAGGGACTCGCCCTGCACGTCGTCGATGCGGCCGGCGACCACGACGTCGGCTTTACCCAGAGCAATCTTGCTGCATAACCCAGATAAAGATCCAGCCCACTCTCGACTAGGTCGAGGTGGGCTGAACGATTAAACGAAGCTCATCACGGCGCACGACACCCCGCCAGACGGACGAACAAATGAGCAGGCAGCGAATGCGGTTGAATGGACGGTGTCAAGTTTTTCGTGGCTGGGTGAATTTCTTCGCATCATCAATCGCATGCAGAAATCGCGTACATCGTGTAGGCTCACACGCAGCACTAACAGCCCGAAAGAAGAACGAGAAAGCATAAAGGAGGCGAACCGCGATGATGACCTATAACAATCAGCCGCTAGGACGCTTCTTTAAGCAACTCTTCTAACAGGCTGACTTGACCATTTCCCGGGAAAGCGGCCCTGCTTATCCCGGACGTTGGTGCCAGCCGCGCGACCCGCGCGCAAACTTATAAGTCAGCCGCCCAAGCAGGCCCTTTCTCACGAACTGCGTTACGCAAACGCAGAGAAAGGCTCTTTTATGCGCCTGCACAACTTCGCCTCCATTGTTGAAGACAAGACGGTGGCGCAGGCACAACTCGTCGCTGACCTGCCCTTCGTCTACCCACACGTGGCGCTCATGCCTGATGCCCACTTCGGCAAGGGCTCCTCGGTCGGCACCGTTTTCGGCACGCTGCGTGCCGTCATCCCGGCGGCCGTCGGCGTGGACATCGGCTGCGGCATGATTGCCGTGCGGACCCACCTTACGCACGCGGATATCCAGGACTTCGCTCTCGAGGACCTGCGCACCGCGGTCGAAGACTCCATTCCACTCTCGCCCGGAAACTACAACGGTTGGATCATGGACCCGCGCACCGAGGCCCGCACGCGCGAGCTCGCGCAGCTGGCCCAGGACACCGGCGTGGACCTTAGTCATTCGAAGCACTGGCGCCAGCAGCTGGGCAGTTTGGGCGGCGGCAACCACTTCATCGAGCTGTGTCTCGACGAAGAAGATCGCGTCTGGCTGTTCCTGCACTCCGGCTCGCGCGGCGTGGGTAACAAGATTGCACAGAAGCACATCAAAGCTGCGCAGCGCCACTGCGAGAAGCACTGGATCCAGCTCGCGGACAAGGACCTGGCCTACCTCGTCGAGGGCACGGAAGAGTTCGACTCCTACATTGCGGATCTCCACTGGGCACAGCACTTTGCGCTGCTCAATCGCGATGAGATGATGGACCGCTTCCTCGACTGCGTCGCCACCTGGTCCGGCGCGGATCGCGAGAACCTCGAGCTCGAGCGCATCAACTGCCACCACAACTACACCCAGCGCGAGAACCACTACGGTAAGAACGTGTGGCTCACGCGCAAGGGCGCCATCAAGGCGGATGAGGGCGACCGCGGTCTCATCCCCGGCTCGATGGGCACCGCCAGCTACGTCGTGGAAGGCAAGGGCTACGCGCCGGGCCTTAAGTCTGCGCCGCACGGCGCCGGCCGCGTCATGTCGCGCACCCAGGCCAAGGCCCGCTTCACCGAGGAGGACCTTGCCGCACGCATGGAAGGCATCGTCTATCGTCCCGGCGCCGAGTTCGTCGATGAGATTCCGGACGCCTACAAGGACATCGACCGCGTGATGGCCGATGCCACCCAGCTCGTTGAGGTCAAGCACACCCTGCGCCAGATCCTCAACGTTAAGGGCACCTAATCTGCGCCATTAAGGGACCGTCACTTTGAGTGACTGTCCCTTTTGCGCTTTCCGATGCCTTTCCTGCAGCGTCGCACCAGCACGACGCTTTGCCTTATGTAAGGAAACGAAGCGCGTGACTACTAATGATTACTGCTTATTTATCGCGAAGGGCTGGAACCGCTCGGCCGGTCGGAGGTGAAAGCCGAGTATTAAACTGCGTCGAGGCGAGTTGGCGTTCAGCATCGTTGACCAACATGAAAACATCGTCAGCGAAGTAACCGAGAAGCCCGCCCACACCGATGACTTTCTTACGCAGAATGCCAGCGTCGGTGAGTGAATCGAGAGCATCTCGGGCCGTGCTTGTCGATGAAATCCCCAGCTCGGACTTCACGATGGGCACCGTGACCAAAGGCATGGCAGGTAGCTTCTTGAGCAGTTGGAACTCCGTCGAATTCGATTTCAATGCGCGCTTGCTTCCTTGCGCAGTGCGGTGGTGATTGACCTTGTCCATCCATTCTGCTTCTAGGGCGGCGACGCTATCCGCAAGTTCAGCTGCTTTGGTGGTGGCGACTTGTGCAGCCTTGACGAAGAAAGAGATCCATGCCAGCACGTCACCCTCGCGGAATTTCGTGAGTCCGTCGACGTAACGGTCACCGAGCGTTGCCAGAACCATACTGACGGGGAGAACCGCAGCATCGGTGAGCCCTCTGCGCTGCAAAAGCGCGTGAATCATGGCTCGCCCCACGCGTCCATTCCCATCCGGGAATGGGTGGATGGTCTCGAACTGTGCATGAACCAGCGCTGCCTGAACGAGCGCGGCGTGGTCTGCCCCGTTGAAGTATTCAATGAGATCGTCGAGGAGTCCTGGGACTTGTACAGGAGGCGGGGGGACAAAAGCCGCATCGATGGGGTGATAGTCAGACCCGCCAATCCAGTTTTGAGTAGTTCGTACTCCTTGCAAAGGCTTTTCTGCAACGAGCGCTGTCTGCATTGCAACAATGTCATCCAGGACCAGCTCGTCTTTGTAAGCTAAGTCTGCATTGATGGTGTCGAGGATGGCGACATTGCGGGCGACAGCTGTTGCGGATTCTTTGAAACCCCGAATTTCGGAATCTGATTCACGCGCGAGGATCGCCATGGCCACTTTGTCGGAGTTGGGAGCGATTCCCTCGATCCGGGAGGAAGCGACGGCCTCAGAACGGAGCAGGAGTCGCACAACTCCTTCAAGGGAGTGGGTATTGTCTCTCATCCCAAGATTGTGAATCTCCCGCTCGATGCGAACGATACGTCGCGAGAGCTCGGACGGAAGCTTCAACGACATGCTTGCGAGGGGATCGGGAACGAAAGCGTGATACTTACCTCCTTGTTTGGCGCGTCGAGAAAGACCACTGCCATCAGCGGGGATCCATTCCAATTCGCCTGTCTTTGCCACAGCTGACTCCTGTCATGCGCTTGGGGCATTGGAGATAAGACTTATCCCGGTAGATCGATATCCTAGTTTACCGGGATAGCTGTTATCCCGGTGGACTGCGAGCGCAATGCGCCAGATAACTCTTATCGTGAGCCACTGCTTTGCAGACGTGCGGTTGAAGGTGTCTCAGGTTGGGATCGACGGGCGCACCTACAATCCACATGAGTGGTTCGTCGCGCCGCTTCCCTTTTCCGGAAGCGGGCCTGAGCTCTATCTACTACTGGCTGGTCTGGCCAGCCAGTTAGCTAACGACTACACACTCGGGAATTCACCGTTGCTGCCCAGGCGCGCATCGGCGTCGAGGAGCATGGAGATTTCCGCGGCCTTGTCGGCGTCGACGAGGCCGTAGCCGTCAATCATCACCTTGGCGTCGGCGTGCGGCAGGCGGCGGCCGTCGATGACCTCGAAGAGCGGCGCGCGGCCCAACATGCCGGCCTCGAAGCGGGCGTGACCGGCGGCTAGGCGCTGCTCGGCACGCTCGCGCCAAGCAGCTGCAGCGTCAGTGCCGCGCTGCTTGGCGACGGCCTTCTCAAACACGCCCGGGTGCGCGTACACGATGAGCGCGCCGACGTGTCCGAAGCCCAGCGAGGTCAGCGCCGCGGCCTTCACGCTGCGGCCCGCGGCTGCCAGATCCAGCGGCGAACGCAGCCACACCAGGTTCTTCGCCTTCGGTGCGATGAGGGGATCGACACAGTCCAGCGAGACGTTGGCGGGGATGCGCCCGGTACGGAAGACATCGATGAGCCCGCCGGTCTGGAAGAGCGCGGCGCCGGCTTTGGAGTGGCCGGTGAGCGTCTTTTGCGAGATGACGAACATCGGCTGATCCGCGTCGCGCCCGATAGCTGGCCACAAGATGGAGTGCAGCTCGGACTCGTTCGGGTCGTTGGCGTTGGTGGAGGTGTCGTGCTTGGACAGCACCGTGACGTCGTTCGGGCTAAGGCCCAGCCCGCGCAGCGAGCGTGCGAGACGAGAGTTCTCTCGACCACGACCGGCGCCCAGAGCGCCGAGGCCCGGAGCCGGAATGGAGGTGTGGGCGCCGTCGCCGTAGGAAGCGGCGTGGGCGACCACGGCGAGCACCGGCAGGCCGAGCTCGGCCGCCAGCGAACCGCGCACGAGCAGAACCGTGCCGCCGCCTTCGCCTTCGAGAAAGCCGCCGCGGCGGCGGTCGTTGGCGCGGGAGATGAAGCGCTCGTCGATGCCCTGCGCGGTCATGGCGGAGGTCTGCGCCGTGGCGTTCATATCGCCAAAGCCCTGCAGTGACTCGACCTGAACGTCGTCGATGCCGCCGGCGACCACGACGTCGGCTTTACCCAGCGTAATCTTGTCGACGCCCTCCTCGATGGACACCGCGGCCGTGGCGCAGGCGCCGATGGGGTGGATCATCGAGCCGTATCCGCCGATCAAGGACTGCATGGTGTGCGCTGCAATGACGTTGGGTAGGGCTTCCTGCAGGATGTCGGAGGGGCGGTCCTCGCCCAAGAAGCGGGAGACGAAGACCTTGTGCAGGGACTCCATGCCGCCGATGCCGGTTCCCTGCGTGGTGGCGACCTGGCCTGGGTGGACGGCCTGCAGGAGCTCGGCGGGGCTAAAGCCTGCCTGGGTAAAAGCATCGACGGCGGTGACCAGGTTCCACACGGCCATGCGGTCGAGGGAGTCCAGCATGTGGTCCGGGATGCCCCAGCGGGCGGCGTCGAAGTTGTCCGGCATCTGCGCGGCCACGGTGCGGGTCAGCGTGGCCTTGCGCGGCACCTTTGCGGTGGCGCCCTTGTGGCGGGTGACCTCCCACTCGCCGTCAGCCTCGCGGATGCTGGTGAACTCTGGGTCGGCTTCGGCGATGTCGCGGGCGAGTGCTTCCGAGCTGACGCTGAAGGTGATGTCGCGGTCCAAGAACACCGTGGTCAGGTCGATGGAGCCGCGGTCAACCAGGTGGTACTTATCGGTGAGCTCGCGGACGCCGGCGCGGGCCACGACCTCGTCGCGGAAGCGCTCGTAGATGTCCTCTTCCGCAATCTGTTCGTCAGTCTCGCCGACGAACCAGCCCGGCGTGGGCTCCTCGCGCCATGCGATGAGGCCGGTCATCCACGCGAGTTCGATGACACCGGCGGCGGTCAGCTCGCAGGAGCCGTCGCGCTGCAGGCCATACTCGGCCTCGAAGCGGGTGCGGCCGGAACCCCAGGAGCTCACCTCGCCGATACCGGCGATGACCACCATGTCGTCGAGGTCGGTGGTGATGTCGCCAAGTTCCTCAGCCAGCTGCGGCTGCACCGGGCGTGCCGGGGAAGGCAGTGCCTTGATGCGGGCGGTGGTGTTCTTGACGGCACTCTCTGCAGCGGACTGCGCAGCAGGCTTCTCGACCTCTAGGGAGGTCAGCGAGAAGCCTTCGAGACCGCCGGTGAGGTCTGCCTCGATCGGGCGTTCGGTGGCGCGGGCGCGGGACTCGGCGGAAGCTAGGTCTAGCAGCTCAGAGGAGATTTCCTCCGGCGACCAGACGTGGATGCCGGCCTTCTGCGCGGCTGGAACGAGGACGTCGTTGCCGCCCATGAGGTGAGTGCCTGCAACCCAGCCGATCTTGGCTTGCGCAAGGGTGACGCTGGCAGGCCAACCAGCCTCGACGTTCCACTTGGCCAGGATGGCGTCGAGCGCGGCCTTGACTTCGCCATAAGCGCCGTCGCCGCCGAAGGTGCCGCGGTTGGGCGAGCCCGGCAGGACTACGTGGCACCGGGTGGGGCTCGGGGCCTTGACCGCGAGGTCAGAGAGGCCGCCGATGAGGCGCTCGACCGACCACAGCAGCAGGCGAGCCTGGGACTCCGTGGAGGAGCCGGCGTCTGCAAGCGAGCCGGAAACAGACGGTGCCGCGAATGGGAATGCCAAGGTTGGGGTGAGCGCTGGCTTGAGAATCTTCACCTCGTTGCCCACGGATTCGCGCTGCTCGGAACCGATCCACTCCACCAGGGAGTCCACGTCGCGGAAGCTGGTGAGGTTGGCCGGAACCAACCACAGGGCAGATCCCTGGCGGCCGTGCTCGGCGTAGAGGCGGCGGGCGAATTCCTTACGGGATTGGGTCACTCGCGATGCCGTCATGATGACGGTTGCGCCGCCTGTGAGGAGGCGCTCGACCACGGCGGTGGCAATGGAGCCCGGTGCGGCGCCGGTGACGAGGGCGACGTCGTCGGCGTAAGCGCCGCGTTCGGTGGACTCGGCGGCTGCGGCTATCTGCTCGAAGTGGGCAGAGTCGACAGCGGTGTTCCCCGAGCGTGCCCACCAACGGGCCTGTTCAGCCACGGTGGCGCCGGCGCCCTGGAAGACGGCAGGCTGCGCGAGCTCGTCGTCGGCTACGATCTCACCGAGTGCTACGCGGGCGAGGCGCTCGCGGGCGGTGGCCCAGGCGTCGTCGAAAAGCACGGCGTGTGCCGCGTCGAAAGAAGGGGTGACGGACTTGAGCCAGCCGGAACCGAGCTCGGCCTCGACGGCCTCGATGACCTCGGTGTCTGGGGCGGTGGCCTCGGCAGGCTCGGCGACGTGGCCGAGCTGGGTGAGGACCTGGCGGGCCACGGTGGCGAGCACGCCGTTCTCACCGGTCACGGTCTCGGCGTAGGCCTCGAGAGCGGCGGAATCCACGACCCCGCCGGAGGCTCCACCTGCGGCAGCGCCCTTGGAGACACTGGCGCCGTGCGCATTGGCGACGCCCTGGACGGCGGCGTCGATAAGCTCGTGCGCCGCGGACTTGCTGGTGGCGCTGGACGGAACCGTGTTCAGGCTGCCGCCGCGGACGGAATCCTCGTCGCGGGAGCCGAGCAGGATTTCGGCCTCGACGTGGGCGACCCAAGACTCAGGCAGGCCCCAAGTGCCGGTGACGTACTCGGCCACCGCGGCGGGCTTGAGGCCCGCAGCGCCGAGCAGCTGGCGCAGGCGTGCGGTGACGGCTTCGCCAAGGACGCTGCCGAAAGGCGCGTAGCCAGGGGCGGCGGCGTTGACCTTTTCGCGCAGCGAGGCGACGTCCGCGTCTGCCGCGCCGTCGATTGCAGGCACGCCGATCTCAGCGGACATGTCCATCAGGAGCTGGTTGCGGCGCGAGGAAACGCCGTTGGTGAGCTCCTCGATGGTGTCGGAGTCGTTGATCTGGTCTATGCGGATCTTGTTCTGGAACGCAAAGAGCACCATGATGGCCTCGGCCGCGCGGAAGGTGAGCTCGGGGGCGGCACCTGCGGAAGGCGCAGCCGGGGCAGGACCTGCGGGAGCGAACTCGGCCGGGGCTGGCGCGGATTCAGTGGCTGGGGTGGCTGGGGCGGCTGGGGCCGATGCGGCCTCGACAGTCGGTTCCTCTGTCTCTGGGGCGGTCTCGGGCTCTGGTGCTGCCTGGACGTCCTGGAGTATGACCTGGTCTTGGTCGCGCTCGACGTTGAATACGGGCAGGTCGCGGCCTGCCACGGCCAGGGAGCGCTTGGCCAAGTTGGTCAGGGTTGGGGAGGCGGCAAGGCCGACCTCGATTAATTGATCGACCTCGTCGAAGAGCAGTTCCTGGGTCTCAATCCAGCGCACTGGGGAGGCGAATTGCCAGGACAGCAGCTCGATGAGGAGCAGGCGGGCGAGTGCCTGCGGCTCAAGCGAGGCAGCGTCTAGGCCATCGAGCTTGCCGGAAGGAGCCTTTTTTGCCACGGCGTCGACGAACTCTTGGGTCAGCTCGAAAGGCACTGCGACGAGGTTCGGCACATAGCGGCCTACAAGGGCAGAAAGATCTAGCTGTGCGGGCAGCAGCTCGTCGAGCTTTTCTGCGAAGGCTGCCACGCCATCGCGCAGCACCCGTGAGTGGAAAGGAACGTCGATGCCCGGAACCATCACGGCTGCGCGTTCCTTGACAGCGTTGGCGCGGCGGACCAGCTCGCGCAGGCCGGCCTTGGTTCCAGCCACGGAGTACTGCTGACCGCGGATGTTGTAGTTGACGATTTCTAGGAACTCGCCGGTTTCTTCCGCAATGGAGGCGACGTAGGCGTCCACCTCATCACCGCTCACGCCGATCATGTTCGGACGCAGCGCGGCCATGGCGTACTCGGAATTCCCCTCCGCGTCGCGTGGAACGAGGCTTCCCATCGCGGAGCCGCGCGAGTAGACAATGTCGATGACCGCTTCGAGATCAAAGATATTGGCCAGCGAGGCCAGCGCTGTGTACTCGCCGAGGGAGTGGCCAGCGTACATCGCATTTGAGGCAACGGCGTCGTTTTCGCGCAGGCGCGCAGTCTGCGCATAAGCCACCACGGCCAGTGCTACCTGCGTGAATTGGGTGAGATGCAGCACGCCCTGCGGGTGGACGAAGGTTTCATCGTTGACGCGCAGGGAAGTGGGGTTGTCATCGATGACGTGTCGGATACTAAAGCCCAGCGCCGCACGGGTGTGCTGGTCGGCGCGGCGCCAAATCTCCCGCGCGGCCGGGGAAGCGGCGCGGTCCGTGCTGCCCATACCCTCGGCTTGGATGCCCTGACCCGGATAGATGTAGGCGGTGCGCGGCTGTGCAAGCAGCGCCTGCCCGCGGGAGACTACTTCGCCGTCGATGCGGCAGGTGACTTCGAGCGCGGCGTGGATTCCCTTGCGGCCGACGCGCTCGACGACGATGTCAATGACGTCGTGCAACTGAACCATTCCGTACATGGAATAGGTCCAGCCCACCACCTGCCCGTGGCGGGCCGCGAGGTGCTGCGCGGTGGCAGAAAGCCACATGCCATGAACCAGCGGAGCCTCGAGAGCCACGAGCTGGGCGGCGTTATAAGAAGTGTGGATGGGGTTGTAATCGCCCGAGACCAGCGCGAATGGGGTCATATCCTGCGGGGCAGTGACTACCGCGCGGTCGATAAAGGAGCGCGGGGTGGAGGTGATCTTGGTCGAGGATTTGCCGCCGCCCCACTCCGGAGCCGGCGTAGGTGCCGCGGTGCCGCTCGCGCGCCCACGGATGGCAAAGCGCTGGACTTGCGTAGCGACGATTTCGCCCGCATTTTCCGGGACGTCGGGGCCGTTGCGCAGTTCGAGCTCCACGGTCACGATTCGCCCGGAGGCGGATTCCTCGATGGAGGTGCACTGGGAGGTGACGTCGATGCGGCGGCCGTCGGCCAGCTGGGCGAGAGGAACACGCAGGTCCACGAGGTGATCTAGGTGCACGGCGTTGAGCAGGCCCTCGATGACTGGGTAGCCATCGGGCAGCAGGCCAGAGCCCAGCGCGGTGTAGATGGCCGGCCAGCAGGGGCCGACTAGCACATCGGGGGTGCCCACCGGCAGGGCCGTCTCAGCCACGGGCAGGCCCGCGCCGGTGACAGCGGTGTGCGCCTCCAAAAGAGAGGCAGGCAGGTGGAAGGAGTAGTGCGCGCGGCCGAAAGGCGCCTCCGCGTCGATGCTGTCTTCTTCGATGCGTGGCATCTCGTCGATGACGTCGCCTTGCTCGGCCACCGAGCCCACGCCGGCGAGGCCGCGCAGGAGCGCGTAGACGGCATCGGGCAGGCGCTCGTGGGAGACCACCGGCGAGCCGCCCGTGGACACATCGGCCGGCAAGTCCACAGGCACGGTGACCTCACGGACGTAGAAGGGGCGCTGGTTATCCGGCAGGTTATCCCAGTAGGAGTCGGCGTGAATAACAATTTCCCATTGGCCGGTCTCATCCTGGCGTAGCTCAAAAGCGGAGGCATCCATGTGGAAGGCCGGGTTATCCATCAAGTGGCCATGCCAGACCAGGGTGGGGGAAGCCTTGATGAATTCCGCGGCGTCAGCAACCGCGTGCAAGCGGGAGAAGAGGCGTTGTGGCTCTTCGCCTGTATCGCACAACTGTTGGGTGGTGGCGGCCTCGAAGCGCGCGAGCAGCTCCGCCACGGGCTCATCCTTGCGCGTGATTCCGGCAACCGACACGGGGCCCGGGATGATGCGCACTTGGTCGGCGGTGTAGCGCGGGTCCTGCGCCTGCCACAGCGTGTCTTTGCCAAACCACGTCTTGAGATCGCCGTCGATGGCAGGCACCCACGGCATGGGTTTTACATGTTTGTAGTGCAGCGAGATCCACCAGGCGGCGTCCCGTGGGGACACGCTTGTCGACGCCGCCTCCGGGTAGGTTTCCAGCAAAAGCTTTAAAGCGGCAGGGGCATCGTGGACGTCATCGATGCTTGGGAAAAGGGTGTCGATCTCGCCGTGATCCGCCGGGTTGAGGCGCGCCTCCACGCGGTGGAGAAGGTCGAAAAAGCGGTCATCCCAGGTGGGATCGACGAAGGGGTGGGCCAGCTCGACGAAGCGCTCCAGCCACTGGGCGTAGGTCATCTTCTCGACGTCGCCGAAGTAAGGCTTCGAGGTTTTGTTAAGGGCGGCGATGATTTCTGCGCGGTGGGCCGCGTAGTCCTCGGTGGACAGGGAAGTGATAAGGCGCGAGGCCGCGGCGAAGGAGTTGTCGAGGTCGTGGATATCGGCCAACAGGTGGGATTGGGAGGAGGCCACGCCATTGGTGCCGGTGCCGCGGCCGACCCAGCCGCCGTTGTCTTCTGGCGAAATGCCGGTGGTGTCTACCAGCAGCTCCTTGACCGAATCGGTGGCCTTGGCCTCTTTGGTGGCCATGGCGACGGTGCCGATGAAGACGGCGTCGACAGGCAGGCGCAGCTGACCGTAGCGCAGTGCCCACTTGCCAGTGAGATAGTCGGCGGCGCGCTGTGGAGTAGAGATGCCACCGCCCACTGCGAGCACTACGTTGTTGTGCTCACGGATTGCGGCGTAGGTCTCGAGCAGCATGTCATCGAGGTTGACCCAGGAGTGGTGGCCGCCGGCGTGGCCGTCCTCGACCTGCATGATTACCTGGTGTTCCGGGTAGGCGGCGGCGATGCGCAGGACGTCGCGAGTCTGCTGGGCGGTGCCGGGCTTGAAGGAGATATAGGGGAAGCCATCGCTGTGGAGCTGGTTCAGTAGCGAGCCTGCTTCCTCGACTTCTGGGATGCCGGCAGAAATGCACACGCCGTTGAATGAGGCGCCAGCCGCACGCGCCTTGGGCACGATGCGGGTTTGACCGAATTGCAGGTTCCACAGGTAACGGTCGAAGAACATGGTGTTGAACTGTGCCGTGCGGCCTGGGTTCAAGTGTTCTTCCATCACTTTAAGATGGGTGCGGAAGACCTCGTCGGAGTACATTCCGCCGCCGGCCATCTCGGTCCAGTGGCCGGCGTTTGCGGCGGCGGCCACGATCTCGCCGTCGGCGGTCGTTGGCGTCATGCCGCCCAGCATGATGGGCGAGAGACCCGTGAGATCGGAGAATCGGGTTTGGGTATAGAAACGGCCATCGGGAAGCTCCACCAGGCGGGGCGCGAAGTCGCGGTAATCAAGCGGCTCGGGCAGCTCCGTGCCCGGTGTGGCAAGGGCGTCGCGTTGCTCGGGCGTAGCAATCTCTACGATGACGCTGCCGCTGCCGGTGACCAGCGGCTCACTCAGGCGCGTTAGGGAAGCGTCGAGGCTGAGCAAAAACTCCGAGCCTTGTGCTTGCTTTTCAGCGATGTTTGCCTGGATAAGGCTCGGCCAATCGTGTTCTTCGACGAGAATTTCGCGCGCCAGGCCGTGGTCTGTGATTCCGCAGGCAGCTGCCCATTCTTCGGTGAGCTCGGCGGCGGCGTGAAGGCTGGGATGGTGGAAGGGAAGGGCCACTGGAAGCTCGGTGGCGTGGAGCTCGAGCTCGTCGCCGCCTACGGTCCGCTCTGTGAGAGTGGCGTTGTATTCATCCACTGCGCCTTCCAAGGCGGTGCGCGTGGCTGCGAGGTAGTCTGGGGAACCGGATAACGCGAAGGCCCGGCGGCCGTTGACCACGGCTATGACGGCATCGCCTTGGAGGCGTTCCTCCACGAACTCGCGCGTGAGTCCGCGCAGCGCCAGCATGTGCGAGCGGGCGTCGACGCTGCCGTGGCTTGCCGACGCCGCCGTTCCCATCACTAGTGCCAAGCTCAGCGCCTCCTGCGGGTCGTGCAGCGCCAGCACTCCGAGGGAGCCTTGGGAGTGGCCGAGTGCTCTTTCCGGACGCAGGCCCAGCTGCGCGAGATGCTCCACTGCGGCGATCTGCCCGAGCACGATTCCCGGGATGGAATAGGCGGGGAAGACGTCTGCGTCCTGGACGTTGTCCTCGCCGTCTATAAGTTCCTGCAGGCGGCCGAAGACGCCGGGGCAGGTTGACGCGATTTGGCGCGCGACTGGGGCGGTGGTGGTGCGGGCGGATTCGAGGAGCTCGACCAGGCGGGTGCGAACCTGTGGCTGCGCGGCGGCCTGTGCGAGTGCCTTCTGCCAGGCAGAACCCTGGCCGGCGAAGAGGATGGTGGCGCCAGTTAGGCGGTGAAGTGGTGTCAGGGATGACAAATGCATCGGGTTATTACCTCGGAGTTTTTTGGTTGGAAGAAAAAAGAGGAGAGGAAGTAAAACCGCGTTAAAGAATAGTTAGCTATAACAAAATAAACGCGATGACGACACGGTAGCTTACATAGGCGTAAGTTTGCAGCCTTATTCGCCCAAAATGTGAGGTTTTACTCAACTTTGGGGGTGGCTGGAAGAATTACAGAAAACGCTCGGCCACAGCGCGGCGGCGGAGTTTGCCCAGGCCATCGCGGCCTAGGTCTGGAACCACGATGAACTCGCGCGGGACCTTATAGCGGGCGAGCTGGCCACGGCACCACTCGCGGAGTTCTTCCTGCGTGGGCTGCGCGGCATCCGCGGGCGCGCCGGGTTGGGCGCTGGCGAGCACGATGCAGGCTACGACGTCTTCGGAGCCGTCGGGGCGAGGGCGGCCGATAACGGCGGCGTCGGCAAGCGCAGGGTGAGAAAGCAGCACCTCTTCGACCTCGCCGGGGTAGACGTTGAAACCGCCGGTGATGATGGTCTCTTTGAGGCGGGCGCGCAGGGTGATAAAGCCATCGGCGTCCTGAGTGGCGAGGTCGCCCGTGCGCAGCCATCCGTCCTGGAAAGCGGTGCGGGTGGCCTCCGGATTGTGGAGGTAGCCGGAAAAGACCTGCGGTCCGCGCACGAGTAGCTCCCCGGTGGCGGGGTCGATGCGTACCTGCGTATCCGGCATGGGGATGCCAATGCAGCCGGCTCGGCGGTGTTCGTTCAAAGGATTGCAGGTCACCACGGGTGCGGCCTCGGTAAGCCCATAGCCTTCCACGAGGAAGCCGTGGGCCTGAGTCTCCCACTGGCCGATGGTTGCGGAGGGCAGCGTCGCGGCGCCGGAGATGGCTTGGGCGATCTTCGGAAGCTCCGGTGCGGCGTCCACAATGCGCTGATAAACCGTAGGGACCGCGGGCAGCCAGGTGGGAGGGGCTGCCGCAATTGCCGCAAGGATAAGCTCCAAGCGCGGGGCGGGCACGAGGCTAATCGACGCCCCCGTGACCACACCTACCGTCAGCGACATGGTCAGGCCATAGGAGTGGAACAGCGGCAAAACCGCCATCGCTTGTGGGTGCTCCTCCGGTAGGCGCCAGTGGGCCATTTGCAGTGCGTTGGCGGCGAGGTTGCCATGAGAGAGCATGGCGCCCTTGGGGGTGCCCGTGGTGCCGGAGGTGTAGAGGATGAGTGCGAGATCGTCTTTGTTTACTTCAGCCCGTGGCGTTTGCTTCTTACCCTCGGCGAGGAAATCTTCCCAGTCTGCGTCGGCGTCGATGACGTGCTCAAGCTGCGGCAACTCGCGGAAGATGCCTACCGCCGGCCCCTGTGCGATGGCTACGCGGGCGCCATGGTGGGCCACCATCGGGGTCAGCTCGTGCGTGGTGAACTGGGGATTGTGCTCCACCACGGCAGCGCCCAAGCGCAGTGCCGCATAAAAGGCAATGACGTGGGCGGGGCGGTTAGCAAGCGCCAAGGCCACGAAGTCGCCGCGCTGCACGCCGCGGGCGCTTAGCGCGCTGGCGGCCCGGTTGATCTCGGCGTCGAGCTGCGCATAAGAAAGTTCTTCGCCCATATAACGCAGCGCCACCCGCTCGGGGTGCGCGGCGATGGTCTCAGCCAGTTGGCTAAGGAGCGTGGCGTTGCCGTAGTCCAACGAGGTGGGCGTCCATTCGCCGTAGAAGCGGTGCCAGGGCTGAGAAGAAGAAAACTGCATCGCTTTTAAGCTTAGCCCTGGCTGCTATGGCGGGCCTAAACCGCTAGCTGTGGTTTCCGGACTTTAGGCGCTGCAGCAGATCCGCCTGCACTTCGCGGCGGCGAATCTTGCCTAGCTGGTCTGCGGCAAGGTGCTCGAAGTGGTAGAAGGTGCGCGGCACCTTGTAGCGGGTCAGGTTCTGGCGCGCGAAGTCCTTCATGCCTTCTGGGTCGAGGGCGGCGCCGTCACGCAGGATGACACAGGCGACGACGTCCTCGGAGCCGTCTGCACGCGGGCGACCCACCACGGCGACATCGACGACGTCGGGGTGCATGCCGATGACCTTTTCGACTTCGCCGGGGTAGACATTGAAGCCGCCGGTGATGATCATCTCCTTGATGCGGGAGACGATCTTGATGAAGCCATCGGACTCCATGACCGCCATATCGCCGGTGCAGAACCAGCCATCGTGGAAGGCCTTTTCAGTGGCTTCTGGGTTCTTGAAGTAGCCCTTGAACACCTGCGGGCCGCGCGCGAGCAGCTCGCCGGGCTCGCCGTCTGCCATGGTCTCGTCTAGGTTGTCCGGGTTAGCGATACGGATTTCGGTATCGGGGAAGGGGATGCCGATGTAGCCGGGGCGTCGGTTGTTGTTCATCGGATTGCCGGTGAGGACCGGGGAAGTCTCGGTGAGGCCATAGCCCTCAACCAGCAGGCCGTCAGTGAGCGACTCCCACTCCTCCACGGTTTCTGGGGGAAGCGCCGCAGCACCTGACAGGGAGTTGTGGATGCCGGTGATGTCTGCGCCCTGTTCCTCGGCTGCCTCGATGATCTTGGAATACAAGGTGGGCACGCCAGGCAGCCAGGTAGGCCGGTGCTTTTTCATGATGTCCATGATGAGCGGGATCTTTGGTGCCGGGGTGAGTATGAGCTCGCCGCCGACGTAGACGCCGAGTGCTGCGATGAGTGTGAGGCCGTAGATGTGGAACATTGGCAGAGCGGCCAGCATGCGTTCAGGCTTACTGCCAAACTCGGGCACCCAGGCCACACCTTGTTTCACGTTGGCGCAGACATTCGCGTGGGTGATTTCCGCGCCCTTCGGTGTACCCGTGGTGCCGGAGGTGTACAGGATGATGGCGGTGTCTTCGGGGTGAATTTCGTCGTCGGCAAGCTTGGTGCCATCGCCGCCGATTGCGGTGCCGGTCAGGGTGCTCCACGGCACGGTGTTGGGCGCTGGGGCGGTGAGCTGCTCGCGCTGCTCCGTGATGGGTGGGATAGGAATGCGCAGGAGCAGCTGCTTGCTGCGCGGCATGGCCTCGGTCATGTTGACGGAGATGATCGTCTCAAGCGGGGTGGTTTCGCGCAGCTGCTCGAAGGTGGCGGTCATCTTGTCCCAGACAATGGCCACGCGGGCGGCGTGATCCTGGAAAAGGCCCTCGAGCTCGTGGGCGGTGTAGAGCGGATTGTGCTCGACGACGATCGCGCCTAACTTGAGCACCGCATAAAAGGCCGCGATGTGCTGTGGGCAGTTAGGAAGCGCCATGGCCACGCGATCGCCGGGGCGGATACCAAAGGCCTTAAGCCCGGCCGCTGCGGCGCGAACCTGGACATCTAGCTCGTGGTAGCTTTGTTGGCGTCCAAAGAACCAGGTAGCCGGCCAAGTTCCGTGCTTGGCAAGGTTCTCGTTGTAGATATCAAGCAGGGTCTGTTCGCCGTAGTCGAGGTGGTGGTTGGTCCACTCGGCGTAGCTGGCAAGCCAGGCTTTGGACTCGTATGCAGATGGCTGGGTATCCGACATGACGTCACTCCTTTGGGGTGGCAAACAGTTTTGTTTCGGACATTATAACCATTTTGTGAACTAAATACTTCTGCCTGCCAAACTTTTGCGATGGGGTAGTTGCCGTTTCTCCTTAGCTCGCCGTGTTTGTGGTCCGCTAGAATTCACATTTGTACTCATAGTTCTTGCAGGAACCGAGACGGGGAAGCGGTGAGTGTTTCGTGGTTGCTTTACTTTTCACGGCTGCGGGAATCTACGGCCTCGTTGTAGTGGCGGGCGCGGTTGGTGCTGATTCCGTGGGGTTTGTTGTCACGGTAACGCTCATGGGGTTTGGCTTTGCGCTGTTCGTCGGTGGCTCACTGGAGCGCTATCTTCCGGCCTCGTTGTGGCGCCGATTCTCTCTTTCACGTGCTGCCAGCCGACGTTGGGGCGTGGATTGCTTCAACGCCTTTCTCTGGCGAATCGGTTGGAACAAGCACATAGTCGCAATGCGAAAGCGCGAATCGGATGGCAATGAGAAAGGTCCGATCCTGCGGCACGTCCGCGCCTCTGCGGTTGGGCATTCGTGGTCGGTGCTGCTTCATGTAGCCAGTGCGATTTGGGCGGTTACCGCCGACGGCTGGCTGGCAGCGGTAGTCCTCCTAATGATCGGGATAATTGGCCATGTTTACCCGGTCCTATTGCAGATCCGCGTTATGACGCGGTTGAGGGATTAGTCGTTTCAGGCTGTTGCTGCTCTTTTTGGTCCCGTGCAAAAGTTCCCTTTCAAAGGGTTGTATGTCGAGTAGAAGCTCGTCAGAAAACGGCCAAAAGCTCTTTTTGCCCGGCGATGGGAGCTGAGCAAAAAGAGCTTTTGAAGGGGAGCTTTTGGAAGGGACCGGGAAGTCGAGCCGGAAGCAGCGGCTACTGCCCAGCCTTCTCTTTTTCCAGGCGCTCGAGCAGATCGGCCTGGACCTCGCGGCGGCGAATCTTGCCCATCTGGTCCTTGGCCAGTTCCTCGAAGTGGTAGAAGGTACGCGGCACCTTGTAGCGGGTGAGCCGCTCGCGGCAGAATTCCTTCAAACCTTCAGGGTCGAGCGCCACGCCGTTGGCCAAGTCGATGCAGGCCACGACGTCCTCAGAGCCGTCGGAGCGCGGGCGGCCGACAACCGCGACGTCGTCAATCGCCGGGTGTGTACGCAGTACCTCTTCGACCTCACCTGGATAGACGTTGAAGCCGCCGGTGATGATGATTTCCTTGATACGCGAAACCAGGCGGATGAAGCCGTCTTCTTCCATGATGCCCATGTCGCCGGTGCGGAACCAGTCGTCGTGGAAGGCAGCCTCGGTGGCCTCAGGGTTGTTGAGGTAGCCCTTGAATATCTGGTGGCCGCGGGCGAGGACCTCACCCTCGACGCCGTCGGGCTGGGTTTCGTCCAGGTTGTCCGGGTTTGCGATGCGGATCTCGGTATCCGGGAACGGGATGCCCACGTAACCTGGGCGGCGATCGGTGCTCATCGGGTTGCCCACGATGATGGGGGAGCACTCGGTTAGGCCATAGCCTTCAACCAGCAGGCCGCCGGTATATTCTTCCCACTTTTCCACGGTATCGACAGGCAGGGTGGAGGCGCCGGAGAAAGCCGCGCGCACGCCCTTGATATCAATGTTGTCTTCCTCAGCTGCCTTCACGATGCGCTCGTAGAGGGTCGGCACGCCCGGAATCCACGTCGGGGTGTGCTTCTTCATCAAGTCCATGATGAGGGAGATGTCCGGCTTCGGGATGATAACCAGCTCGCCACCGATGAGCGGCTGCAGGATGACGTTCATGACCAGGCCATAAGCATGGAAGAAAGGCAGCGCACACAGCATGCGCTCTGGCTTATCGCCCAGGCCAGGGACCCAGTGCTTGCCCTGCAGAATCACGGCAAAGAAGTTGCCGTGGGAAAGCTGCGCGCCCTTTGGCTGCCCCGTGGTGCCGGAGGTGTACATGATGACCGCCACGGTGTCCTTGGTGACGTCCTCCGGTGTCTTGACGTCGCGGCCGTCGCCGCCAATCGCGTTGCCGATGAGGCTATCCCAGGTCACGGTGTTCTTTGCGTGGGCAGAAAGCTGCTCGCGCTTGGACTTTAGAAATGGCAGGTACTTCAGTGCCAGCTTCTGTGTCGTTGGCATCGCATCGATCATGTTGATGGAGATGACCGTCTCAAGGTTCGTGGTGCCACGCAGCTTCTCCAGGGTAGAAGCCGTCTTGTCCCAGGCAATTGCGATGCGGGCGCCGTGATCTTTGAACAAACCCTCTAGCTCGTGCGCAGTGTAGAGCGGGTTGTGCAGCACGGCGATGGCGCCGAGCTTCAGGATGGCGTAGAAGGCCGCAACGTACTGCGGGCAGTTCGGGGCGACGATGGCCACTTTGTCACCTGGGCGCACTCCAAATGCCCGGAGGCCGGCGGCCGCGCGGCGAACTTGGCGGTCGAGCTCAGCAAAAGTCTGGGTCTTGCCAAAGAAGTACGTCGCGGGCTTATCCGGGTTGATTACCAGATTGTTGTCGTAAATGTCGAGGAGAGTGGTGTCTCCGTAGTCAAGGTGGTGTGGTGTCCACTCTGGGTAGAACTGGAGCCACTCCTTGTTGTCGATTGCCGACATGGGGAATTCAGCACCTTTCGGTTACGTAAGTTTTAGCACGGGCCAGTATAGCCACGAATAGGGAACGCTAGACTGTGTGGCTATGCGCATCGCGATGATTTCTCTGCATACTTCCCCTATCGAGCAGCCCGGTTCCGGCGATGCCGGCGGCATGAATGTCTACGTTCTTAATATCGCGCGGCAGCTGGCTAAGCAGGGAGTAGAGGTCGATGTCTTTACCCGTGCTACCCGGCCTAGCCAGGGGGAAGTCGTCGAGGTTGAAGAGCGCCTCCGGGTTATCAACATCGTGGCCGGCCCGTACGAAGGCCTTGATAAGGAAGACCTTCCCACGCAGATGATCGCCTTTGCCGGTGGCTTGGTGCAGTTCGTGAAATGCTTTGAGCTGGAATATGACCTTATTCATACGCATTACTGGCTCTCCGGCCAGGTGGGCTGGCTGCTGCGCGATCTGTGGGGCGTGTCGCTGGTACACACTGCGCACACTTTGGCGGCGGTAAAGAATGCCCACCGCACCGCGGACGATACGCGTGAATCGGAAGCGCGCCGCATCTGCGAGCAGCAGTTGGTCGATAACGCTGATCTGCTCGTTGTGAACACGAAGCAGGAGGCGCAGGATTTGGTCGAGCATTACGACGCCGACCCTTCCCACATCAAGGTGGTCTCGCCCGGCGCTGACGTTGAGCTGTTTACTCCGGGCACCAACCGCAATACAGAGCGTTCGCGCCGCGAGCTGGGCATTCCGATTCACACCAAGGTCGTGGCCTTCGTGGGCCGCCTGCAGAAGTTCAAGGGCCCGGAGGTTCTCATTCGTGCAACCGCTGAGCTTATTGAGCGCGATCCTTATCGCAATATCCGCGTGCTGTTCTGCGGTGGCCCATCGGGGGTGAACTCGACGCCGGAATACTACCAGAACCTGGTGCACAAGCTGGGGCTTTCCAAGCACGTGCGCTTTCTAAGCCCGCGTCCGCCGGAGGAGCTGGTCTCCATTTACCGCGCGGCCGATCTGGTGGCGGTGCCCAGCTACAACGAGTCCTTCGGGTTGGTGGCTTTGGAGGCACAGGCCTCCGGTACCCCCGTCATCGCTGCGCGCGTGGGTGGCCTGTCCATCGCTGTGGCAGATGGAAAGACCGGCGAGCTCGTCGACGGCCACTCCCCCGAGGCTTGGGCGGATGCCTTGGAGCACTTGCTTGACGACGACCCGCTGCGCATCAGCATGGGCGAAGCCGCCGTCAGCCACGCCGCGAAGTTCAGCTGGGCTGAATCCGCCAGCGTTCTTGCCCAGATCTACGAGGAAGCCCTGCACATCGAGGTCCCGGATTGTCACGCGCGCCGGGCAATTGGTTACTAAGTAGCGGGACAAAAGACTTGATGTCTAAGGGCATGACTTTTCTGCGCACTCTCCGCTTAGGCGATGTGCTGCTTGCGGGCTTGGCCGTGTTATTGGCGCTCTTGTACACCCTGGTACTGGGGCCGCTGCCTATGGAGATCCACATCGTGCAAGCTGTGGTTTCGTGGGCCTTTGTCCCGTTCTTTCTCATTTGGCGGTCGCGGCCTGTCATTGCTCCGGTAGGGATGATTTTCTGTCTAGGGGCATGGGCAATTACCTGGATGCTGGCGCTCCCGACGAATTCTGGATTCTCTCCGTGGTTGGTTGCTGCTCCTTTAGCTGTTTATTCTTCTGCGCGTTTATGTGAAGAACGGTGGATTCCAAAGGCTATTCTCGGCGCAACGTTCGCTGGCACTTTCGCTTCGCCGTTCATGTGGAAGCTGCAACCAGACCTGACCGAGCGATACCGAAGCGGAACGGATTTTCTATTTACTTTCCTTTTCCACTGGCTACTTTTGTTACTCGTTTATGTAGTTGCGGTGCGTTTGCGTGACAAGGAGGTGGAACGGCAGGCGCGACAGCGTGAAGCTCAGGAAGAAGAGCGGCTTCTTATCGCGCGTGAACTACATGACGTACTAGCTCATTCGTTGACCCTCATCAAAGTTCAAGCAAATGCTGGTCTTGTTGCTTCGGGGACATCGGAGGAAGCATTGCGAACTATCCGAACTGAAGCGGACGGAGCGCTCGCGGAGGTGCGTTCAATTGTGTCCTCGCTACGGGCGCCGACAACGCGCGAGCCATCTCGCCAACTATCCGATATTCCCAAGGTCGTGGACGGTTTTCGCGCTGCAGGCCTTGATATCAGCGCAGATTTACCGAATACCCCGGTGACTCTTCCTGCGCTAACCCAATTGGCTTTGGTCCGGATTATCACGGAGGCACTGACTAATGTGCTTCGCCACCAAGGGACAGGGGCGACAGTTCGCCTGAAACTTTCTGATTCTGCTGCGCTGAGTGTTGAGTCATGGGGTAGACCACAAGGAGAGACATCAGGAGCCGGTGTAGGTTTGGTGGGAATCGCCGAAAGGGCTACAGCATTGGGTGGCTGGGTGCGTACCTCCGGAGACGCTCGGCACTTCCTAGTGGAAGCACAATTTCCGCAGAGGACAACATAATGATTCGAGTACTTCTTGCTGATGACCAGCCGCTGCTGCGCAGTGCGTTGGAAACCATTCTTAATGCCGCAGGGGACATTAAGGTCGTTGCCGCGGTCGGTGATGGGCAAGCAGCCGTCGAGGCTGCAGCTGCGCATTCGCTCGATATTGCGATTCTTGATATTCGGATGCCAGGGATGGATGGAATAGCTGCTGCAAGTGCCCTCTTGGCAAGGAACCCGTCACTTAGGGTGATCATGCTAACGACGTTTAATGAAGAGGAGCTGGTTCGTTCTGCGTTGCTCGCGGGAGTCCATGGTTTTCTTCTCAAAGATTCAGACCCGGAGGTGCTTTTAGGCGCTGTTCGTGCGGTTCATGCAGGAGAAGCCGTCCTAGCAAGCGGAGTGACCGGAACGGTTTTGGAGGGCTATCGCGCAGCGATTGCTGGACGAGCCGAACTATCAGCAGCGCAAAGGCAAGGGCTTGCATTGGTGACTCGACGCGAGTTGGAAGTGCTGCGGCTGATCACTAGTGGCGCGACTAACCGGGAAATTGCCCAAGAACTCGTCCTCGCTGAGACCACCGTAAAGACGCACGTTTCCTCGCTCATGTCGAAGCTGCAAGCTAGGGACCGTGTGGCTTTGGTGTTGCTAGGCCAAAAAGTCCTACTGCAGTAGGAGAACTTCCGGCCAAGGTTGGTTCTGCTGGGGGATACAGGAAAGAAGCTACGGCGACATACTTCTTTCATGTCCTCATCACTTAGCTTGTCACGTGTCACCAAGTCGTTCGGGAACCAGCGAGTCCTCAACGACGTCTCGCTTTCAGTAACTCCTGGACGAGTACATGCTTTGCTTGGGCGAAACGGCGCGGGAAAGTCCACCCTGATGTCGATTTTGTTGGGACTTTCATCTGCAGATTCGGGAACAATCGGTAAGCTGCCCACGGTCGGTGCGTCCTTGAATGGGCCAGCTTTCTACGGCCACCTCAGCGCACGGAATAACCTCCTTGTGCACACAAGATTGCTTGGTCTGCCCGCGGAGGAGGCCGATCGGGCTCTTGCTGTGGTTGGGCTGGTGGACGTCGGTGGCAAGAAAGCCAAGAGTTTTTCCACCGGAATGAAAGCTAGGTTGGCCCTAGGACAAGCGATTCTCGGCGACCCCGAAGTGCTCGTACTTGATGAGCCGCAAAATGGCCTTGACCCGCAAGGAATTAGTGAGCTGCGTGAGCTGCTGCGTGACTGGGCTGCGCGAGGCGGCACGGTTCTAGTTAGTTCTCACCAACTTGGGGAAGTACTTCATCTCGCAGATGACATTTCTGTGCTTGCACAAGGTGAAATCGTTTATTCGGGGCCTCTGCGTGATTTGGCTCCGGAAGGAAACTTGGAAGAAGAGTTCTTCCGCCTCACCGCAGGGGGACGCAATGTTTAGGCGTCAGCTTCATACCGAGCTGTTGCGCGCTCGCGGTACTTCGTTGGTGTGGTTGCCTTTGATAGCCGTGCCTTTGGTCCTTCTGACATATAACCTTTCTCGCCTTGCATCTCCTGCCACCGATGCGACGGGCGTACTCATGTGGCAATCAATGTATGTCACCGGGATGGCGGCTCCACTTGTTGCAATGTTTGCTGCAGCTGCGGAGGCACGGGAGAAGCGTGCTCGGTTTGGCGGGACGCATATGCGTTTGGCGGGGCTTCCGAAGGTGCAAAGGACGCGATTCTTGAATGCCGAAAGGTTGGCCCGCCTCCTCGTTGTCCTCCTCAGCATCGCTGTATTTCATGTAATTAATTTCGGCGGAAGTTGGTTGGCCGTCTATTCGCGCGAGAATAGCTCACGCATTCTCGCTGTCGGTGTGCTGTGCTTTGTCGGCTCGATTGGTATTGCTGGATTGGCAGCAGCAGTAGCACGCCTGACCAACTTGGTAGTGACACTCGTAGTGTTTGTTATCTGGCAACTATTCTTTGCTCTAAATCCCGTCGTGGAAGCCGACAATTGGTGGATGTGCCCGCCAGCATGGCCGGTGCGAGCTGTATTGCCGATTATGGGCATTCACCGAAACTCCGTTCCACTTGAGCCGGGTGCGTCTTTGGCAGCTGAGAAACCATGGAACGCATTAGCTTTGTGCGTTCTTCTTGCTCTGGTGGGAATTGCAGCAGCGCTCTGGGCACCAGATAGCTGGCACCCACGGCTAGTCCGACGCTCGAAAGCGACAGCAAACGAACCTGGGGTGGGGTGGAAGCCCGCTGTGGTTACAAGGGATTGTGCACAACGGCCACGGCCATTTTTAGCGCTTTGCTTTGCGGCTACGGCACCAGCGCTAGTGGCCTGCATGGTCCTTAGCGCAACGCTGCTGGTATTTACCGCTTTGCTGTACCCGGCCTCTTATGTCCATGGCCTGTTCGTGTTCGGCATTTTGCCCATCGGATCGGGGCTTGCACCCGTGCTGGGATGGGCTGCACTGCGCGATAGTTGGCCGTTGATGTTGCTCGAATATCGAGGGTGCCGAAGCACCTTGATCTACTGGTTAATCAGCGTGGTCGCTGTAATGTCAGCATGCAGCTTGCTTGCTGGGCTCATTGCTGGCGGTGCGCTTGGCGATGAGCTTCGCCGCCTCGTGCTCAGCATCGCAGTGGGCACCATTATCGCTTTGGCAAGCTTGCTATTAAATGCCCGATTCGGGAGCACGTTCACGCTTGCTCTGAGCATCGTGTTTGCGATCATTTCGCTTACGTTGGGCGGAGATGTCCTAGCGAATACTCCATTGTGGACTGTAGCCTTTAGCGCTTGGCCGGAGACGGTCACGAATATCGGCCGAATGACAGTAGCGATACCCGTGATTGTGGTAGCGCTCGCATCCCTTTGTTTCTGCTGGCAGAAGAAGGCTCCCATGGTCGGGAGCTCGGATTCTTAACTCGCGAGTGACTTCGTCCAGGAAGTCCACCAGAACTTCGGCTCAATGCCCAGCTTCGCGTTGATGGCGAGCATGCGCTCGTTGCTCAGCGCGTTGTAGGTGGTGACACGCTTTAAGCGTGGGTAGCGGGCAGCGGCTTCGCCCCAGAGCGCCTGCTTGACCAGCATGCCCCAGCCACGGCCACGGGCGCGGCGGTGGGTGATGGTCAGCTCTTGCTTGGCTACTTCGGGGTGTGAGGGATCGAGGAGCAGCACGGAGAGGGCGGCGATGCCTTCTTCATCGATGAGAACCGCATTGGCCGTGACCGTCTTGGAGCGAGCATGGTGCTTTGCGGCTTCCTGCAGCATTTCTTCGGTCCACTCGCGCTCGATGGGGCCTTCGGCGGTGGGGACGTCGAGGTCAGCAATTGAGAGGATCTCAAGGAAAGAGTCGGTGTGGTCCGAGAGGTGCTCGGGCAGGAGGTGGCCCTCGAAGTACTCGGCGCGCAGGCCTGCAGGCAGCTGCGCTGGCTCGGCTTTGGCGAGTTCAAGCTGGCAAGCCTGCTCCACGATGCCGAGTACAAAGCCGTGGCCTGTGAAAGCGGCGGCGCGGGGGTCGTCGTCAAGCCCGCCTATAGCAAAGTCAACATCCAATGTAATGGTGGTGCGGCCGTGCTGTGCCATGAGCTCCGCGGCCGCATCCAAGAGCGCATCGAGAACTTCTTCGCTGTAGTCATCGACGAAGATGGGGGCCAAATAGGCCAGCGTGGTCTCACCCGTCAGCGGCATGTTTACTCGCAGGAACCCGCGCGCACCGAGGTCGGTCTCATCCTCCTGGGCGCGCAGCTGGCCTTCCTGCTCGCAGGCGGCGAGCAGGAAGGAAAGGCGCTGGGAACTTGGACGCAAACTATTGAGCAAGCTGTCCATGGACTCGCAGAAATCATCGTTGCCTGCGAGGTATTTAAGCAATGCGCTGTCCGCCTCGTGGCATACGCGCAGCGCTAGGGAAGGGGAATCGTTGGTTTCCAAGTGGGGTGGGGCTATCTGAATGACGTGCATGGCAGCTTCTGCTTTCGGCGAGTGTTTTCCATTTAATTGTGATTTAGATTTCTTGAGCAGTAAAAGCCCATTGTAGGAAATTTTCGGTTACCTCTGAGGGCTAAAAGTTGCAGCGCGGACTATTAAAAACTGGCATGCTTGAAGGCATGACTCAAGGAAAGCTTATTCTTCTTCGACACGGACAATCCCAGTGGAACGAATCCAACCAGTTCACCGGTTGGGTCGACGTGGACCTCACCGCAAAGGGCGAGGCAGAAGCAAAGCGCGGCGGCGAGCTGCTGAAGGAAAAGGGCCTGCTGCCGGAGGTTCTCTACACCTCACTGCTGCGCCGTGCTATCCGCACCGCAAACATTGCGCTTAACGCGGCAGACCGTCACTGGATCCCGGTCGTGCGCGATTGGCGCCTCAACGAGCGCCACTACGGCGCTCTGCAGGGCCTGAACAAGGCAGAGACTAAGGACAAGTACGGCGAAGAGCAGTTCATGGCATGGCGCCGTTCCTACGGCACCCCGCCGCCAGAGCTGGAAGATTCCTCCGAGTACTCCCAGAGCGCCGACCCGCGCTACGGGGACCTGGAGCAGGTCCCGCGCACCGAATGCCTGAAGGACGTCGTCGAGCGCCTCGTTCCGTACTTCGAGGAGGAGATCCTCCCACGCGCCAAGAAGGGCGAGGTCGTTCTCATCGCCGCACACGGCAACTCCCTGCGTGCGCTGGTCAAGCACCTGGACAACATCTCTGACGAAGACATCGCTGGCCTGAATATTCCTACGGGCATTCCGCTGGTCTACGAGATTGCGGAAGACGGCAGCGTCCAGAACCCAGGCGGCACCTACCTGGATCCGGAAGCTGCTGCTGCCGGCGCCGCAGCGGTTGCGGCGCAGGGCGGCAAGTAAGAGCTTTTGAAGTACTGCGTACAATTCCCCGGGGGTCTATACTCCCTGGGGATTGTTTTGTTTTAACTGGTAATAGATACGTGGAATTACTTTTAGCTTTTCTAGCCGGCGTGGTGGTTTGCGCCTTCGCTCTACCGGTGATCTCTTGGGTGCGCGGGCGCATCGAGCGTTTCCGCAAATCTAATGATGCTGATTCCAACAGAGTCACTACCGTGAGCCAGGTTTTGCACTTGGCTATCCAAGGCGCGCCGACAGGCATCACGGTTCTCTCGCGCTCGAAGGAGGTCATCCTTTCTAATCCTTCAGCCCATGAGATGTCTTTGGTCCATGATCGCACTGTTAATCCGGATATCTGGAAGGTCGCGGAGGAGGTCTTCGCGGACAAGGAAACGCGCTCGCTTGACCTTTCCATTCCGAAGCGCCGTACCGGTAACCGAGTGACTCAGGTGCTGGCGGTGGTTAAGCCGCTGACGCTTAACGACGACCGCTTCGTCATCGTCTACGGCACCGACGAATCGGAGTCTGTGCGCATGGAAGCCGCTCGCCGCGACTTTGTGGCGAATGTCTCCCACGAGCTTAAGACCCCTGTCGGCGGCATCGCATTGCTGGCGGAGGCTCTGCTCAATGACCCGGCTGACGTTGAAACCGTGGAATACTTCGGTGGCAAACTACAAAAAGAAGCCAACCGCATGGCGGATATGGTCAACGAGCTGATCGCGCTTTCCAAGCTTCAAGGTGCGGAGGCGCTGCCGGAGATGGAGCCGCTAAATCTTGATGAATTGGTGGATGAAGCAATCTCCCGCAATCAGCTGGCAGCCGATTCACATCAGAATGAACTTACCCGCGGCAAGCCGGTGGGAGTGCAGGTCAAGGGCGATAAGGCGCTGCTTATCACCGCTATTTCCAACCTCATCTCCAATGCAATCCATTACTCGCCGGATGAGATGCCGGTGTCGGTGACCCTCAAGATCGTCGGTACCGATATCGTGCTCGTGCGCGTGACTGACCGCGGAATCGGTATCGCCCCGGAGGACCAAAAGCGAGTCTTCGAGCGCTTCTTCCGCGTGGATAAAGCTCGCTCGCGCCAGACCGGTGGCACGGGTCTGGGACTGGCTATCGTTAAGCACGTTGTGGCCAACCACGGTGGCAACATCAAGCTGTGGTCGCGGCCGGGCACGGGCTCGACCTTCACGATCGAGCTACCTATTTACAAAGACGAAACTGCAGCGGATAACGTAGAGAATCAGGATAATGAAGTAGATGGTGCCGTCAGCTCAGCTGCGCCTGGGCTTCCTCGTGCCGTCGCTCGCGTAGCCGCACGTCGAAAGGACAAAGCACAATGACCAACATCCTCATCGTTGAAGATGAAGAGTCGCTGGCCGATCCACTAGCGTTCCTTCTGCGCAAGGAGGGCTTTGACGTCATCCTCGCACCGGATGGTCCGACCGCCCTCGAGGAGTTTGCGAAGAACTCCGTCGACATCGTTCTTCTGGATCTCATGCTGCCGGGAATGTCCGGCACCGATGTGTGCAAGCAGCTGCGTTCGACGTCCTCGGTTCCAGTCATCATGGTCACGGCGCGTGACTCGGAGATTGATAAGGTCGTCGGCCTCGAGCTGGGTGCGGACGATTATGTGACCAAGCCTTATTCTTCCCGTGAGCTGATTGCGCGTATTCGCGCGGTTCTGCGCCGCGGCCAAGACTCTGCTTCTGAGGCTCCGCAGGAGGAGTTCGACGAGCAGATTCTTGAGGGCGGTCGCGTACGCATGGACGTTGAGCGTCACACCGTCACTGTCGACGGCGAGGCAGTCTCGATGCCGCTGAAGGAATTCGACCTGCTGGAGTACCTGCTGCGTAATGCAGGACGCGTTCTTACCCGCGGCCAGCTGATTGATCGTATTTGGGGCGCTGACTATGTGGGCGATACCAAGACACTAGACGTGCACGTCAAGCGCCTGCGCTCGAAGATCGAGGCGGAGCCTTCCCGCCCGCAGCACCTGGTGACGGTGCGCGGTCTGGGCTACAAGTTCGATCTTTAATAGGCGCCTTAGTAAGCGTTGGCCTTCACGCTGGCCGGGTGCCGCGTGAGGTTAACGCCAGCCTTGGCTGCTTCGGCTCGTGCGGAGCAGTGAGCAGCCAGGATTTCGTAGCATTCCTCGCCCATAAGGGCAATGAGCTCGGTTTTCTGAGAGAGCCACATGGGGTCCGGCGAGGTATGGCAGGACGCATCAGCGGAGCAATACCAATCGAAGTCTTCTCCGCCGTCGCCCCAACCGCGGCGATCGTATTCGCCGATGGTGGTGCGCAGAATTTCCTGGCCGTCTGGGCGCTCTTCATATTCCTCATGGCGGCGCAGCGGCAGCTGCCAGCACACTTCCGGCTTGACCACGGTCAGCTCTTCGCCTTCTGCCATTGCCCACTGATGCAGTGCGCAGCCCGCGCCGGTGGCCCAACCCGCGCGGTTGGCAAAGATGCAGGCGCCATCGACGATAGGCGTTTTAAGTGCTGGCTCTGGTTCCCCGTCGTCCCCGTCGAGCTCGTCCCATACGAGCCAGGGTTCTAGCTCGGTGGGGTCTTCGGCGGAAAGGTATTTATCTACCCCAGCTGGGCGTAGCTGCCAGTACTTGTCTGGCATGCGCTCGACGGCGTCGTAAAGCTGCTCCCGATCCGTTTCATCAGCCATGTACGCGCCATGGACGCAACATCCGACGTCGGGTTGGCTGGCATCGATGCCGTGGCAAGCCGCGGTGCCGAACTGACACGTGTAGTGCGATTCGACCCACGTGAGATCGATTGAAAAGACATGGTGGGGGTCCGCCGGATTGGTGAATTCGAACCATTCCCGTGGGAAATCGGGTGCCTCCTCGCGGCCTGCAAGGATCGAGGAGGCAGCGGGGGAAGAGCTGGGAAAACCGAGATAAACCGTGTGAGAATCTGGGTTATTTTTTGAGCTAGATTTCGGGCGATTCACACCTAACCACGGTAGACCTACTACTCTAGGAGTGTGCGATTAGGTGTATTAGACGTCGGAAGCAACACTGTTCACCTCGTTGCGGTTGACGCCGCTACGGGTGGACGCCCGACTCCGATGAGCGATTGGAAGACTCCGCTGCGTCTTGTGGAGCAGTTGGATAAGGACGGCAACATCCACGAAAAAGGCTTGAAGAAGCTGATTTCGGCGGTTGCTGAAGCAAACGAGCTGGGGCAAAAGTTGGGCTGTCATGAGTTCATTGCTTTTGCTACCTCGGCAGTGCGTTCTGCCCCGAACTCTGAGTACGTGCTTGATCAGGTGGAAAAGCAGACGGGTGTACGTCTGGAGATCCTCTCTGGCGAGGAAGAAGCACGTCTGACGTTCCTGGCCGTGCGCCGCTGGTACGGCTGGTCTGCAGGTCGCATCACCAACTTGGACATCGGCGGTGGCTCGTTGGAGCTTTCCACCGGTACTGATGAGCATCCCGACTTGGCATTTTCTCTGGACCTGGGCGCGGGCCGCTTGACCCACAATTGGTTCGACACCGATCCGCCTGAGAAGGCCAAGGTCAATATGCTCCGCGACTACATTGATGCGGAATTGGTACCAGTGACCGATCAGATGCGTGCAATGGGTACCGCGGGGCTTGCTGTGGGTACCTCAAAAACCTTCCGTACGCTGGCGCGACTTACCGGTGCCGCACCGTCTTCTGCGGGCCCTTATGTAAAGCGTACGCTGACCGCACCGGGCCTTCGTCAGCTCATCTCATTCATCTCCCGCATGACCGCAGCAGACAGAGCAGACCTCGAAGGGGTAAGTTCTAACCGATCGCATCAAATCGTCGCTGGCGCATTGGTGGCTGAGGCAAGCATGCGTGCCTTGGGTATTGAGAAGCTGGAGATCTGCCCTTGGGCACTCCGCGAAGGCGTAATTCTGCGACGAACCGATAAGGGACTGGAATAGGAAATAAACGTGGCTGACGAAAAACAGTTGACAGTAGCGGAGCTCCTCGCCCGTAACTCGAAGGAGCGCGCTGGTGCTGATTCTGAGGGCGGTTCACGCCGTCGCCGCCGCCGTAGTTTGGAAGACGGTGGCGTCTCGGTTGCCGAGCTCACCGGCAACCTGGAAAAAGTAAAGGCAACTCCGGCCGAGTCGAAGCACTCGAATGTCTCCATCGACGAAACCGCTCCAGTCATCCCTGCCCCAAAGCAGGAGCAGGATGAAAAGCAGGCCGCGGACAAGGCTTCCCAGCCTTCTACCGATGACACCCGCGTTATCAAGCGCGTAACGGACAAGCCTGAGGCAAAGCAGGACGCTGAAGATGCTAAGCCTGCGCAGGCTGATTCCAAGGACGACAGCAAGGCTCCTAAGGCTGCTGCGGCAACCACTGCGGCTGCTGGTACCACTGCGGCGGGCGCTGGCGCGGAAATGGGCAACAGCGTTCCGGTAAAGGCGCAGGAGAAGGACTTGCTTGAGACTGAGTCTGATGCGGATTACGAGGAAGATGATGAGAAGCTCAATCCGTTCTCTGTTTTGCTGCTTGCTCTCGTAGGAATCGTGCTCGGCGCAATCGTCTTCAAGGGCTTCGAGATTCTCTGGGATAGCTTCTCCCGCTCCATCGTTGCCATCTTGGCCGTTGCTGTAACCGCTCTCATGGTTGCTCTGGTGCACGTGCTGCGTACCAATCGTGATGGCGCCTCGATGGCGCTGGCTGCCTTCGTTGGTCTCGTACTGACCTTCGGCCCGCTGCTCATCGTTATGTAGGCGAAAATTCATCGCACCTTATAAAGCGCACCGCTTAGCTCTTAAAGCAGGCGGTGCGCTTTTGTATATCGACAGCGAGGAGACTAAGCCCAAGGTGTAAAGGAGCGGGTAACAAGGTGGCCTGGCCGCAGGCTTTCTGGCACTGTGGTTGGCATGGCAAAAATTGCAGTACTTGGTGGAGGACAAATCGGTGAGGCCCTCGTTTCGGGCCTCGTGAACGCTGGCTATGACGGTGCGGACATCGTCGTGACTAACCGCAGCGAGGATCGTCGCGCGCATATGGAAAAGACCTACGGCGTTAAGACCTTGAGCGATAACAGGGCGGCTGTGAAGGATGCAGACTTCGTCTTTGGCTGCGTGAAGCCTTATGCCATTGAAGAGGTCTTCGCAGAAGCAGAGATTCCTACAAGCGCTGTCGCAGTGTCCCTGGCTGCTGGCATCCAGTTAGAAAAGCTGGAGGCCGCTGCCGGTGACGGAGTGCCGGTTGTGCGCGTTATGCCGAATACGCCGATGTTGGTGGGCAAGGGCATGAGCACGGCTACCGCGGGCACCCACGTCAGTGAGGAGCAATTCGACGGCGTTGTGGAGCTTCTGGGTGCCGTCGGTGAAGTAGCAGTCGTTGCTGAAAAGGACATCGATGCAGCCGCAGCGTTGGCGGGTTCCGCGCCGGCTTATTTCTTCCTTGTTGTTGAGGCGCTTGTCGACGCCGGCGTGCAGCTGGGTCTTACCCGTGACGTTGCGACGAAGCTGGCCACCCAGACGGCTTCTGGTGCCGGTGCCATGCTCGTCGAGTCCGGCCGTGAGCCGCTCGCGTTGCGTGCTGGCGTTACCTCCCCAGGCGGCACGACTGCGGCAGCAGTGCGCGAGTTGGAGGAGTCCGGCTTGCGTGGCGCGTTCTACCGCGCGGCAGAAGCATGCGCACAGCGTGCCAAGGAGCTTGGCTAAAGGCTTCCTAGCAGCACGGGTGTCCCCAATGTGGACCAAAAATCAGAGCGGCCGATCCTCGTGTGACACCAGTTGCGCGGGGAGTTTGGCGAGAGCTGGGGGACACCTGGGAAAAAATTTGGCTCTTGGGTCGCATTAGTCACAGGTTTCACGATAGGCTGGTACGAGCACGTGCGTGAATGTCCTGTGGGAGGGGAAGCCTACAGCGCGTCACGGGCTGAAGGGTTAGATAAACTATGGCTAATGAAGATAAGGGAACCTTTTTGACCATCGCCGAGGTCGCAGAAATCATGCGAGTCTCCAAGATGACTGTCTACCGTTTGGTTCACGCAGGCGAAATGCCGGCAGTTCGCGTTGGACGCTCTTTCCGCGTTCACGAGTCTGCGGTTAACGAGTACCTCGAGGCTTCCGTTTACGGAGCTTAAAATACTCGCGCCTTCGACAGTGTCCACCTCTGCTGACCAGCTTGGTCTGCGGTGGTGGGCACTGTCTTTTTTGGTACGTAGGCCCCGACTGGGTAAGATAGTCACCATTCGTGCCAGCGGTCCTGCGTCTTCCACGCCTTGTTCGCAAAGCGTGGGGTTGCTGAGAAGTGCACCTTAGCGGCCATTTCCAGGCTGTGGCTGGCAGGTTTAGTACGTACTGATCTCGAAAGTGAGGAAACCTACTATGGGTTCTGTCATCAAGAAGCGCCGTAAGCGCATGTCCAAGAAGAAGCACCGCAAGATGCTGCGCCGCACCCGCGTTCAGCGTCGTAAGCTTGGCAAGTAAACATTTAGGCCTCGGTTTCCCGAAAGGGAGCCGGGGCCTTTTTGTCGCAAAGGCGCTACTTTCTTATCCAGCGCCAGCCGCCATAAGAGAAGGCTGCGGTGGCCAGGGCAGGAAGGCCGTAGGCGCGCACGGCTTTGCGCACAGACCGGTAGTCGCGGATGAGCCAGCCGTTGTCTTCGGCGACGTCGCGTAGCTTGGAGTCGGGGTTAATCGCTACGGCGGTGCCAACCATCGACAACATTGGTACGTCGTTGACGGAGTCCGAGTAGGCGGTGCAGCGCTCTAGGTCGAGGCCTTCAATGGTGGCCAGTGCCGCGACGGCATGGGTCTTGCCAGGGCCGTGCAGGATATCACCCAGCAGGCGGCCGGTGAACTTGCCGTCTTTTACCTCAGGCACGGTGCCGAGCGCACCAGTGAAGCCAAAACGCTTTGCCAGCACCTGGGCCAGCTGTACCGGGGTCGCGGTTACTAGCCAGACCTGCTGGCCCGCGGCCACGTGCAGCTGCGCCAGCTGATTGGTTCCCGGATATGCACGGCGGGCCAGGGAAGCATCGACGATTTCCTCGCACAGTGCCACCATGTCTTCTACCGAGCGGCCTTTGACAAAGTCCAAGGCCTGCACGCGGCCAGCGGCGACATCGTCGGCATTTTCACTGCCCGAGACGCGGTACTTCAACTGCTTCCACGCAATGGGCAGGATTTCCCGGAGCTTGAAGTAGCGCTTGCGGTAGAGCCCAAAGGCGAAAGCAACCAGGGAAGAGCCCTGAATCAGCGTGTTGTCCACGTCGAAGAAGGCCGCGGCCCCGGCGTCTTGTGGGACATCCGGATCCGGCTGGGTGATCTTCTTCGCGCCGGCGGACTCAAAAGAACCCTGCACGGAATCCACGCCCGAGTGATAGGACTCTAGGTCGAGGCCGAAAATGCTATCCACCGCAGCGCGTGCAGCAGCCTCACCAGCGGTCTTTTGTGCGTCGTCGTCAAGCGGCGCTAATGCTTGGTTCTCAAGAAAATTGCGTAGATTTCCCCGGCTGGCGGTCCAATTCGCGAGGAAGTCGCGGGGAGAATCGGGCATTCCGGGTGGGGTGGGGGACGCAGAGGACACGGGTACGCATGCAGCTTTCGACGGGGAGGCGGACTATCGTGTCCATAGTAAACCTTTCGACCAATGGCGTCTTTTTATAAAGCGCCAAAGTCAGGAGCAAATAGGGATATGTCGCGCCGTGTCGTAGAGTTGATGGTTCGTACTACCTGCGGTTCTTGCGCTAGGGTACGGGAGCAAATTGCCCCAGTAGTAGAAGCCGCCGGAGCGGATTTTTATATCCGCAACGTTGATGAAGACCAAGAATTGGCAATGGAATACGGCGACCGTGTGCCCGTTGTAGTCATTGACGGAGAAGAGTTCTCCTGCTGGGAAGTAGACAACGAAGAGCTCGCAGCCGAGCTTGCGGCTAGCCCTAATTAGTCCTAATTAGCCCCTATTTAGCACAGCCTTAGTTCGGCAAAAGCCGGATAAACTATTAGGCTTTTGGTTGATTTATGTCAATCAAAGGGTTGATCTGAAAGTGGAGGATTGTGCATGAGTGTGCTCGTCGTGGGCATGTCCCACCAGTCGGCACCAGTAGCGCTGCTGGAGAAACTAAGCATGGATGACGCGGTGCAAAACACCGCTTGCGGGGAGCTGGTTTCTGCACAATCTCTTTCCGAGGCCATGATCATCTCCACGTGTAACCGAATGGAGGTCTACACGGTCACCAATTCCTTCCACACCGGTGTCCAGGACGTGGTGCACGTGCTGGCTGAGGTTTCCGGGGTTCCGGAGGAGGACCTGCGCCGCTACCTGTACGTGCGCTACGCCGATGCCGCGGCCGAGCACCTGATGACGGTGACCTCCGGTCTTGATTCCATGGTCATGGGCGAGCAACAAATCATCGGCCAGGTGCGTGCGGCTTATCAATCGGCCTCGGACCAGGGCACGGTCGGCGCACGACTGCACGCTTTGGCGCAGTCCGCACTGCACACCGGTAAGCGCGTGCACACTGAGACCAACATCGACGAGGCCGGTTCCTCGATGGTTTCCTTTGCCTTTGACCAGGCGCTACAGCGCATGGGGCAGGAGAACCTGCAGGGCCAGCGCGTGCTTATCCTGGGCGCGGGCGCCATGGCTTCTTTGGCCGCCACCCACGCGGGACGATTAGGCGCCCAGCTGGTCATCGCTAACCGCACCCGCGAGCGCGCCGAGCGCCTTGCCTCCCATGCGCATGAGGCGGGCGTGCGCGCTGAGGTCATTGACTTTGGCGAGCGTGCCCAGGCTTTAGGACAGGTAGACATGGCGATTTCTGCCACCGGCGCGCAGAACTTCACCATTACTGAAAGCGACGTCGCCAAGCACGGCGCACAAGGCAAGGCCCTGATGCTCGTCGACCTTTCCCTGCCGCGTGACATCGATGATGCCGCGGCGGACATCGATAACGTTGATCTGGTTAACATCGAGCGCCTGAGCCGCTCGCTCAACGCCGCTGACACCGACATCGCTGCAGGAACGAGCCCGCACGCGCAGGCTCGCCGCATCGTCAACGAGGAGCTTGAATCCTATGCTTCCGCACAGCGCGTGCGCGACGTCGTTCCCGCAGTATCCGCTTTGCGACGCCGCGCTGCCGACCTCGTCGAATGCGAAGTCGCCCGCCTGAACCAAAAGCACCCGGAACTGGATGAAAAGCAGATGGATGATGTCTCCCGTGCCCTCAAACGCGTGGTGGACAAGCTACTGCACGAGCCGACGGTGCGAGCTAAGCAGTTGGCTGCTAACTCCGGATCGGTCAGCCATGAAAGGGCGCTGCAGGAGCTGTTCGGTCTGCAGTTAGAAGGCAGCGGCGTCTCCGTAGACGTCGAGGATCTGCCAGCCTTGAGCGAAGTCAAAAAGAGCCAAGAACAAAGCACTAATTAGAGGAAACTTTTAAAAATATGTTCAAGATCGGTACCCGCGGTTCCAAGCTCGCTACGACGCAGTCCGGCCACGTGCGCGATTGGCTGGCGGCCAAGGGCTTTGCGTCTGAGCTCCACATCGTCACCACTCACGGTGACGTCAACATGGCGCCGGTCGAGCGCATCGGTGTGGGCGTATTTACCCAGGCGCTGCGCGAGGCGCTGTATGCCGGCGAATGCGATATCGCGGTGCACTCCTTCAAGGATCTGCCCACGGCAGCGGACGAACGCTTCCTCCTCGTCGTCCCGGAACGGCAAGACGTGCGCGAGGCGCTCGTGGCGCGCGATGGACTTACCTTGGCGCAGCTGCCGGAGGGCGCGCGCGTGGGTACCTCGGCGCCGCGGCGCATCAGCCAGCTCAAGGCGGTGCGCCCGGACCTGGACATCCAGCCGTTGCGCGGCAACATCGATACCCGCATGGGCAAGGTAACCTCCGGCGAGCTTGATGCCGTGGTGCTGGCCTATGCCGGGTTGGTGCGCGCCGATTATCAGGACCGTGCCACCGAGGTTTTCTCGCCTGCAGACTTCATGCCGGCCCCGGCGCAGGGCGCGCTGGCCATCGAGGCTGTCAAGGATTCTGCGGCTGCCTGTGCCATCGAAACCCTCATTGATGAGGAAGCAACTGCGGCCGCACTGGGCGAGCGCACCGTGCTCTCCCGCTTAGAGGCCGGCTGCACCGCTCCGGTAGCAGCTACCTCCGAGGTGGACGGCGATAAGCTCACCGTTCGTGGCGGCGTATTCGCGCTTGACGGCTCTCGCCAACTTCTGGCCACCGCTTCCGGTTCCCTGAACGATGCTGCGGCACTGGGCAGCGCTGTATCTGAGGAGCTTTTCTCCCGTGGCGCAGCCGAGCTGCTGGGTAACTAATTTTTTGTTTAGGCCTTGATAATTTAAGGTGTATCTAGCACACAATCATTGGCCTCCAATGATTCGGCCCCCCTTAATTTGATCCCAGGACTTCTGGCCTGGGATTTTGGCCGTTAATACGCTGTGAAGAACACCGCCCGCTGGTCGCAGGGTTTTCGCCGCGCACGATCATGTCCGTGCGTGGTGCCTGAGGCCCAAACGTAGAAAAGAACCTTATGAGCAACGCTGTGCCGGACACTCAGTCTGAACTGGGAAAAGTCGTTTTTGTAGGCGCCGGCCCAGGCAATCCTGACCTGTTGACCGTCCGCGCCCGCGAGGTTCTCGAGGCGAACGCAATCGCAATCGTCGATGAAGAGGTTTCCTCCGGAATCCGCGACGTCGTCGCGCGCGCAGTTCCCGTACCGCAGGAGCTTCTCGACGCCGCGGAAGAAGAGTACGCGCGCATCTGTGCGGAGGCCAAGGAGGCTGGCGCGCGCCGCAAGCCGCCGCGTCCTGCTCCGCCAACGGCAGCGGTATTTTATGCGCCGCAATCTGAAGACATCGTGGCGCAACTGCGCGAAGGCTTGGTAGAAGCCGATGGACTTGACGTCATCCGCCTAGTCAGCGGTAATCCGCTCAATCGCGAGTCCATCAAGGAAGAAATCTCGGCCGTGGCCGCCGAAGGCCTGGAGTTCCAGGTAGTACCCGGCATGTCCCTGCCTTCTACCGTTCCTTCCTTCGCTGGTCTGGCTTTGGGCGCTACTTATACCGAGGCGGATATTACTGAAGGCGCTGATTGGGATGCGCTGGCAAGCGCTACCCAGCCGCTGGTACTGCAGGCAACCGCCGCCGACCTTTCGGTGATCTCCCGGGAGCTCATCGAGCGCGGCATGTCTGCGGACATTGAGGCTTACGTGACTGTTCACGGCACCACCCGTCTGCAGCGCACGCATGAGACCACCTTGGGAACTTTGGGCAAGCTCGACGCCGAGTTGCCCGGCGACCTCGTGGTGACCTTGGGGCGCAGCTTTGACGATCGTTCCAAGTACTCCTGGTGGGAGAATCGTCCGCTCTATGGCTGGCGGGTGCTGGTGCCACGCACCAAGGAGCAGGCAGCTGCCATGTCCGCGCGCTTGGCCGGCTATGGCGCCATCCCGCAGTCTGTGCCGACTATCTCGGTGGAGCCGCCTCGCAACCCGGCGCAGATGGATCGCGCTATCAAGGGCATCGTGGAAGGCCGCTACAAATGGATCGTGTTTACCTCCGTGAATGCGGTTTCTGCAGTGTGGAACAAGATTGCGGAGCTGGGCCTGGATGCCCGCGACTTCGCCGGCGTTCACTTGGCCGCCGTTGGCACCAAGACCGCCGATGCCATCCGCGCCAAGGGCATGGTCCCGGAGCTGCTGCCGAATAAGCGCAAGCAAAACGCTGAGGGCTTGGTCGAGGTCTTCCCGAACTATGTCGAAGACATCGACGCTGTGGGCCGTGTGCTTTTGCCGCGGGCGGACATTGCGGGCGATGCCCTGGTTACCGGCCTGGAGGAGCTGGGCTGGGACGTTGATGACGTCGTGGCTTATCGCACCGTGCGCGCCGCCCCTCCTTCGGCGGAGATCCGCGACATGATCAAGTCCGGCGGCTTCGACGCCGTGGCCTTTACCTCGGGCTCTACCGTGCGCAACCTAGTCGGCATCGCCGGCAAGCCGCACGCGCGCACCATCATCGCCTGCATCGGCCCTTCCACGAAGGCCGCCGCCGAAGAGCTGGGCCTGCGCGTCGACGTGGTCCCGGAGGTTGCTGAGGTGCCAGCGCTTATCGACGCCCTGGCTGAACACGTTGCCGCCCTGCGCGCTGCGGGCAACCTGCCGGCACCGCGGAAGAAGCGCCGCTCGCGTAAGAAGGCGACCAAGTCTGCTTAAGTCTGCCGCATCCGTCTGGCAGCGGGGCAAGGTTAGTCTGCAACTAAAGTATGAGTAGACTGGCGAGGCAAAGAAAAAGACCTCTAGGGAGAAATATTCATGAGCCTTGTTCGCCGTCCCCGCCGCCTGCGCCAGTCTGCTGCTTTCCGCGAATTGGTCGCGGAGACTTCCGTGCAACCTGCGGATCTGATCCTGCCGATGTTCATCATGGACGGCATCGATAAGCCGCAGGAAATTACTTCCATGCCGGGCGTCTATCAGCACACGCTCGATTCCCTCAAGCGCGCTGCCCATGAAGCACTCGATGCGGGCGTTAAGTGCGTTGACCTCTTTGGCGTTCCGCGGGAGGAAGACAAGGATGCCACCGGCTCCGTTGCCTGGGATCCGGAGGGCATCTTGAACCGCGGTATTGCGGAGCTGCGCCAGGAGTTCGGCGATGACCTTATCGTTATGGCAGATACTTGCCTGGATGAGTTCACTTCGCACGGCCACTGCGGCATGCTCGATGAATCCGGACGCGTACTTAACGATAAGACCGTCAGCCTGTACCAAGACATGGCTCGCTCGCAGGCTCGCGCGGGTGTTCACATGGTTAGCCCTTCCGGCATGATGGATGGCCAGATTGCCGCCATCCGTGAGGCGCTTGACGAAGCCGGCCATGAAGACGTCGCCATCATGGCTTATTCCGCAAAATACGCGTCTGCCTTCTTTGGCCCGTTCCGCGATGCCGTGGGCTCCTCCCTAGAAGGAGATCGCCGCACCTACCAGCAGGATCCGCGCAACTTCCGCGAGTCCCTTTTGGAGATCGACTTGGACATTGAGGAAGGTGCTGACTTCGTCATGGTCAAGCCGGGCCTGCCATACCTCGATGTGCTGGCCGCTGCGGCTGAGCGCTCTAGCGTGCCGGTTGCGGTTTACCAGGTTTCTGGTGAGTACGCGATGATTAAGGCCGCTGCGCAAAATGGCTGGATTGATGGAGAGGCCGTTATGCTGGAGTCCTTGACCGCATTCAAGCGCGCCGGTGCGGATCAGATCCTTACTTACTTCGCCACCGACGCCGCTCGTTTGCTGAAGTAGCCGCTTCTTTCTTTCCGCGGCCACTGGCCAATTTTTCGCGAATATACAGTACATAAGGAATTTTGTGACACTTCCGGCTTCCCCTCAGCCCCCTCAGAATCAGCAGCCTCCACAGCCGCAGCAGGCTCCGAAGGAGCGAACGGAGACTCAAAACCCGCAGCATGCGCCGCAGCACCGTGGGGCGCCGCAGACAGGTAATGCCAAGCCGCCGCAGGCTCCGAAGGAGCGCACGGAGGCCGTAAACCTCATGCTGAAGCTGTGGGCGGGCACGCTGGCTTTGGAGGTCATTCACCAGATTTTGAACCTGGTGATGACGTTGCTGAATCGCTCGGTGCTTTTTGCCCAGGCACGCCAGACGGCGGAGGAAGCCGCGCAGGACTCTGGTCAGAAGGTCTCTGATTCCTTGATTGAGGTAATCGGCTATGGCTCGGTGGCATTTTCCTCCGTGCTCTCGCTGGTTATCATCGTCGTTCTCGCAGTGATGCTGCACTTACTCAATAAGGGCGGCAAAGCCGCGGCAACCGGACGCCGCCTGTGGTTCGCGTTCTCCCTCTTCTTTGCCTTCCGCACGCTCCTCGTCTTCCTCGCCACGCCCGCGGGCAATGAGGCGCCGGACTGGCTGATTGCCGGCGATGGCATCAACCAAATCCTGGTTGGTGTCGGAGCAGTAATGGGCCTTATCTTCTCGCTTAAGGAAGAGACGCTGGATTACACCGGCGAGCTGGAGCAGATGCGCAAGCTGGAGCAAGAGCTGGCGCAGGAACGCCGCGAGAAGGAACGCGAGCGCCGCGAACAGGAGCGCAAAGAGCTGATGGAAAAGCAGCAACAGCAAAAGCAGGATGCGAAGGCTGGCAAGGATGAGCAGGAGCCGCGCCGATGACAAGCATGTTCCCTGGCCAGGGAAGTGGCCAGCCTAAGGGCGACCCATCGCGCCCAGGTCCGGTGGACTACAACCGCGCTGGCCGCAAGCAGGCTGGAAGCAAGCAGTCCGAAGTAGACACCGCGGGTGCCGGCGGCGCGCCGAAGTCGCTGCGCTTTGCCTACTGGGTGCTCGTGATTGCGGCGATCATCATGCTGGTTTCCGGCATGATTGGCATGTTCGGTGACTCTGGCGCGGAAGAAGTCGCTGCCTCAAAGCAGGTTGCTGATTATTTGTCCCGCAACCGCAACTTCGTGGCTATTTCTAACATCGTGTGTGCGCTCGTGATGGCGCTGTGCGCGCCGCAACTGCCGCATGGCTCCAAGTGGTCGCGTCGGATCATCACCATCGCGATTGCCTTTAGCTTGTTTGTCAACATTGCCGCCATGGCCTTGGGCGTGGGCGGGCTCGGCCTAGTGGCCATCCCGGTTGTGCTGGCCGTGGCGTTGTTGTTGCTCTATCGCCCGGATTCGAACCAGTTTATGCGCGAGCGTAATCCGCGCTTCTAGCTCGCGGGCCTGTCCAAGGCAGAGCTAACTAGATTTAAATCCAACTTTTGATTCATAATGAAGACCATGTCACGAACTAGAAACGCCCCTCTCATCGATGCCGCCGCTGGCCGCACGCCGTCCCGTCCGCCCGTGTGGTTCATGCGTCAAGCAGGGCGTTCCCTGCCGGAATACCGCAAGGTTCGGGAGGGCATCGACATGCTCGACTCGTGCTTCATGCCGGAGCTGCTCGCTGAGATCACCCTGCAGCCGGTGCGCCGCCACGACGTTGATGCCGCGATTTTGTTCAGCGATATCGTCGTGCCGCTCAAGGCCGCTGGCGTCGGCGTGGACATCGTGCCTGGCCGCGGGCCAGTGATGGAACAGCCAGTGCGCACCAAAGAGGACGTCGCCAAGCTGCCCATCCTGGACACTGATGTTCCGCAGGTTCGCGATGGCATCGCCATCATCTTGGATGAGCTGACCGAGACCCAGGCGCTTATCGGTTTCGTCGGCGCCCCATTTACCTTGGCCAGCTACCTGGTGGAGGGTGGTCCTTCCAAGAACCACGAGAAGACAAAGGCCCTTATGCATGCGGAGCCGCAGACCTGGCACGCACTGATGGAGCGCCTGACGCCGACCATCATCAACTTCCTGCAACTGCAGATGGAAGCGGGCATCGATGCGATGCAGCTTTTTGATTCCTGGGCGGGCTACCTCAATGAGCGCGACTACCGCGAGTTCGTGCTTCCTTATTCCACGGAGATTTTGAAGGCCGCGGAAGGCCGCATCCCGCGCATCCACTTCGGCGTGGGAACGGGCGAGCTGCTCGGCGCGATGTCGGAGGCTGGCAGTGAGGTCATGGGCGTGGATTACCGCGTGCCCATGGATGCCGCTGCAGGCCGTGTTAACGCCAGCGTGTTGCAGGGCAACCTGGATCCGGCGCTGCTTTTTGCTGGCGACGACGCCATTCGCAGCGCGGTGCGCACCATCAAGGGCGAGGTCGCGGCAGCCCAAGCAGCCGGCGACATCGATACGCATATCTGGAATCTTGGCCACGGAGTTTTGCCAACCACAGAGGCGGAGGCTGTTACCCGCGCCGTCTCTATCATTCACGAGGAGGGCTAATGAAGATCGCGATTATTGGTGCTGGCTTGGCAGGCCTTACAGCAGCGTGGGAGATTGCTTCCCATGACTCTGGGCACAAGGTGGACGTGTATGAGGCTGAGGGCCGCATCGGCGGCAAGCTTTACACGGTTCCGTTTAATGACGGCCCAACAGACATGGGCGCTGAGGCTTTCTTAGCCCGCAACGAAGAGGTAGTGGAATTTTTCACCAAGCTGGGCTTGGCGGATTCCTTTGTTTCTCCTTCGGGTCTATCCCCGCTGGTCTACGTCGATTCCAAGCTGCAGTCCCTGCCTTCCGGCGGCATGATGGGCATCCCGTCCTCGTCTGAGTCCATCGCTCCGCTGGTCTCTGCGGAGACCGCGCGCCGTATCGACAACGAAGAGCCTTTCGAGTGGAAAATCGGTGGCGATGTTTCGGTGGGCAAGCTGGTCCGTCAGCAGTTTGGTGACGACGTGGTGGACCACGTGGTCTCCGCCCTTCTGGGTGGCGTCTATTCCTGCACTGCGGATGACTTGGGCCTGCGCGCCACGATCCCGGCGCTGGCCGCTAGCTTGGATAAGCTCGCAGCTGATGGCCCGGTCAAGCTTTCCGACGCCGTCCGCGCAATGGAGCAGGCACGCCCACGCACCCCGGGCAAGGGGGCGCCTTTCCAGACTTTCCGCGGCGGCTACGCTGAGGTTTACGAGGCGCTCGCGGAAAAGTCCGGCGCCGATATTCACCTCGATTCCTTTATCTCCGGAGTGACCCGTGAGTCCGAGGGCTTCCGCGTCAAGGGCGCACCGAACGAGGCCGGCCTTTATGACCGCGTGCTTTTTGCCACCCCGGCGCCCACTACCGCGCGTCTTCTGCCGGCTCTTTCTCCTGCGGCTTCTGCCGCGCTGAAGAAGGTCAAACTGGCCGGTTCTGTGGTCGTCGGCTTCAAGTTCGATTCCGATACCGATCCGAACGGCAACCGCCTGCCGGATAACACCGGCATTTTGGTGGGCACGGATCAAGAGGACGTACACGCTAAAGCGTTTACGCTGTCTTCGCGCAAGTGGCCGCACCTGGCTGAACGCGGCGGCGCGCTGGTGCGTGCTTCCTTCGGCCGTTTCGGCGACGACGCCCTCGTCCGCGCGGAGGAAGACGATCTGGTTGATTACGCCTTGGACGATCTTCAGCACATCACCGGCTTCGATGGCCGCGCCGCCGGCGTTTCCGAGATCTTCACCCAACGCTGGTTCGGCGGCATCCCGCGCTACGACGAGACCCACCTGGACACAGTCGCTGCAGCGCACGCCGCGCTTGCCGACGTCCCCGGCATCGAGGCCACCGGCGCCTGGTCCGGCGGTGTGGGCGTGCCAGCCGTTGTGGCAGATGCACGCGGTGCCGTTGAGCGGCTGCTCGCGTAGTAGAGCAGCCAAGCTCTCACACGCACACAATCGGTACGATGCGGCGGCATGACTCACGTACTTATGGTTCTAAGTGGTGCCCGTGTCTGGACTCTTAAAGACGGCACGGAGCACCCCCACCGGCTTCTGGGCAGAGGAGTTCATCGCTCCTTATGACATCTTTACTGAGGCCGGATATGACATCACCGTGGCGACCCCGCGCGGGGTCAAGCCAGTAGTTGATGAAATCTCTTTGAGCATCTCCGGCGGAACCGATCCGCTTTCGGCCAAGAAGCTGAAGTCTCGCCTTGCGGAGCTCTCCGATGTCCTGGAGAACCCGGCTGACCTCCATGACCAGAACGAGGAAGATTATGACCTCGTGTTCTATCCCGGCGGCCATGGCCCGATGGAGGATGAGCTGGTGGCGCGAGGCTTGGACTACGACAAGGGCCTGCTGCCATTTCCCTCGCACGTCGTGGTAGATGGCAATCTCTACACCGGTCAGAACCCGCAATCTTCCAAGAAGCTTGCGAAGACCTTGGTCGACGCGCTCGCGGATTAGGCCATCGTTCCCGCGAATTAGGCCAGTGCCGGTAGGGCGCAGAGGACAACTGTCACTAGCAGGATGAAGGCCATGAATGCCTTCGCCTGCCAAGTGGCGAAGTTGAAGGTAACGCCCACGCCGAAGCGCTTGTCCACGAGGACTGCTGGGTCGTCGGGGTTGTAGTAGAACATTCCCCACTTGTAGTGCTCGTCGTTATCTGGCGATTCCTTGCCCTCGTCAGGGAAGCTGACACCACGCAGGGCGTCGTCAAGCTGGCTCGCCCGGAGAGCGATGAGGACCAAGAGCGCGATGACTCCGAGGATGCTGCAGAGGAGCAGGCCGTAGAATCCTACGGGCAGCCAGTCACTGAATTCGGGGAGCGGACCGGCGATTTGGTCAATAGTGAGGGGGACGCACATAGCCAGCAACAGCAGGCCGATGCCTTCGTTAGAAGCTGCCAGGATTGCATCGTTGCGCAGCTGACCTTTGATGGAGCGGTCGTTGCGGGAGTGCGACGGGAAGGCGGCCATTGCCCAGAAAATTACGGCAAAGAGTGCGATTAATCCGAGGGATACAAAAGTTCCTATAAAGACGCTCGGGACGGACTTGTCGCTCCAGGCGTCGGGCTGCAAGCCGGCACCCCAGTGCGTTGGGATGGTTTCTGGGATGTTGTCCCAGCGCATCGCAACAACGATTGCGCCGACAGCGGTGACGAGTAAGGAGCCGAGCACGCTAATCCATGGAAAGCGCACAGTGGTCTTGAGACCTGCGAGTTGCGATTCCGTAAAGCTGGTGCGAGTGATGCGTGCGGAAATCGCTGTTTCTACCTCGTCGTACCACTTGCCAGCGGCCTTTGCATCGATGATGCGGCGACGTGCCGTGACGTAGCTAAACATGGCGCCGACTACCACGATGAGCGAGGAGAAAGCGGCGACGATAGGCCACTTCCATGCGGCAAGGGTGAGCAGAGTAGTGAGGATGCCGCAGATCCAGACCTTGGTGCGGTAGGAACGCAGTGCGGCTTGAACTTGTGGGTCTTGGCGCTTGTCCTGCGGCACGCTCACACCAAGCGGCAGGGAAGCGATGGCGGGGATGGTGGCGATGGTCCAAGTGACGGCGAGGGTCATGGCCGCCATGAGGAGGGCGAAAATCATGGCAAATCCTTCAAAATTGCGTCGAGGTGGGAACGGATTTCGGAATCGTTGAAGCCCTGTGCGCGGGCTAGCAAGGCTGCGCGCTGAAGGCCCTCAACGAGTTGTTGGTTTTGTGCGTCGGTGCGGGCTCCAGGGCGAACCACCGTGCCGGAGCGCCCAGCGGTTTCGGCTAGGCCTTCGGCGACGAGCTTGTCATAAGCCTTCTTGACGGTGGCGGGATTAATGCCGAAGTCTGCGGCGACGCGTCGTACTGGATCGAGCTTGTCGCCGTCTCGTAGTTCGCCATGTGCGATGGCAGAAACGATGGCGTCGTGAAGCTGCGTAAAAAGCGGGACACCTGATTCTGGATTGAGGGTGAGGAACATGCCGACCCCCTTTCTGTGTTGGTTCAACTAATACAACGTTGTATTAGTGACTATAGCACAGATTGTGTTACTTGTAGCGATACAAAGCGATTAGAGTTCTACAGTGCGGTTAATCGAAAGACGCGAACAAAAATCTTCGTCGTGGCTCACTAAGATGAATGCACCTCGATAGGCAGAGAGCACATCTACCAGCCAGTCAACAGTGGGGATGTCGAGGTTATTCGTAGGTTCGTCTAGAAGGAGGAATTTAGGTGCTGGAGAAGAAAGCAAGACTCTCGCACATTCGGCACGAAAGCGCTCGCCTCCTGAAAGCTGCCCGAGCGGGGCATGAACGCTATCGTTTTGGAACAACAACTTAGCTAGCTGATTGCGGAGGAACTGCGGATCTTCGTTTGGATTGGCTGCGGTTACCAATTCCCACATACTCAAGTGTTCTGGAAGCGTGATGCGCTGACGCAAGTAGCCACAGGCTAGTGCGTAGTCGACGTCGCCGTTTGCCACGCGGTTGAGGAACGTTGTCTTTCCGGAACCGTTGGGACCTGCGAGTCGGACGCGCTCAGGGCCTACGATGCTGAGTAGCTCACTGCGGAGAACTTGGGTTGCGTTAGGCAGTTGAGTGTTCGGAAGCTCGATATGGACGGCAGAATCGTCGCGTAGCCGCAGCTGAGCTTTGTTGTACTCCTGCTGTGCGCTTGCCACTGATTGGGCTGCTTCGTGCGAGCGCTTGGCAGCTGTGTTTTGAGAGCGATTCTTGTCCAGGCCCAATGCGATAGGAGGCTTGCGTTTGGAAGCCGCGTACTTCTTTCCGCGACGCTCATCCCGGGCTAGCCGCGTTTGCATTGCTGACCGCTGGCGGACTTCTTTGCGTAAGGCGGCCTTGGCCTGGTGGACGTCGGCAAGCGCGGTGTCCTGTTCGTGGTCAATAGCCTCCTCATAGGAGGCGTAGTTCCCAGTAAACATGCGTAATGAGCCGTGGTAGAGCTCGGCGATGCAATCTGCGTGATTAAGTAGATCGCGGTCGTGTGAAATGACCAAAACCTGGGCCGGCGAGTCAGCGATCAAACTAAGGAGAAGTTCCTTGGACTGCGCATCAAGGTTGTTTGTAGGCTCATCCAAAATGATCACGTCAGGTTCGGAGAAAAAGAGCGCAGTAAGCGCGACAGTAACGGCCTCGCCGCCCGATAGGCTACCGATTGTGCGATCCAAGGAAATGGGCAATTCCGACGCCGCGAGCGCAGCACTGATTTTTTCCTTGAGGTCCCAACGCTCGCCCACGACCTCGACGAGCTCGTCGGTGTAGTGTCCCGCTTCGATTTGCTCGATGGCCTCCAATACTTCACGGGCGTGGAATACGTCGGCAACAGTATCGGAGACTTTCAGGCCTAAGTCTTGGTCGAGGTACCCGACGCTAGGGGCACTGACGGTACCTGAGGTTGGTTCGAGTATCCCGGCCAGCACCTTGGCCAGCGTTGATTTGCCCGAGCCGTTGGTGCCAACGAGTCCGGTGAACTGAGCGCTAAAAGTCCCATTGAGATTCGCGAAACAGGGTTTGCCGTCAGGCCACACCATGGTGAGGTCAGCGAAAGAAATAGGCATGGATCGATCCGCCTTCGAGTCAGAGGTGTTGATGTGAGCTTCGAATTAAGAGCGGATCTTCATGGCAAGGAAGGTTAGCAGCGTGCGTGCGTGGTGTCCATAGTTTGTGAGGAAATGGAATTACAAGAAAAGTGCCACTGCCACTACTGCGAGGCCTTTCCAACCGCGGCTTAAGTAGCCCACCACTTCAGGGGAAAAGGAAGCACCGAAACCGCCCGTATCGACCATGCTCATTTGCGTCACGCGGGCAGGGCGGGACCTGGTGTAGCCGGCCCACGCCAGGCCTACCGCGATGACTGCAAGTGCAGCAAGTGAAAGCTGCCACACGATGGCAACAAAGACCGTTCCTATAATCGCTGTGCCTATCGCAGCGCTCATAGGAAGACCCCACTCTGCCCAAGGCCCTTCCACGATTCGCCCAAAGGAACCTGCGCGGCTTACGGCCGCACCCACCATGGACCAAGCGGTGGCAAATGCAAGAATGCCCAGCGAACCCAGGTGCGGTGCGAACCCGAGGCTCAAACCAGCAACTGCCAGTGCGCCGACGCCGATGTACCAACGCCTGCCTAGACGGCGCGCGAAAAGACCAGCTAAAGAAGCGGACGAACCGATCTGCGGTTTCAACCACATGCTTTGGCTGGCTAGGGCGTCGGAGCTGACCTCAGAGTCGAGCAGGTTCACACCTGAACTGCTCACCTGGCGGGAACGGCCAGCAGCGAGCAGTGACGCAACGGTGAAGGAACGCCAGCCCACGGCCATGCGTAATGCTGGCGCTGCCAGTGCGAATAGAGGAGATGCGCCGAGGGACACGCAAAGCAGCAACGCGAGTGCAGTGGCCCCGAGCAGCTGCAGAACTGAAATTGAATCCATGCCCCGCAGGCGTCCTTGTGGGCGGAGGTGGTAAACCCACCGAGGGCCTGACATCCCACGCAGCGGGAACAGCGCCTCCAGAAGCGCAATCAGCGCCAGCAATCCCAGGATGCCGCCCGTTGTCTGTAGAGGAGCAACGTCGGTGCGAATTACGACGAAAGGCAAATAGTCGGCGGCGTATTGCCATACGCCAAAAAGTACGCCTAGGAGACATCCAAACATGGTGATCGCTCCAACGACGTCACCGAACTTCGACAGGGCCCGTGTCATGCCAGTACGAGAGTTGGTGTCAGGCATCATAGCTCCACCAACTCATCGCACGCATCGGTGACGGTAGGCGAGTGGGACGCCACGATGATGCAGCGACCTTCTTTCGCCAGGTGGCGCAGTTCGCTGCTGAGGAATTGCGTCCACTCGGCGTCGAGGTGGCGCTCGGGTTCGTCGATAAGCAGCACTTGCGCGGGCTGGTAGAGCTGGATGGCCAGGAAAACGCGCTGGCGCTGGCCCGCGGACAAACGCGTGGCGGGGTGAGGTAGGAGCTCCTCAAGCGCCCACAATTCGATGATTTCAGCGAAGTCAACGCCAGTGGTCCGGGCGATGAGATCGATGTGCTCGCCCACGGTGAGGTCCGGTAGGAAGATTGGGTCGGCCACGGTGAGCACCGCGCTTGCCGACGCCCTCGTTCCCACCTCCTTCCCATCAACACGGACGGTGCCCTCGAGAGCCGCGAGCTCGCCACCGAGAGTGGCGAGCAGCGTCGACTTGCCTGAGCCGTTAGCTCCCTTGAGGCCGTACATGCGGCCCGGGGCAAACTCGCGGGCAAGATGGCCGAGGGCTGTGGTATGTCCGTAAGTGGCATCGATGTTCAGCATGCGGCAAGGCTATCAATTCTGCTGCTTGCAGGCTTTCAAGACCTTGGTTTTGGTACCTTGAGCTGCTAAAATTTAGCGTCAAACAGCTATTTTGGGGGAGAAAAAGAATGGTTACTCCACAGCCCGCTAATGAGTTCATAGACACCGAAATTGATAAACCGAGGGATAACAAGTTGGCCTTGGGAGACGCAGCAATGCGTTTGGCCGGCCATGACGTTAGTGACCCGAAAGTTCGTGACTTGGCCCGCCGCGTAGCCGCTGGCACGGTGTCTGCTGAGGACGCAATAGCCCAAGTTCGCCGGACGGCATTTAAGTAAGCAGGGGAAAATGAGCGGGGGTTGGAAAGATTACTTCATTCCAGGAACAACGGTTCTGAAGAATCTATTGGGGGCAACTGATGCTGAGGAGCTCCGATTACTCGAGGAAAAACTGGTATTCCTGCGAATCTCGGAATTACAGCATGAGCCCCTAGAGGGGAATTTTGATTATCAGCATTTCAAAGCCATCCATCGCCACCTTTTCCAGGATGTTTATGAATGGGCGGGGCAGGAGCGTACGGCTCCTACTGACCAGTTCATGGTGAAGGCCGGTCATGCTTATTACCCAGCGGGTCCAGAGCTGACCAAGGCCGCGAACAAGATTTTTGCTGGTCTTGCCCGCGATAACCTGTTGTGCGATATGACTCTTGAGGAGTTCGTCCCGAAGCTGGCGGAAGTGTGGGGTGAACTCAACGTTGTGCACAGCTTCCGCGAGGGAAACACCCGCACGCAGACCGTCTTTTTCGCGTTCCTTGTGGATAATGCTGGGTTTGCCTTGGACGTGGAGCGCCTAGCCGTTGATAGTGAACTGCGTGAGCGGTTCATCGCTGCACGTTTTCATAGCCAGGACACAGGCGATAACGCGCAGCTGGCGCGGGTGCTGCGCGAAATCGTCGGCAACCGCTAGCTCGTGCTAGCCCTTGTTGCGGAATACAAAGATAGAAGAGAAGTCCTGGTCGCCGTGGCCCATGGACTGCTGTTCCTCAAAGCGTTCGATGGCGGCGTGCACTGCTGGCAGCGGCTTAGAAGAAGTAGCCTCTATGAGCTTGGCGTCTTTGCAGAGGGCATCGACAGTGAAGTCGCCCGGAGTGGTATTGCGCTCGCCGGTGACGAACGGGCCCTTCATGTTCTTCATGAACGCGAGGCCGGTGATATCGAGCATCTCGAGGATGACCTCGGAATCAAGGCCCTCGGATTCGCCGAGCTGCAGTGCCTCCAGCAGTCCCTCGGCGGTTACTGCCAATGCGAGGTTGGCTAGCAGCTTGCCCAGGGCGGCGGTAGCTGCGGACTCGACGCCGATCAGCTTGTTCTCACCGGCCCATGGCTCGACGATGTCCATGGCGAGCTCGCGACGGTCGTCGTCAGGCGTGCCCACATAGACGCCCAACTCGCCGTTTCGGGCTGGGCCCAGGGAACCCACGACTGGTGCGTGGACATAGGAATCCACCGCGGCGGCAAATTCGCGTGCGGCCTCCGGGGAAACGGTGGTGGTGTCAATCCAGGTAACGCCGGCGGGGATCAGCGCGGGCTCGATGATGCGCTCGCGAATGTCATCAGGACCAAACAAGGAAGTGATGATGACCTCGGCGTTTTTCACCGCCTCTTCAGGGGTATCTGCCAAGCTGGCGCCTTCTTCGACGAGAGGCTGCGCGCGCTCAGCGGTGCGGTTCCACACCGTAACCTCGTGAGATTTGAGCAGGTGGCGGGCAAGCTCGCTGCCCATTCGGCCGGTTCCAAGGAATGCGATTTTCATGGAAACCAGTGTGCCATTTTTGTTTGCGGGCGCGCAGTCAACTTCGGTGTGCCACCGGAAGAGCGCCGTGGTTCGTATCCCGTCGGTACCGCCCACACCGTGTGGGCTGGCGATGATCATCGGCGGCATCGTAGGCCTGAAAACGGTGGCCTAGGGCAGCGGGATGTAGATTTCCTCCGGGCGTGGAAGTGGTGGCGGCTTCGGGATTTGATCGATTCCCTGTTGTACCTCCGGCGGAATCGGAACCTTTGTGGGAATCCGCGGCGGCGCTGGTGGCGGCGGTGGCGGTGGCATATGAAATTCCGGCAGCTTTGGCAGGCCTGGAACTGGTGCGGGTGCTGGACGCCGTGGTGGCGGAGCCGGCGCAGGTGCGTGGATAGTTACCGTATCGGGTGAATGCGGCGGTGCTTCTGGTGGCGGGGCCAGTTGGCTTTCTTGCGGAGCTTGCTCAGGTGCGGGCGCCTTCGGTGTTTCTTTCGGCTTTGGTTCGTGTTTGCTGGATGACGCTTGCGCGGAATCTAGCGCTAAGCGTGTGGCCGGTTGTGGCGCGGAGCCCTGGGCCCAAGGCGTGGTGCTTTCTGATGTTTGCGTTTCCAGCGGTTTCATATCTTGAGCTGGAACCATGGTGACTTCTTTGCTTGCACAGGATGCACAAAATACAGCGCTAAGGCCGATTGCGCAGATGAAGATGCGTGAGCGCACGATGAAAACCTCCCCCTTAAAATTTTCCCCAAAATCCATCGCCACGGTCTTTAGCTGCTAGCTGCATGAGCAGCCGGTGTGCAGCGCGCTTTGTTGTTCCCCCCATGACGCTGCGAACGTGGCGACGGCAGTAGCTTAACCTCATTTTGAAGCGCGTGCAGGATTAACGGAATGCGGAGTAGCTGCGGTGGGGCGCGAAGTGCTCTGGGTGCGGTGGCGCGTTTCGGACACTCCAACTTTTGTATAGGGACAAAGCAGTTACAATGTTGGCTATGCCTAATACGAGTCAGCAGCCAGTTTCCCAGTCCACCCAGTGGTTCGAGCGCGCCTCCAAGGTCACCCCAGGTGGCGTGAACTCTCCGGTCCGTGCCTTCGGTTCGGTCGGCGGCCAGGCCCGCGTTATCGCGCGCGGCGAGGCTTCCCGCCTGTGGGACGTCGACGGCAACGAGTACGTCGACCTGGTTAGCTCCTATGGCCCGATGATTCACGGCAACGCCCACCCGGCAATCGTGGAGGCTGTGCAGAAGGCAGCGGTCGATGGCCTTTCCTTCGGCGCGCCGACTGAGGCAGAAACCCTGCTGGCAGAGCGCATTGTGGAGCGCACCGCAGTAGAGCAGGTGCGTCTGGTCAACTCCGGCACTGAGGCAACCATGTCCGCCGTGCGCCTGGCCCGTGGCTTCACCGGTCGCGCAAAGGTGTTGAAGTTTGATGGCTGCTACCACGGCCACGTTGATGCGCTCTTGGCGTCGGCAGGCTCCGGCGTTGCTACCTTCGCCCTTCCGGATTCCCCGGGCGTTACCGGCGCAACCGCTGCCGATACCATCGTTGTGCCTTATAACGATCTGGATGCTGTCCGTGAGGCTTTCGCCGCACACCCAGGTGAGATCGCCTGCATCATTGCTGAGGCAGCCGCGGGCAACATGGGCACAGTGGCTCCCGATGAGGGGTTCAATGCGGCGCTGAAGGAAATCGCGCATGCCGACGGCGCGCTGCTCATCCTGGATGAGGTCATGACTGGCTTCCGTACCTCACACAAGGGCTGGTTCGGCGTCGACGGCGTCGCTGGTGACTTGGTCACCTTCGGCAAGGTTGTCTCCGGTGGTCTGCCGGCTGCTGCTTTCGGTGGCCGCGCGGATGTTATGGCTTACCTGGCACCGGCTGGTCCGGTCTACCAGGCAGGCACTTTGTCCGGTAACCCAGTTGCGATGGCTTCTGGTCTGAAGTCCCTGGAGCTTGCCGACGAAAAGCTGTACCCGCGCCTTAGCGCAAACGCTGACCGCCTAACCGGTCTTATCTCTGCAGCATTGGATAAGGAAGGCGTCGCGCACAACATCCAGCGCGCTTCCTCGATGTTCTCGATCCGCTTCGCTGAGGGCCGCGGCCGCAACTTCGACGATATGAAGGCTGCCGATACCTGGCGCTTTGCTCCGTTCTTCCACGCTCTTCTGGAAGGCGGCGTCTACGTTCCGCCATCAGCTTTTGAGACCTGGTTTGTCTCCGATGCGCTGACCGACAATGATTTTGAGGTAATCGAAAAGGCGCTCGCGCCCGCAGCAAAGGCTGCCGCAGCAGCCCAGCGCGCTTAAAGCTCATTTAAAGAAGAGCGAAAGGAACTTCTATGTCGACGACTATCGTCCACCTGGTCCGCCACGGTGAGGTGTACAACCCGGAAAAGATCCTCTACGGACGCATCCCGGGCTATCACCTTTCCTCCCGCGGCCACTCCATGGCGGCGCGCACTGCGGAGTCCTTCCGCGGCCACGACGTGACCTACCTTGTGGCTTCGCCGCTGCAGCGCACGCAGGAAACCGCGCAGCCTATCTCCAAGGTCACCGGCCTTGACGTTGAGATCGACAAGTCCGTCATCGAATCCGGTAACCGTTTTGAGGGCCTGCGCACCAAGGGCTGGAATTCCCAGCTATGGAACCCACAGCGTTGGCCGCTGCTGCGCAACCCGATGCAGCCTTCCTGGGGCGAGCCTTTTGAGGAGATCGCTGCCCGCATGGTCAATGCAGTCGAGCGCGCACGCGATAAGGCAGAAGGCCACGAGGCCATCATCGTCTCCCACCAGCTGCCCATCGTCATGGTCCAGCGCACCGCACTAGGCAAGCGCCTTGCCCACGCACCATGGGACCGCGAGTGCGACCTTGCCTCGGTGACCTCGCTCGTCTTCCAAGATGACCAGCTCATCGACATCTTCTACTCCTCCCCGGCGCAGGATATTTAAGGCAGAGCCCGTGAAACACAAACTTTTGCCTGTAGTCGCCTCGTTGATGGTTGTCGCTTCGGCTACCACTGCGTGCAGTCAAGACGCAGATAAAGCACAAAATGCAGTGGCGAGTGGCGGCACCTTTGAATTCTTTGCTCCAGGCGGAGAAAAAGTAATCAAATATGCGCCCGAAGAGCGCAAACCGTTGAAGTCCTTCACAGGAGAGAATCTGCGCCACGACGGCCAGACCATTTCTCTGGATGATTTCTCTGACCAGATCGTCGTACTGAACTCTTGGGGACAATGGTGTGCTCCTTGTCGCTCCGAATCGGATGACTTACAAAACATCCATGCCGAGCTGACCAAACGCGGTACGGGTACAGTTCTGGGAATTAATGTCCGCGACTTCAACCCGGAAATTTCCCGTGATTTTTTGGGAGATAACGGGCTGGAGTATCCGTCCATCTACGATCCGCCTTTCAAGACGGCTGCGGCTCTTGGCGGCGTACCGACCTCTGTCGTGCCAACCACCATCGTGCTCGATAAGCAGCATCGACCAGCCGCCGTATTTCTGCGCGAGATCACCGACAAGGATGTTCTCGAAGTCGTAGATTCGCTGGAAAAAGAGTAGTTTCCACTGCTAGACAACTTATTTAGAATTGCGCGAGGTTTCATGGACTTTACGGATGCGGCGCTCAACGTCGAATCGGTCATCACTAGTGGTCCTTTCGCCCTAGGTTTTCTCCTCGCCATGGCCGCTGGTTTGGTCAGCTTTGCCAGTCCGTGCGTGGTCCCGCTCGTTCCCGGCTATATCTCCTACCTGGCCAGTGTGGTTGGCGGTGAGGTTAGTTATGACGCGGAGTATGGCATCGGCGTCGGCAAGCGCAAGCAATGGGCCGTAGTACTTGCCGCGGCGCTGTTTGTGCTGGGCTTTACCGTGGTATTCGTACTGGCGACGGTCTCTGTTTTCGGTGCGATTTCCGCGCTGACGCTCAACGCTGATGTGCTCATGCGGATAGGCGGCATCATCACCATCCTCATGGGCGTTGTGTTCATGGGCGTGGTGCCGGTGCTGCAAAAGGACACCCGCATGGCGCCGCGGCGCTGGACCACGTGGTTGGGTGCGCCGCTGCTTGGTGGCGTCTTTGCTCTTGGTTGGACGCCGTGTCTGGGGCCTACGCTCGGGGCGATTATCTCTGTCTCCGTTGGCACTGAAGGCATGACCGCAGTGCGCGGAACCTTCCTTATCATCGGCTATTGCTTGGGTCTGGGGCTGCCTTTCCTGCTCGTTGCGCTGGGCTCAGCCCGTGCCATGCGCACTATCTCTTGGATGCGGCAACACTCTCGCACCATCCAGATCATCGGTGGTATCGCCATGATTCTGGTGGGCCTCGCACTGGCTACCGGCTTGTGGGGCAACTTCATCAGCTTCATCCGCCAGTGGACGTTTGAATACGGCGCGACCCTAATTTAAGAGGATAAGAAGGCATATGAAACTTATCGTTCGCTATCTGCGCAAGGCATGGCATTGGCTGACCAGCATGCGCACCGCACTGGCGTTGCTGTTCTTGCTCGCCCTGGCGGCCATCCCGGGCTCGCTGCTGCCGCAGCGCGATCTCAACGAGGCTAACGTCAAGGACTTCATCAGCTCGCACGGCAAGGTCGCAGAAATCTACGACAAACTGCAGCTTTTCGACGTCTTTTCTTCCATCTGGTTCCAGGCCATCTTCATGCTGCTGATGGTCTCCCTCGTGGGCTGCATCATCCCGCGTTCTTGGGAGCACTACAAAGCCTGGAAGACCCCGCCTACCCGTGCTCCGAAGTACCTGGAAAAGATGCCGCTTCACGCCGAAGGTCATTCGGAGCATTCGCCGGAGGAAATCAAAGCTCGAGTAACCAAGCTGCTGAAGAAGTGGCGCGTTGCTGAATCAGGCCCGGAAGAAGACCGCCAGGGGCAGCAGTCTTTCTCCGCTGAGCGCGGCTATGCCCGCGAGCTGTGCAACCTGATTTTCCATATTGCCTTGGTGGCCATCTTGGTCACCGTTGCCGCCGGCCGCCTGTCTAACTACGAGGGCCAAGTCATCGTGGTCACCGAGTCCGGTTCCCAGGACGGGGAGACCAAACTGGATCAGTCCACCGAGTTCTGCAATACCTCGACCTCGAACTATGACTCCTTCCGCGCTGGCTCGCTTTTCGACGGCACGGGCCTGCACCCGTTCTGCTTCGTAGCCCACGACTTCACCGCGGATTACCTGGATAACGGCCAGGCGGAGATGTTTAGATCGAACGTTTCTTATGCGGAAGGCGATGACATTTACTCCGACCCTTCCACCTGGCAGGATTACGCGCTCAGCGTCAACCACCCGCTGCGCCTTTCCCATAACCGCGTCTACTTGCAGGGCCACGGCTACGCGCCGACCGTGACGGTGGAGTGGCCAAACGGCGAGAAGCGTACCCAGACCATCCAGTTCCGCCCCGATGACATGGTTCGCTTCCTTTCCTCTGGCGTCATGCGCTTCGACCCGCCGGCTGGCATGTACCCGGATCTCTTTGAGCGTCGCCAGAATCAGCTCGCCATCCAGGGCCTTTTCGCGCCGACCGCACAGTGGTCCGGGGAGAACGGTCAGCTGCTGACCTCCGCGTACCCAGGGCTTACGGATCCTGCCTTGGCAATCGATATCTACCGCGGCGATGCCGGCCTCGATACCGGCACTGCGCAGTCCATCTTCGATCTGGATTCCTCCCTGGTGCACTCGGGTCAGCTGCAGAAGATTGACCGCGTGAATCTCTCGCAGAACGAATCCGTGACGCTGGACGATGGCACGAAGGTCACCTTCAACGGTGCCTCCCAGTATGCGAATTACCAGATTTCTTATGACCCGTTCCAGAAGTGGGTCTTGGTCTCGGCCCTTTTGATGCTCGTCTCCTTGGTCGGTTCGCTAGTTATCAAGCGCCGCCGCGTGTGGGTGCGCATTAGCCCGGCCGCGGATGGAGGAACCGACATCCAGATGGCGGGTCTTGCCCGCACCGACCGCGCCGGTTGGTCCGAGGAGTTCTACGCGCTCTATCGCGAGCTTTTGGAACTGCCTGACCCGGACGAAGTAGAAGAGGATGAGATCTGGGTGGATGATTAATCCATCCGACTAAAGTTTGATGTCGCCTGCATGCGGGAGTATCGTATGCAGGTACTATTTGGAGCAAAGCGCAAGGTTTTCAATGCTTATCGATCAGAATCTGTCGAATTTTTCCGACATCGCCGTCCAAACGGCCTTCGTTATCTACGCCATCGCGCTGTTTCTCTCGCTCGCGTACTACGGCCGCATGCAGTCGGTCATCGATGCCCGCCGCGCAGCTGCAGCAGATCGCGCGCAGTCCAAGCAGAAGGTAGTGGCAGGCGGCAGCCCCTACGCACCAGGCGAGGATGACGCTGCGCTTGCCGACGCCGCCGTCGCCGACACCACTCCAGTCAAAGACCCCAGCGTCCTCGAGGAAAAGGCTGACAAGCTCGGCGGCATGACGCAGATGCTGCTGTGGCTGGGCATTGTGCTCCACGTCGTGGCAATCGTGCTGCGTGGCCTAGCCACACACCGCTTCCCGTTTGGCAACCTGTATGAGTACGTGCTGATGGTGACCGCTGGCGTGCTCATCGTGTCCAACATCGCGATGCAGCGCAAGGAATGGCGCACGATGTGGCCGTGGATCCTCACTCCGATTCTGGCGCTGATGTTCTACGGTTCCACCAAGCTGTATGCGGAATCCGCTCCGGTTGTCCCGGCGCTGCAGTCGCACTGGCTGCCAATCCACGTCACTGTGGTTTCCCTCGGTGCTTCCATCAGCGTGGTTTCCGGTATCGCGTCTTTGCTGACTATGTTGCGTGTCTGGCAGCCGAAGGGCGCTGAGCGTAGTTTCGCTGGAGTTGTGGCAAAACCGCTGCCTTCGGCGAAGAAGCTGGATCAGCTTGCTTACCGCCTCGGCATCATCGCACTGCCGACCTTGGGCCTGGGTATCGTCCTCGGCGCCATCTGGGCGGAATCCGCATGGGGCCGCTTCTGGGGCTGGGACCCGAAGGAAACCGTCTCCTTCGCTACCTGGATTCTTTATGCGGCTTACCTCCACGCGCGTGCGACGCCGTCCTGGCGTAAGTTCTCGCCGTGGATCAACATTGCCGCGACCTCCTTGATGGTCTTCAACCTGTTCTTCATCAACATGGTTGTTTCCGGTCTGCACTCTTACGCGGGGTTGAACTAGTGCCTGATACGCATAAGCCAAGAAATAAGCAAGGAAAGCCAGCAGGCGATAACCCGCAGCTGCTCGCCATCGGCGCGGAGTTCGCTGCTCGCCGTCGCGAGCTCGGTATCCTGCAGCAGCAACTGGCCGATGCCGCAGGCGTATCTCGCTCCACTTTGCACACCATCGAGCACGGCGGCAGCGGTGTGCGCTGGGAGAAGGTCACCGCGGTCGCGGAGGCCCTCGGCCTTGAGATGAGCTTCCAGCCGCGCGCTTAGCGGCGTAGCTTTCCATCACTTTCTTCATGGTCCCATTGCTTGGGTCCCTTTGTGGGGCAATGGGACCATGAAGCGCGTTTCAGGGTTGCCGTTACTCGTAAAGCTACCCGTAGAGAGGGACCTTTAGAGGGAAACCATTCCGTGCCGGCGGAGAATGCACCCTACTTCTCGTCCGTTTCGTCGCGCGAAGGCTCGTCGCGGTGGCTCTCGCGGCGCTGTTGACGGCGGCGCTCCTCGGCTTCCCGCTCGGCCTGCATTTCGCGGGCGCGGCGCTCCTTGAAGCGCTCCTTCTCGAGGTTCCACAGGAACTCTTCATCGTCGTCTGGGCCCTTGATGGCTGGGCGCTGCTGCGTTGTTTGCGGCTTCTTCCAGCTGGAAGGGCCAAAAGCCTTCCAGACCAGTACGGCGGCAAGAACAACTAAGACAAGCAAAATCAAACGACCCATGCGTTATATCCTACGGAATCGAAAGCGTAGACTTTAGCCCCATGACTGATACTTCTTCTGCACATAATCCGGAGCCGCCGGCACCCGATCCCGAGCTGCGCCGCCGCTCCCGCGCCGCGCTTTGGAAGTACGGCTTGGCCCGCCTGGTGCTTTTCATCCTGCTCACGGTGGTCATCGAGCTCATCGCCATCCTGGCAGGTTTCCCCATTCCAGTACTGCTCGCAGCGCTGCTTGCCCTATTCGTGGCGTTGCCGTTGTCGATGCTCGTGTTTAAGAAGTGGCGCGTAGAAGCCACCGAGACCTTGGCTGAGTACTCCGCTCAGCGCAAGGCTCATAAGGCCTGGGTCCAAGCGGAGTTGGCAGGCCGCTAGCTTTCACATCGTGGCATTCAATTACTTCGGAGGAACGGCTTTGTGAGCTTGTTCCATAACGAAGGAAGCGCAGTAAACAGTGCTGTGCCGAGGCCGGCGATGATTAATGCAGCGTTCGGTCCAGCGGCAGATACCGTCGGTGCACCCACAATGTATCCAACCAGCATTGCCGAATTGTTAATCGTCCCCATCGTTACTAACGCTTTGGGCTTAATCTTTGGATCGACGGCGCTGACGACCACTATTCTTAGAGCAGACACTTGGAGTCCATTAAACATTCCAGCCAATGCGAAAAGCGGAATACAGAGAAATAACGCGGGCACAAAGCCTGGGATCGAGATGCAGATCCCCATTCCTATTCCACTTTTGATCAAGGTCGCTAGGGCGTTTGCCTTCGTAAGTCTTGCTGAAAATCTTGCGCCTAAAATCCGTCCCACGACAAAACACTGGGCGACTATTGCATATAAAAACCCGCTGGTATTCAGGGACTGAGTGGCGAAGAACACGAGAGCCACGTTAAAAATCGATGTGAAGATAATCGCGGCCCAGATGCTTGTCAGCGCCTGACGCGAACGTGGATTGTTAAGAAGTATTTTTGGAGCTTCAACAATGCTGTGCAGAGGACTTGGGGCCTCGGCCTTGAGAGTGTGGGGGGAAGTTGATGGAACTAGGGGCCAATCTTGTCTTTGCAAACGCTGCACCACAATAATTGAGCTCCCGACGGCTAGGGCCTCCAATGCAAATACTGTGCGTAGTGAGGCGATGTCTAGGAATCCGCCGCCGAGTACAGGGCCTACGAAGCTGCCACATAGCCGAGCCGTGTCCAAGTAGGAAAAAGCCCGGGCTTGGTCCGAGGCATCTAGGCTTGAATCTGCAATTGCGTAATAGGCTGGAATGGTAATCCCACTCAACGTAGCTATTACGATATTTCCTGCGATGAGAGTGAGCGTTGATGGAAAGCCGCACAAGAAAATGAGAGTAAGGCACTCAAATATTGTTCCAAGCTTTGCCACCGTAAAAGGATTTGCTCGATCAAAGAATGGTGTCAAAAGAGGGGACACAAATACCTGAGCGCAGGCCCCTGTTACTAGAACAGTGGCCACAAGTGCTTCACCGTTTGGCCGAGTGGCGAAGTTGAGTGAGATTGCGATCGAAGTCATCGCTCCGCACAGAGACATAAAAAAGTAGGCAATGACGAGACTAAAGACTTTGCCTTTCGACCCATCATTACCTAGTGGAGTTTTCAACACTCTATTTGGTCCTCACCCAGTGGTCTACGGACATTCTCGAAGGATCGATTCCTATATTTTGCAGTATTGAGTTATGCCGGTTGTCGCGGAAACTGTCTTTCTTTTCTAAGAAAAATTCCAAGTCATACCAAGAAACGCCAAAGTGAACACATGCGCTACCGTCGTCGAATGACTCGCTTAAAACGAATTGCCAATCGTAGGGGCCGCCTGGTCTATTCGGGCCCATTTTTGCAAGTCTTTGGTCAGAAATTTCAAGCTGTCGGAGACACTTTTCCAGACTTACGGCATTGGGCAGTTGGATTGTGACCTTACTCTCGGCCACAGCCTCTCGCCCTCTTACCCGTGATGGGGTAGACCCCCCAACAGATTCGATTTTTGGAATCTCATCGAAAATAAACAACTTTCGACCTTTCTGTGCGGACAGATAAAACGAAGTGAGTGAAGTGTATCACTCTGAGTAATGTTTGTGATTTAAATTTCAGAAAATTTTAAATCGGCAACTTTTAACTTCGCTTGGAGGTCTTGCCCTTCGGCGTACGTTTTCCCTACGGGGAAGGCTGACAGTAAGAATTTTTAGACGAGAAAAAGAGCAATCGCGCTGACCAGCGCCCATACCAGCATTGCGCGGCCAGTGATCCCGAGCACCGGGATGAGCTGGGGGCCGCGGGCGCCGCGGTTGACGGTGCGGACGGCTTGGAGTGCGAACGGGAAGTACGCCAAGGCAGCCAATGCCAGCCAGGAGTCGAAGGCGATGACGATGGTTAGCAGGACCGGAAGAAGTAGCAGCCACATGAATAGGTTGCGCGACTTTTTATCGCCCAAGCGCACGGCCAAGGTGATCTTGCCGGCCTCAGTGTCGGAGGGGATGTCGCGAATGTTGTTGGCCAAGTTGACTGCGGAGCTCATTCCACCAATGCCTATCGCCAGCGCCAGTCCAGTCAGGCTGATGCGGCCAGCCTGCGTGAACTGCGTGCCCAGTACGGCCACCAAACCGAAGAAGATGAAGATAGCGACCTCACCGAGGCCACGGTAACCGTACGGATTCTTGCCACCGGTATAAAACCATGCGCCGGCAATGCAAAGCGCGCCTACCAAGATGAACCACGCGGCGTTCGCTACCAAAGACAACGCAATGCCAGCCACGGCAGCAACTGCGAACGAAGCAAAGGCTGCGTACTTCACGTGCTGCGGCTTCGCCAGCCCACCGCCGGTAAGGCGCTGCGGGCCGGTGCGGTCGTCGTCGGTGCCGCGAATGCCATCCGAGTAATCGTTGGCGTAATTGACACCGATGATGAGCGCCCACGCCACAATGAGTGCGAGAAAGGCACGGCCCCAGTGCGCGCCGTCGGCAGCCGCGGCGGCGCCCGTACCAGCGATGACTGGGGCGAAAGCATTTGCCCATGTGTGCGGGCGAGCGCCTTGGAACCAGTCTTTGGCAGTTGCGGGATAGGCAGAAAGTGACATGTTAGTTATTGTGCCACGCCACCGCGGACATGCTGTGCACAAGGGACGCACACGGCGGACATATAAAAGCCACGGGTATGGCGGAAGCGCGTCGTACAATACCCAAGAAAGGACGGCTGTGGGCCACACCCGTGACAAAAGTTCAATGCGTTGAACTTTCTTAAAAGTTATCATGTGAATCGCTCGCGGGGCAAGGCCTTTACTACGATGAATGTCATGCACTTAAGCGATCTCCCTGAACGTACCCAGGACTACCTCAAAGTCCTGTGGGACCTCTCCGAACACTCCAGCGGCGCGCCCATCGCGCTCAAGGAGCTGGCGGGGCGATTGAACCAAAAGGTGCCCACGGCGTCGGAAGCCGTAAAGCGTCTCGTTGCCCAAGGGCTGGTGGAACACGAGCGCTACTCTGGCGTTTCGCTGACCCCAGAGGGTCAGGCACTGTCCATGGGTATGGTCCGCCGCCATCGTCTCCTCGAGACCTTCCTGGTTAAAGAGCTGGGGTACACCTGGGACGAGGTTCACGAGGACGCCGATCTCCTCGAGCATGCATGCTCCGATCGCTTCATCGATCGCCTCGATCAGCACCTGGGCCATCCTCAGCGCGATCCCCACGGCGATCCCATCCCGGACGCGCAGGGCAGCATCGAGGACCTTGGCACGCTCACGCTTGACGACGTCCCCCTTCACACCCCTGTCACCATCGAGCGGGTATGCGACGGGGACACCGAGCTGTTGCGCTACCTCGACAGCCACGGCGTTGGCTTGGGCGTCGAGGTCGAAGTCGATTCCCGCGTTGCGGGCCTGCTCAACCTGCACGCAGGGGACAGGGAGTTCTCCCTTGCGGAAGTCGCGGCCGCCGATGTGACGGTGCGCGCTAACGAAGCCTAATCAGTTCTTAAAGAGCCCTGCGACACCACGACGGTCCACCTTGCCGGGGCCGGTCAGCGGCATCTCAGCAATGCGGATAATCTCGCGCGGAATCTGCCACCGAGGCAGGTCATCGAGCGCTTCGAGGATGTCGGTGCGCGAGGCCCAGCCGGTGTAAGCTGCGGCGATCATCTGGCCAAGACGTGGATCAGGGATGCCCACCACGCATGCACTGTCGACGCCCGGTAACTGCAACAAGAGCTGTTCCAGCTGTTCTGGGTGCAACTTCAGGCCGCCCGAGTTGATGATGTTGTCCAGACGCCCAGTGACGGTGAGTTGACCGTGGGCGTCGAGCGCCCCGGCGTCGGAAGTGGCGAACCAGCCATCGACGAAGTCGCGCGATTCCACATTGCGGTAGCCCTGCGCAATGGTCGGCCCGCCCAGGAAAATGCGGTTATCCTCCCCGATGCGCACCTCGGTGCCGGGCAGGGGAGTGCCGTTGTAGACGCAACCGCCCGCAGTCTCCGAGGAGCCATAGGTGGTTACAACGGTGATGTCGAGCTTGCGCGCAGATTCCAACAGCTGGGGATGCGGCGCTGCTCCACCCACCAGGATGGAGTTGAAGCGGCGCAGTGCCTGGATGCCGTCCAGCGAATCGAGTGCTTTGTGCAGCTGCATCGGCGTGAGCGCGGTGTACATGCGGTCTTCGGTGTGGGCGAGTTCTTCTGCTGCGCGGGCGAACTCGGCGATGTTAAAGCCTTGGGACAGGTCGAGGCACAGTGGCTCCACACCCGCCACCAACGAACGCACGAGCACCTGGATGCCTGCGATGTGGTGGGCGGGCATGGCCAGTAGCCATTGGCCGGGTCCACCCAGGAAAGAATGGGTGGCATCCGCACTCGCCACCAAGTTAAGTGGGCTTAGCTGCGCACCTTTCGGTGTGCCCGTGGAACCCGAGGTGGCCACCACCAAAGCAATGCCCTCAGCAATCGATTCGCCCGCGCGCATGTGGTTGCGCAGCAATTCCGCCCGCGTGCGGTCCGCTGCGGGAAGGGGCAAGAGCGTGGTCTGCCCAGCGATGGCCTTTTCGAGCTCATCCAAAATAGCTGCGGGATTGCGGGGATCGACTGGGAGTGGGGCGAGGATATGAGTCACGAATAATCAGGTTACCCGGGCATTTCGTTCGTCCCGGGAGGCGGCGCGCCGGGCGTTTAGAGCAAGGCGCGTAGCCCCATGCTGAGCAAATAGAACACACCCGCCAGCACCGCGATGCAGCCGCCCGCCGACAAACTGAGGGCGGCCGCCAGCCAGAGCCCGCCGCATGCCAGCGCAATGCCCGCGATACCGGCACCGAGCATGAGCTGGGTCGGGCGCTTGATCCACGGCTGCAACGCCGCCGCCGGGGCTACCAGCAGCGCCAGGGACAAGATAGTGCCCACCGCGGGAATCACCACCACCATGGTCACGCTGATAAGCGTGAGGGTAAGCAAGTCATAGCGGCCGGGCTTTCCGCCTTGTGCGCGGAAGAACGTCTGGTCGAAGTAGAAGGAGACCAACGTCCGGCGAAATGCCACCAGCACGCCAAGGCTGACCACCACCAGGGCGCCGACAAACCAGACATCCTGCGCATTGACAGTGGTCAGCGAGCCCACGAGAAAGCTATCCACGTGGATAGGTAGCGGTTGGAACCAGCGCAGCAACAAGATGCCCAGGGAAAACCCCAGGGTGAGCGTCACGCCGGCGGCAGCAGTCGAAGAAATGCCCTCGACGGTACTCAGCCACCGCATAAGCCATGCCAAAGGCAGGCAGAACAGTGCCGCGCCCACCATCAAACCCGTGGAGAGATCCAAGCTCAGAAGGTTGGCCACCACTACACCGAGCACCGCGCCGGGGAAGATTCCGTGTGACAGGCTCTCAGCGAAAAAGACGCGCTTGCCCATGACCATCAAGGTTCCAACCAAGCCAGATAAACATCCCACAGCGATGGCCTCAAGGAGGGGCAACCGCAGGATCTCTGGATCAAGATGAGACAGTCCCATTAGCTAAATACCCCCTTCAAGCCCGCTAGCGGCACGGTGGCAACCAGCATCAAGCTGACGATTGCCTGCGGCGAAATCTGGTGCGTGGTTTGGGACAGCATGATGGCAAATCCCACCACCACTGCCAGTGTGGACAAACCCGCAGCCCAGAAGCACATGCTGCGCGGGGATCCTGCGATCAAGCGCGCCGAGAGGCCTGGAATGACAATAAAACCGATAACCAGCAACACACCCACTGCCGAGCTAGCCGCCACCACGATTAGGCCAACCGCGATATTCGCAATGAGCTCATAAGCCGCCACGTTGACGCCCATGGCGCGGGCCGCTGTTGTATCGAAAGCGACGAGAATTTGCATGCGCCAGGTTGTCAGGATGAGCAGTGCCGCAATCACGCAGAGCGTGACGGAGGTTGCCAGCCTGGACTGCGTGACGTCGAGAAGCCGGCCAAACATGAGTGCCTCCAGCTGCCCGGACTTGTCGCCATAGGCCAAACTGATGACCACGCCGATGCCGTACATGAAGGTCAGCACCACGGCCGTTCCGGCTTCCATATCCAGCTTCCGCGCTGACTGGCGCCGCCCAGAACCCAGAGAAGCCAGCACCAGCACCGTCACCGTGGCCACCGCGGCCGCACCCGGCACGATGCCCGGGATGCCGCCCACGATGAGCCCTACCACGATGCCCGGAAAAACCGAGTGCACGAGGGCTTCCACCGTAAATTCCATGCGGCGGAGATTAACGAGGACGCTAATGGCAGCTCCCGCAATCGATAGGCACAGCAGGAAGAGGAAAGCATTGCGCAGGTACGGGGCGAAGAGAATCTGCTCTATCACAGTCGCGCGCCTTGCTCCATATAGGTTTCCACTGCTTCCTCGGTTCCCATGGTGCGGACCTTGCCGTCGATCACAAACGCCGCCCAGTCGCAGGTGTGCTGCGCCAAGATGGGGTCGTGAGTGGAGACGAGCAGGGCGATTCCTGCTTCCTTGAGATCCGCAATGATCTGAATCAGGATTCGGCGACTTTCTTGATCAAGCCCGTTGAAGGGTTCGTCGAGAAGCACCAGCTCCGGGGCCGAAACCAACGCGCGCGCGATGAGCACGCGCTGGCGTTGCCCACCCGAGAGCTGGCCAAACCGCGTCTCGGCGAGGTGCTCCATCCCCACTTGTCGCAGGGCATTGAGTACGCAGTCGCGGTAGCTACGCATGCTCGTGCACCTGTGCCACCAGCTCACTGAGGGCAAAAGGCCCATTTCCACGACCTTGTAAGCCGTGACGGGAAAGCTCAGGTCGGAGTCTTGGTACTGCGGGACGTATCCGAGCGAGGCGTCGATGGTGGCCATGCCGCGCAAGGCAGCCAGGCCAGTGATTGCCTTGAGCAGGGTAGATTTGCCCGCGCCGTTGGAACCTAGGAGCGCCACGGCCTCGCCCGCGCGGATCTCAAGGTCAACGTCGGTGAGGATATCCCGGGCGCCATAGCCGCAGGTGGCATTGTGCAGAGTGACTAATGGGGAAGACATAAAGAGCTACTTGCGCTTGGCGAAGTCGAATTCCTGCAGCGATTCCGGCAACGGTTGCTGCTCGGAGCCCCAGGCGCTGACCAAGGTGTTGATGTTGTGGATGATGGATCCGATGTAGGTCTCGCCCTCACTGCCAGGCACGCCTAGCGAGTCGCCGTACAAAGCGTCGTCGGATGTAACCGCCTTGACGCCTGCGGCGCGGGCGATGGCCTCGATGGACTTCGAGTTGTTGGAATTCTCCGCAAAGATGGCCTTGGCGCCGGACTCGCGGACCTTCTTTACCTGCTCATCGATGTGGCTCGAGGTGGCGTCCTGCTGGTGGTTGAAGTCAGACAGTGCGGAGCCGATGAATTTCACGCCATACTCGTTAGAGAAGTAGCCGAAGGCGTCGTGGGAAGAGAAGAGCACGCGGTCTTGCTCAGGAACTGCGGACATGGAATCGCTGGCCCACTTGTCGAGGTCCTCCAGCTGGTCGGTGTACTTCTTGCCGGCGGCGGTGAAGGCGTCCTTGGCCTGCGGGGAGGCCTGGGACAACGTGTTGACGATGTTGTCGACCTGAATCTTGGCCTGCTTCGGGGAGGTCCACACGTGCGGGTCGTACTTGAATTCTGGGGCCTCGCCGTCCTCCCCCGGGAAAGGCCACGGGCGCGGGCTCACGTGTTCGATGCCCTCGTCGATGGTGTACTTGCCGTTGCCATCGCTCATGCCTTCGCTCTTGACGCCCGAGGTCACGGCCATGACGCCGTGGAAGCCGGAGGAGTCCACGGCTTGGTCGAGGAAGTGCTCGAGGTCGACTCCGTTGACGAACATGTAGTCGGCCTGGGAGAGCGCCTGCATCTGCTGTGGGGTCATCTCGTGCTCGTGGGCGCTGGCGTTGGGGGCGAGCAAACAGGTGAGGTCGAGGGTCACTGGGCCCTCGCCGGAGGTGGTCTCTGCACCTTGGGAGTCGACCTTGTGGAGCTTGACGCCGCCGGCGGCTATCTGGGTGAGGTAGTCGCAGATCTGGGTAGTCGTGGCCACGGCCTTGACGGTGTCGCCGTCCTTCGGTTTTGCGGCGTCGGTGGATTCTTTCGAGGCGCTGCAAGCGGCGAGGCTGGCGCCGAGTGCTAGGGCGCAGGTGCCTGCGAGAATGCGCTGTAGGGGCCGGCGTGGGGTGCTGTGATTTGAGCTCATCATGAACTTCCTTTGCATTGGGAGAAGTGAACTCAACAAACACTAGCACCCTTGAACTAGATTGTTCAATATTATGAACTTAGGCAGTCCTATCTCCTCTTTTAGCTGCTAAAACTTAAAAATCCTCTCACTTCAATAGATGAGGTGAGAGGTTGGGAAGCGGTGGCCTTAGTTGGCTACTTTTGTCTTCTTGCTGAAGAGAAGCTGGTCCAGGGAGTGCATGCCGGGGCCGGCGGCGACGAGCATGACGAATGAGTTGCTGAGTTTCATGCTCAACACTTTACGTATGAACTATGGACATGTCCACAATTGCTTGAGGTGTCTCACTCGGGAGGCGTGGGTGTCCCACGCCATTTACTCCGCTACATGTATGGATTGCGCGGGGTGTCCTCCTGATCGAAGGGACGCTCCCCACGCCTTTCGGCGTCTTTGATATGGCGCAGCATCCACACGCGCGAACCAAGAACGCCCGCAAACGCCAGGACAGCCAATCCGATGCAAAGATAAATCATGCTTCTTGCCTTGCTATAGCCATTAGCTGAAGCGCTAATAGTAGTACGGGAACTGCTCCCACTGTGGATCACGCTTTTCGAGGAATGCCTCCTTGCCCTCGACGGCCTCGTCAGTCATGTATGCCAGGCGAGTCGCCTCGCCGGCAAAAACCTGCTGGCCCATGAGGCCGTCATCGGTCAGGTTGAAGGCGAACTTCAGCATGCGCTGGGCTGTCGGGGACTTGCCGTTGATTTCGTGGCCCATCTGGATAGCGGCATCTTCCAAGTCGGCGTGATCGACGACCTCGTTGACGGCGCCCATCTCGTACATGCGCTGGGCGTCGTAAGTGCGACCCAGGAAGAAGATTTCGCGGGCATACTTTTGGCCCACCATTTTTGCCAAGTAGGCCGAGCCATAACCGGCGTCGAAGGATCCGACGTCGGCGTCGGTCTGTTTGAAACGCGCCTCCTGGCGGGAGGCGACCGTCATATCGCAGACTACGTGCAGGGAATGCCCGCCGCCGGCCGCCCACCCATTGACCACGGCGATGACCACCTTGGGCATGGTGCGGATAAGGCGCTGGACCTCCAAGATGTGCAGGCGGCCGCCTTCGACCTTCTCGCGGGCGGTGTCCACGGTGGATTCATCCGCGGTGGCATCATCGTGGGCGTGCTCGGTGGCGTAGCGGTACCCGGAGCGGCCGCGAATGCGCTGGTCGCCGCCCGAACAAAAAGCCCAGCCGCCATCCTTTTCGGACGGACCATTGCCGGTGAGCAAAATCGTGCCCACATCCGGCGTGCGGCGGGCGTGGTCAAGGGCGCGGTAGAGCTCATCCACCGTGTGCGGGCGGAACGCGTTGCGCACCTCCGGGCGGTCAAACGCGATGCGGACGATGCCGTCCTCGCGCTTGTCTCCGATGAGCCGGTGGTAGGTGATATCCGTGAGGTCTTCAAACCCCTCTACGGAATGCCACAATTCCGGCCGAAAGGGATTATCGGTGCTGTATTTTTTCTGCTCGCTCATAACGGCCAGCTTAGTGGCAAAAGAAGAATAGTCCCCATTCCCAACCCTCACCCACACGCGCTGCCCAGCAGGCCGGTAATAATCAATGCGCGATACTACGAGGGCTTCGCCCCGCAATGTACCCGTGTACGCCATGCCAGCGCGGTACTCCATGCTGTGGGGAGACTCGAACTCCCCCGCCTCTTTTAAAAGCGCTAAAGAGGGCCTGGTGTCCCTCGACTTTCCCCTCCAGGGTGGGGGCCTGCTCGCTGCAGGCGTGTGGGCTACCATCGCGCGCTTTATGCGGCGCGCGACATGACTATCCGTTTTTCAGTTCGGTATTCCAGTTCAGCTGCTGGATGCGGGTATCTAATTCGCGGTACTGCTTAGATAGATCGTCGACATGCTTGCGCATATCCGCCACCGGGATGGTGGAGACAAACTTAATCTCGTTGCGGGAATAACGATCCGAGCGTGTGCCCGCCCGCTGCGCCAAGTCGTGGTAGATGCGGCGCTTGCGCACAAGGCCGTCCCGCAGAGCGAGGGCCTCCATTAAGTTCATCTTCTCATCGAAGGCGGTGGCGATATTTGTCGCATTAATGGCCTGCACCAGCTCATCGATGCGCCCGGTCACGCCGTCGAGCTCGCGCAGCAGCTCCTGCGGATCCTCCTCCGGGGTATCGCCCTCCTGCACGCGAACCACGGCGAGTAGCCGCTCGTGCAGGCTATTGAGACGCTCTTGCGCCTGGGCGCGCTCCGCCAATGCCTCAGCTAGCAGCATAATTCCTCCTTTATTGGTATAGGTTCCCAAAAATAGCGCAGAGCGGGGAGGGGGTCAATGGTCTGAGGGCGCTACCATGAAAGCCATGCATATCGATGACGTCCTATCCCGCGCCCATGTTGTCTCATTGCCGCTTGCCGTGAAGTTTCGTGGGATAACAACCCGCGAAGCATTGCTTATCGAGGGTCCTGCAGGCTGGGGCGAGTTCTCACCTTTCCTGGAATACGGCCCAGCCGAGTCGGCACATTGGTTGGCAGCCGGCTTGGAGGCGGCTTATGAAGGCTTCCCGGAACCAGTCCGCGATCTCATCGAGGTCAACGGCACCATCCCCGCCGTGCCTGCCAGCGAGGTTCCTGCCGTGATGGAGTGCTACCCAGGCTGCCGCACCTTCAAGATCAAGGTTGCAGAGAAGGGCCAGACGCTTGCCGACGACATCGCGCGCGTCACCGCCGTACGCAACTACATCACCGAGCGCGGACGCGTCCCCGTCCTTCGCGTCGACGCCAACGGCGGCTGGAGCGTTGAGCAGGCAGTCGAGGCAGCCAAGGCTTTGATGCCGTTGGACTATATGGAACAGCCTTGCGCGAGCGCAGAAGAACTCGCGGAGGTGCGTCGCCAGCTGATGCGCAACGGGCTTTTCGTGCGCGTTGCGGCAGATGAGTCTATCCGCAAGGTCGAGGACCCGTACCGCGTGGCTGATCTGCAGGCAGCCGACGTCGCGGTGGTAAAGCCGGCGCCTTTGGGCGGAGTACGCAGGGTGCTCGACGTCGCCAAGCATCTGCGTTCCCGCCACATGGATATTACGGTGGCTTCGGCCTTGGATACCTCGGTGGGAATCGGCATGGGGCTGGCCACCGTCGCGGCGCTGCCGAAGATTCTTGATGACGAAGACGTCGACGTCACTCCTGCCGCCGCCGGGTTGGCCACGGGCTCGCTGTTCCTCGAAGACGTCACGGAGCCGCGCCAACTGATTGATGGGCACCTTGCCGCCACCCCGCTCCCACCGGATCCGGCGCGCTTGTCCGGCCTGGCGGCCGCGCCCGAGCGCCGGGATTGGTGGTTTGCGCGCGTGCGTGAGTGTTGGCAGTTCCTTTAGGGTTTATCTCTATCTGCAACGGCGTTTGTGCGGCGTGGAAAACCGCACAATTTGCCAATTAGCGCCCGGAAAACGCCAGGATCTCCGCCACTAATTGGCAAAATGTACACCGTTGGTCTGAGTTTGCGCGCGGTAGGCTGGCGGCCATGACTGGCATGATTAGCGTCCGTGACGCCCACCTTCATAACCTGCGCAACGTCGACGTCGATATTCCGCGCGGCAAAGTCGTCGCCGTGACTGGCGTTTCAGGCTCCGGTAAGTCTTCCCTTGCTTTCGGCACCATCCACGGAGAAGGCCAGCGCCGCTACCTCGAATCCGTCGCACCTTTTGCACGCCGCCTCATCGGCTCCGCCGTGGATCCGCAGGTCAGCCAGATTGAAGGCCTTCCACCCACAGTGGCCCTCGAGCAGTCCACCTCAGCGGGCGGCGCGCGCTCGACCGCCGGCACGATTTCCGCCATCTCCAATTCCGTGCGTCTGCTCTATTCGCGCGCCGGGGATAACCCAGAAGGCCTGTACTCCGATTCCTTTTCGCCGAATACGCCCGAGGGGATGTGTCCGGAGTGTCAGGGCACGGGCGTGGTGCATGTGGCGACCGAGGAGTCGATGGTTCCGGACCAGTCCTTGAGCATCGAGGAGGGCGCCATCGCCGCCTGGCCCGGTGCATGGGCAGGCAAGAACTTCCATGACATCCTCATGACTTTGGGCTATGACATGGATTCCCCGTGGCGCGAGCTCCCGCGCGCAGACCGAGACTGGATCCTCTTCACCGAGGAACGCCCCGTGGTCACCGTCAAGCCACTGCGCGGCGCTGACCAGATTCAGCGCAACTACGAAGGCACGTGGCGCTCGGTGGCCAGCTACCTCAACAAGACTCTCGCGGAAACGCAGTCTGAGAGCTTGCGCAAGCGCACGCTCCAGTACATGGAGTCACACACCTGCCCTACCTGCCAGGGCCGCCGGCTGAATCCGCGCGCGCTGCAGGTCACTTACGCGGGCCTGCCAATCGACACCCTCAACGACCTGCCCTTGGATGCGCTCCACGAGTTGCTTGCCAAGCAGAAACCGGAAGAAAACAGCGCCGAGGATCTCTTACTCAAACAGGTTATTCCTGCCTTGACCTCCGCCCTGGAACTCGGCCTGGCGCACCTGAGCCTAGGCCGCCCCACGGAGACGCTTTCGGCTGGCGAATTACAAAGAATCCGCCTCGCCGCGCAGCTGCGCTCGGGGCTCTTCGGCGTCACCTACGTGTTGGACGAGCCCTCCGCTGGCCTGCACCCAGAGGAGCGCACAGCCGTTATGGACATCTGCCGCCGCTTCGTCGCCGCCGGCAACACCGTCCTGCTGGTTGAGCACGACATGGATTTGGTCGCACAAGCTGACTGGCTTGTCGACGTCGGCCCTCACGCCGGCGAAGGCGGCGGCCAGGTACTGTACTCCGGCCCAGTCGCCGACTATGATGCCGATACCCCGACCAGTAAGGCGCTGGCGCGGCGTCGTTTGGCATTGAATGAGACCCCACGAAAGAGCGAGAAACAACTGCACTTACGCGGCATTAAGGCGCGCAACCTGCGCGGGCTCGACGTGGACTTTGCATTAGGCGCCTTCACTGCAGTCACGGGTGTCTCCGGTTCGGGAAAGTCCACGTTGGTCTCGACGGTTCTTGCAGGTCTGTTGCGCGAGCAGGCGACCGCCGTGACCGACGCCGAGGAACAACCCGACGGCGCGGTTCGGCAGTGGAGCGTCGAAAACACAGAAAATCTCGGTGAAGTCACCCGCCTGGTGCAAATCACTCAGAAGCCCATTGGCCGCACGCCGCGCTCGACGCTCGCGACCTATACCGGCCTCTTTGACCACGTCCGCAAGCTTTTTGCCAACACACTAGAAGCCAAGCAGCGCAAGTGGACGGTCTCGCGCTTTTCCTACAACGTCAAGCAAGGGCAGTGCCCTACCTGCGGCGGTGCGGGGCAGATCGAGGTTGAGTTGGTCTTCCTTCCCGGTTCTTACACGCTATGCCCGGATTGCCAGGGCAAACGCTACAACCCTGAAACACTCGAAGTGACGTGGGGCGGGCGCACGATTGCGCAGATCCTAGAGTTAAGCGTTGACGACGCCCACGAGGTATTCGCCGCCGCTGAAGGCTCCGCGCAGGTCACTGCAATCATGCGCGCGCTGGAGACCCTCCAGGCCGTGGGGCTGGGCTACCTGCGCTTAGGCCAGGGCGCGCCCGAGCTTTCCGGCGGTGAGGCCCAGCGCATCAAGTTGGCCACCGAGCTGCAGCGCTCGCGCAATTCCCACCGCGGGCACACGGTTTACCTCCTCGATGAGCCAACCACTGGTCTGCACCCAGCGGACATCGCCTTGCTGAATGCGGAGCTGCACAAGCTTGTCGACGCCGGGCAGACCGTCGTCGTGGTCGAGCACAATCTCTCGGTCATCGCGGAGGCAGATACAGTCATCGAGCTGGGCCCTGGTGCCGGTGCAGCGGGCGGAAAGATTGTGGCTACCGGCACGCCAGGCGAGGTTGCCAAGCAGGACAGTCCAACTGGCGGCGCGCTGGCTGCAGCTGCAAGTTAATAAGGCGGCTTGCGGGTTTCTGCCTGTGTTTCTACAGGAAAATAGGGTATTTCTAGGAGCATGGCTAATAACTTTGGAAATAATTCCGGCGGCTACTCTGACGATGAAACCCGGCAGATTGGTCGCGTGACTGGGTATGGGCCGGGCTCCAACTCGGGCTTCGGCAGCAACGACGCTACCCGTCAATTCGGCGCGTCAGAGGAGCGGCCGCGTCAGGTATTTCCTGGGCAGGGCGCGCAACAGTCTCCGGCGCCTCAAGCAAGCCCCGGCGGATATGGTCAGCCTAGCGGCTATGGCTCTGGCTATGACTCTGGCTATGAATCCGGCTACGAGCCGGTGCCCTCCAGCTATGAGGTGGAGCCGGAACGCAAGCGTAAGAGCGGCGGTTCTGGGTTGACCAGCGTCTTCGCTGCTATTGCGGCCCTGGCAGTTATCGCGGCCGGCGCACTGTTTTTCATGTGGCGCAACGCCAGCTCCGAGGCGGATTCCCAGCCGGAGACGGTAACTTCCACCGCAACGGTTACTGAGGAAAAGCCCACCACCGTTACTGAAACGGTCACCGAGGAAGCACCACAGAGTGAAAACCCGATCGACCAGCTGCCAACCGAGCTTCCGCCAGACGTACGGGATCAGCTGGATCAGGGTGGCGAGGACCTAGAGAGTCTACTGAACGACCTGCTGGGCGGCGGAAACGGCAATGGGAATGGCAACGGTAACGGCAACTCCCAGGGAGCTTAAGCCCCTAAACGCCAGCTAGTACTATGGAGCACCATGACTGACTCCATGAAGCTGGCGGAGGCGGTGGCTGCGCAATTGGCGCGCCACCTGTCTGACGTCATTATCTGCCCAGGCTCCCGCAACGCGCCGCTTTCTTTGGCGCTGCTGGCTCGCGAGGATATCCGCGTTCACACTCGTTTGGATGAGCGCTCCGCGGCCTTTACCGCCCTGGGCATGGCGCGCGTGCAGCGCCGCCACGTTGGCGTTGTGATGACGTCTGGCACCGCCGTGGCTAACGCATTACCAGCGATGGTGGAGGCAGCCCACTCGCATACCCCGCTGGCTGTCATCAGCGCTGATCGTCCCGCACGCTTGGTGGGCACGGGCGCTTCTCAGACCATTCAGCAGCAGGGCATTTTCGGCGTCTACGCTGCGACCACCCAGGTGGCTGAGGAAGCAGACATTCCGCAGGTTGCGCAGCGTTTTACTAGTGACCTGCAGGTGCACATCAACGTTGCCTTTGACGTTCCACTTCTCCACGAGTCACTGCCGGAAAAGCCTTCTGATCACACCTCCCGCAAGGCACCTACGCCGCGACCTGTCAACCACGGCGAGGTCGAGGTTGACTTGAGCAAGAACACGCTCGTTATCGCCGGCGACGAAGCTTGGGAGGTCCAAGGCCTCGAGGACGTCCCGACCATCGCCGAGCCCACCGCGCCGGCACCATTCCACCCGGTGCACCCAGCGGCGGCTCATATCTTCCGCCGCGCGCAGGTCTCGGCTAACGATTACGTGGTTAACACCAAGGTCGAGCAGGTCATCGTGGTGGGCCATCCTACGCTGCACCGCGGCGTCATGGCGCTTATCAACGACCCAGACATCGAGCTCATCGTTCTTTCCCGCAGCGCCGATTTCACCAATCCGCGTGGCGAGCAAGCCACTTTGGGTACCACGGTCAAGACCACCGGCGAGCCGAGCCGCGAGTGGCTGAAGATCTGCGAGGGCGCCGCTGAGATGGCTTCCTCCGGGGTGCGCGAGGTCCTTGAGAACAAGGAGCTTGGTTTCACCGGCCTGCACGTCGCCGCCGCGGTGGGGGATACCCTCTCCGTCGAAGACATCTTGGTCCTAGGCGCCTCGAACCCGGTCCGCGATGCCTCGCTGGTAGGCCTGCCTTTCGACGGCGTGGATACCTTCTCACCCCGCGGCGCCGCCGGCATCGACGGCACCATCGCACAGGCCATGGGCATCGCGCTGGCCACCCAATCCCGCGAAGCTGATGCATGGCGCGCCCCGCGCGTTATCGCATTGCTTGGCGATGTCACCTTCCTCCACGACGCCACCTCACTTCTTGTTCCAGAAGACGAGGCCCGCCCGGAAAATCTCACTATCGTGGTGGCCAATGATGACGGCTGCGGCATCTTCGAGCTTCTGGAACAGGGCGCAGAGCCGTTCCGTCCCTCCTTCGAGAAGGCCTTCGGCACCCCGCACGGAATGAAACTGGAACAGGTGGCGGAAGCCTTCGGCGCCGAGTACCGCGCGGCGAATACTCCACAGAAGCTTCTCGATACACTCGCCGAGCTGAAGGAATACTCCACCGGAGTCACCATCGTCGAAGCACACACCACCCGCGAAACCCGCCGCCAGCTGCAGGCGGAGCTGACTGCAAAGGTCGGCCAGTAGGTGGGCGCATTTCCGGCGCGGCCGCCCAAGGCGCCGAAGGCGGCAGTGGCCCCGCGCTACACGCCTGTCGTGTATCGCCGGCGCCTGCATCAGCTCATCATTGCGTTGTACGCGGCGTCGATTGTCGCGATGCTGGGGATGATGGTGGGGGCTTTCTTAAACGATCGCTCCATCGAGTCCAATCCGGGCCGCGCGTTGGCGACGGTCACGGACGTAGGAATCACAAGAACCTACGTCGATTTCCAGGACTCCGAAGGCATCTACCATTCCCCGCAATCCGGCCTGCTTTATCCCACCGGGCTGGGGGAGGGCCAGCAGGTCTGGGTGCTCTACTCGCAAAGTGACCCTGACCTAGTAAAAGTCGAGGGCCGCGAATGGACGCTGTCTATCCTCCCGGCGCTTTCCTCGATGGTCGTGGCCAGCCTGATTGCCGCGGCGGCATGGTGGACGGTGGGATTGAGCACGCGGGCGGCGGAGCGGCGTCGCCAAGCAAATGAAAGTGTTAACCAAAATTTTCCGCAGGCTTCACCGGAATCCTAGGCAAATAGGGGATTATTGAACCCATGCGTGTTGCGATTGTGGCAGAGTCCTTCCTTCCCAACGTCAATGGAGTGACCAACTCCGTGCTGCGTGTGCTTGAGCACCTGGCAGAAACCGGGCACGAGGCCCTTGTCATTGCCCCCGGTGCGCGCGAGGGGCAGGAGGAAATCGCGGATTACCTAGGCTTTCCCATCGTGCGGGTTCCCACCGTGCGCATCCCGTTGATTGATTCGCTGCCTGTCGGCGTACCAACCACCGCCGTGGACGAGGCACTGCGGCAGTTCAAGCCCGACATCATCCACCTGGCCAGCCCCTTTGTTCTGGGTGCGGCCGGGGCCTTCTCCGCCCGTCAGCAACGCATTCCGTCGGTGGCGCTCTACCAAACTGACGTCGCCGGTTTCGCTACCAAGTACCACGCTTCCGCGCTGGCTTATGCCACCTGGGAGTGGCTGCGCACCATCCACAACGCCTGCCAGATGACGCTCGCGCCTTCCTCGTTGACCATCCGCGATTTGGAAGATCACAACATCAAAAATGTGCGCCACTGGGGCCGCGGTGTGGATGCGGAGCGTTTCCACCCGTCTAAGCGCTCCGCGCAGTTGCGCAAGCAGTGGGGTGCAGACGGCAAGAAGGTCGTGGGTTTCGTTGGCCGTCTTGCTGCAGAAAAGGGCGTGCACCGTCTGGCTGCGCTGAATGATCGCTCCGATATTCAGCTGGTCATCGTTGGCGACGGCCCAGAGCGTCCACTGTTGGAGGCACAGCTGCCCAACGCTTACTTCACGGGCGCGCTCGGCGGCGACGAATTGGCCCAAGCTTATGCCTCTCTCGACGTCTTCGTTCACGCGGGCGAATTCGAAACCTTCTGCCAGGCCATTCAGGAGGCGCAGGCTTCCGGCGTCCCCACGATTGGGCCGCGCGCCGGAGGCCCAGTGGATCTCATTCAGGAGGGCTACAACGGGCTGCTTCTCGAAGTCGCGACCTTCGTCGAGGATCTCCCCAACGCCGTCGATGCGCTGCTGAACCCAGAAATCCACGAGGAGTTGCGTGCGAATGCCCGCGAGTCGATTTCTTCCAAGACGTGGAAGGCGCTGTGCGAGCAGCTTCTGGGCTACTACGAGGAGGTCTTGGAAGATACTCGCCGCGTGCCGTTGACCATCCTGGGTCAGCGCCCTGAGCTGCCGCGGTGGGCGGCGCGTGCCCTTGGTGCACGCGTGGCCTAAACTAGCTACTTATGTCAAAGGCAGATCTCGATAAGAAGCCCTTCGACGTTGCGCGCATGTTCGACGCCGTCGGTGCCAAGTATGACATCACTAATACGGTGCTGTCCTTTGGCCAGGATAAGACCTGGCGTAAGCGCACCCGTGAACGCTTGGACTTGCGGCCGGGGGAGAAAGTCCTCGACTTGGCGGCGGGCACGGCTGTGTCGACTGAGGAGCTCGCCAAGTCCGGCGCGTGGTGTGTGGCCTGCGACTTCTCCCGCGGCATGCTGGCCGCCGGTGCACAGCGCGATGTGCCGAAGGTTGCCGGCGACGGCATGCAGTTGCCCTTCGCAGACGAGACCTTCGACGCCGTAACAATCTCTTATGGCCTGCGCAATATCCACGATTTCGAGCTGGGGCTGCGTGAGATGGCTCGCGTAACCAAACCGGGCGGCCGTATTGCAGTGGCAGAGTTTTCCAAGCCCATCATCCCGGTCTTCGGCACGGTCTACAAGGAATACTTAACCCGCCTGCTGCCGCCGATTGCGAAGCTAGTTTCGTCGAACCCGGAGGCTTATGTCTATCTCGCTGACTCGATTCGCGCCTGGCCCGACCAAGAGGAACTTGCCGCAGCCATCAACCGCAATGGGTGGGAAGGCGCGGGCTGGAAGAACATGACGCTCGGCATCGTGGCGCTGCACTCGGCGACGAAGCCGTTGCGCTAGGCCCAGCAACGCTGGCTCCGGCCCTGCTGAGCACTCACCGAGCCCTCTGCCGAGCTTTGGCCAGGCTCCCCGCAAAAGGGACCATCTGGAAAGGCACGCGGGCTTAGAGCGAGTTCCACAGCGGCGTATTGCGCCGCGCCGCCGCTACGCCGCGGCCAGCCAGGCGCCACGCGCGAGCGATGAGGTCGCGGTCTTCTTCTGTGACCAAGTTGCCCATGAGCCGGGCTGCCGCCGGCATCAGCATCCGGCCGACCGGCCCGCGCAGCGCAACTGGGCCCGCGAAAGGCAGGAACTGTGGGTAAGTCAGTAAGCGCGCGGCCGTGCGCGCCAAGACGAAAGCCTCGCCGTACTGCGTCTGCAACAGATCTGGCCAGGCCAGTGTGAAGTCCTTGGTGCCCAACAACTCGACTGCAAGCTTTGCGGTCTCCAAACCATAGTCGATGCCCTCGCCATTGAGCGGGTTCACGCAAGCCGCGGCGTCACCAATGAGCATCCAGTTGGCACCGGCCACGTTTGAGACCGCACCGCCCATAGGCAGCAGAGCTGAGGCTACGCGGGTGATTTCGCCTAAGCCCCAGTCCGCGCGCTGCTGCTGCGCGTAGTGAGAAAGCAGCTTCTTGGTGTTGATACGGGCCGGACGCTGCGCCGTTGAAAGCGCGCCAAGTCCGATGTTGACCTCACCGATTTCCGCACCCAGCGGAAAAATCCAGCCATAGCCCGGTTGCACCTCGCCGGTCTCCGACTTCAGCTCCACATGCGAGTGCATCCACGGCTCCGCTGCGTGCGTGGAAGTCGCATAACTGCGCGCAGCGATGCCATAGACCTCGTCTTGGTGCCAAGCGCGTCCTAGCTGCTTGCCAAAAGTCGAGCGCACGCCGTCGGCCACGATCACCCACTTGGAACGCACTTCGCGCTCACCAACGCGGAAGCTGGTGAGAGACCCGTTTTCCACCACTGGGGCGGTCGCAGGCGTGCCGGTCCACGTCTTTGCACCTGCAGCCTGTGCGGCCGCAAAGACGAGATTGTCGAACTCGTGGCGCGGCAAAGCCGTGCCCACCGAAGTAGGGTAGCTGGAAGGCCACGGCGCGGTTACCGAGCCGCCATAACCGTGTAGCTTCAAGCCCTTATTGCGATATTGCGCATTAACGTCCAGCCCCAATAGATTCAGCTGATGCATCGCGCGCGGGGTGAGCCCGTCCCCGCAGGTTTTGTCCCGGGGGAAAGAAGCGGCGTCGATAAGCAGCGTTTCGTAGCCCGCTTTAGCTGCGTGAATGGCGGCGGCGGAACCTGCCGGCCCTGCGCCGATGATGGCTACGTCTACAAGTTCTGGGTTACCGATCTGCTGCGACATGGGCACTATCATTGCACGCGTTGGCCACCTTGAGTGTGTTTAGGGCCGTGGTATGGACTACGGTAAGTAGCTGATTATCACTGCCATTTTTGAGTTAAAGGAACGCTGTTAATGTCTCACGGCCAGACTCATGCCACTCATGTGGACTTGGGTGACCCGCAGCTAAGCGAGCGCATTGGCGCTGGAATGGCTGCCGTTGAGGAATTGCTGCACCATGAAATTGATCGTGGGCAGGACTTCGTAAAAGAGAAGGTCAGCCACCTTTCGAGTGCAGGCGGAAAGCGTTTTCGTCCAATGATGGCTTTGCTCGCCTCCGAGTTTGGCCAGCGCCCAGCTTCTGCTGAGGTCATTAAAGCCGCCACGGTGGTTGAAATGGTGCACGTCGCAACGCTCTATCACGATGATGTGATGGATGAGGCTGAGCGTCGCCGCGGCGTCGAGTCCGCCAATTTCCGCTGGACCAACTCCGTGGCAATTTTGGCTGGCGACGCCCTCTTGGCGCATGCTTCCCGCCTGATGTCCCAGCTTGATACCCACACGGTTGGCCACTTCGCGGAGACTTTCGAGGAGCTGGTCACCGGCCAGATGCGTGAGACCATCGGCGCGGGCGAGGCTAATGCGGTGGATCACTACATGGCAGTTATCCGTGAGAAAACGGCCGTGCTCATCGCGTCTGCTGGTTACCTGGGCGCTTATCATTCCGGCGCTACCCCTGAACAGGCCGCTGCGTTGCGTCAGATTGGCGGCGCAATCGGCATGATTTTCCAGATTGTCGACGACATCATTGACATTTTCTCCGACCCGAAAGAATCCGGTAAGACCCCGGGCACCGATCTCCGCGAGGGTGTGTTTACCCTGCCGGTCCTCTACGCCCTGGAGGAGGAAGGCCCAGTGGGCGACGAACTGCGTGCGCTTTTGACAGGCCCGCTTGCCGACGACGCGTCTGTTGACCACGCCATCGACCTTCTGCGTCGCTCGGGCGGCCGCGAGAAGGCTATGAACGATGTGCACGGCTACCTGCGTGTTGTGGAGGAGCAGCTTTCGGTGCTTCCGGAGTGTGCAGCTAGCGAGGCGCTGCGCCAGTTGGCGGATTACACGGTTCGTCGGGTTGGCTAAGCAGGCACTAAAAGGACTTGTGTCCTGCCGATTTGCATGCCGGTGGGCACTTCGTAGTAAAGTACCTAATCGCACCTCGAGTGCAAGCCAGGTTGCCCGAGCGGCCAAAGGGAGCGGACTGTAAATCCGCCGGCATTGCCTTCAGAAGTTCGAATCTTCTACCTGGCACAATCTAAACCCCGTGGTTTCGACCACGGGGTTTCTTCGTTTTCGCGTCGTGGGTGAAATCTAGCGGTCGTGTTCTTCAAGCTCGCCTCACTCTGCCCCTTGGGCTAAAGGTGTGCGAAAACGTGCGTTTGAAAGAGCTCAAAAACGCAGAGTGAACTGGCGATTTGTGTAATTAGACTAAATCGGGTTAATCTTTTCAAGGCTTCAACGAGAGCACAGCGAACAAAAAGTTCGTTACTCAACGAGGCTGTGCCCCCTTAGCTCAGTCGGCAGAGCGTTTCCATGGTAAGGAAAAGGTCGACAGTTCGATTCTGTCAGGGGGCTCCAATCATGTCTGCATCTAGTGCACATGATTATGGCGGTGTAGCTCAGTGGTAGAGCAAGCGACTCATAATCGCTGTGTCGCGAGTTCAATTCTCGCCATCGCTACCGGGAAAGGAAAGTGCCCCACAACGCGGGCGCTTTTTTACTACCGACTCCGGCCCAAGGGCTGGCGGTTTAGAAGTAAATCGCAGTTCTGGTAGGGTTGTGCATGCTGTCTTTGACAGTTACATGCATAGGGGCGTGGCGCAATTGGTAGCGCAACGGTCTCCAAAACCGTAGGTTGCAGGTTCGAGTCCTGTCGCCCCTGCCAAAACTTTTCCAAGGAGGAACCAGCTGTGAGCGATGAACAGCAGCCGATTAAGTCAGGCGCTTCACGCCCCACCGGTAAGCGCCAGCTCTCCGGTGCAGCTACCACCTCATCGCAGGCGTACACCGACAAGCGAGTTGTACGCGTAGAGGACAAAAAAGATGATGCAACCGTCGGCGGCGGTGTAGCCGCTTTCCCAAGCGAGGTTGCTTCCGAAATGAAGAAGGTCGTCTGGCCAACCGCAAAGGAAATGGTTCAGTACACCGTTATTACCTTCGCCTTCCTCATCGTCCTGACTGCCCTTGTCTGGGGAGTTGACACCCTGTCCGGTCTGGGAGTTGAGAAGATTCTGACTCCTTAGTAGTCTTTTAATACAAGCTTTTATCCCGCTGATTTCACTCGCGAGGCGAGGGAAACGGCGGGATACTTTTTGCCCTAGTGGCTTGGCGGGGCGGCGTTCGTTTAGGGGCCGCAACGCAGGTAGGCTAGGGCGCAGAAAATTCTTGAAGCGCCTGCTTCTTTAAAGCTCGCGCGCGAACGGATGGAGTAAAAGACCATGAGCGACGAGAACAACGTCGAAACGCCAGAAACCTCCCTCGAAGCGGCCCTCATCGGCAACGTACAGGACCAGGCAGCCGAAGCTGTGGCTGATTCCGAGTCTGCAGACGCACCTGCCGCAGAAGGTGCAGAAGCCGCTGAAGGCACATCTAACGCTGCAGACGCAGAGGCTGCAAGCGCCGCTGAAGCTGAGGGATCCGAGGACGATGACTACCGCCGTCGCCTGCGTCAGTTCACCCGCGAGCTGAAGAAGCAGCCGGGCCAGTGGTACATCATCCAGTGCTACTCCGGCTACGAGAACAAGGTGAAGACCAACCTTGACATGCGCGCCCAGACCCTTGAGGTCGAGGATTCCATCTTCGAGGTTGTCGTTCCGGTCGAGCAGATTCTGGAAAACAAGGACGGCAAGAAGAAGATCGTCAAGCGCAAGCTGCTGCCGGGCTACGTCCTGGTCCGCATGGAGCTTAACGACGCCGCCTGGTCCGTCGTTCGCGAAACCCCTGGCGTGACCTCCTTCGTGGGCAACGAGGGCAATGCGACCCCGGTTAAGATCCGCGACGTCGCCAAGTTCCTCATGCCGAACGAGGCTGCATCGGAGTCCAAGCAAAACGCTGGCGACCAAGACGGCGAGCAGGTCGTCGCAATGCCGGAGAAGGCTGCTGCGAAGGCTTACGCGCACGACTTCGAGGTCGGCGAGGCAGTTACAATCCTCTCCGGCCCGCTGGCATCCGTTTCCGCAACCATCTCCGAGATCGACCCAGAGACCGGTAAGATGCAGGGTCTGGTTTCCATCTTCGGCCGCGAGACTCCAGTCGAGCTTTCCCCGACCGAAATCGAGCGCGTCTCCTAAAACCACTTGGCGCGTAGCCTGGGAAAATGGCAGACTACGCGATTTGGTAGCAGGGCGCACGGTGTTCTAGGATGAAACGCCGTGCGCCTTTTTGCGTGCACAGACAACTAAACGTTTCTCCCCCCGGTGGCCCACTTGAGGTGAGCATCCGGACGGGGCGTTGTTATTCATCGTGGCAGCGCACCGGTAACACAGGAAAGAGGTAATTCGATGGCTCCGAAGAAGAAGGTTTCTGGTTTCATCAAGCTGCAGATTGAGGCTGGCGCTGCTAACCCAGCTCCGCCGGTTGGTCCGGCACTGGGTGCCCACGGCGTCAACATCATGGAGTTCTGCAAGGCTTACAACGCTGCGACTGAGTCCCAGCGCGGCAACGTTGTGCCTGTTGAGATCACCGTCTACGAGGATCGCTCCTTCGATTTCAAGCTGAAGACCCCGCCGGCAGCGAAGCTGCTGTTGAAGGCCGCTGGCATCAAGAAGGGCTCCGGCGTTCCTCACACCGACAAGGTCGGTTCCGTGACCTGGGATCAGTGCAAGGAGATTGCACAGACCAAGTTCGAGGATCTGAACGCTCGCGACATCGAGAACGGTGCTCGCATCATCGCCGGCACTGCTCGTTCCATGGGCATCACCGTCGACGGCATCCCAGCCAAGTAAACAACTTCATCAAAAAATGAGCGGCCATCTCGTGTGGTCGTTCGTGGTAGGGCCAGCTACGGCCCGCCAAGACCACACCAATCCAAGAAAAGGAATTGCTTAAATGAGCACCAACTCTAAGGCTTACAAGGCGGCTGCTGAGCTCGTCGACAAGTCCCGTCAGTACTCTCCGCTCGAGGCTGCAAAGCTCGCTAAGGAGACCTCCTCCAAGAACTTCGACGCTACTGTCGACGTCGTCTTCCGCCTGGGCGTTGACCCACGCAAGGCTGACCAGCTGGTTCGCGGCACCGTTTCCCTGCCTAACGGCACCGGTAAGGACGTTCGCGTAGCTGTCTTCGCAGAGGGCGAGAAGGCTGAGGCAGCTAAGGCTGCAGGCGCTGACATCGTCGGCACCGACGAGCTGATCTCCGCTATCAACGAGGGCAACATCGACTTCGACGTTGCAATCGCTACCCCGGACCAGATGGCTAAGGTCGGCCGCGTTGCACGTGTCCTCGGCCCACGTGGTCTGATGCCGAACCCGAAGACCGGCACCGTCACCGCTGACGTTGCGAAGGCTATCTCCGACGTCAAGGGCGGCAAGATCTCCTTCCGTGTTGACAAGGCTTCCAACCTGCACGCAATCCTGGGCAAGGCTTCCTTCGACGCTGAGAAGCTGGCTGAGAACTACGGCGCTCTCTACGACGAGATCCTGCGTCTGAAGCCATCCTCCGCTAAGGGCCAGTACGTCAAGAAGGTAACCATCTCCACGACCTCCGGTCCTGGCATCCCGGTTGACGCTTCTGTTCAGAAGAACTACGCAGAGTAATTTCTGCTTCTGTTAGTGGTTCGCTTTAAGCGCCGCTGATGGTTCGCCCCGACCGCGTCGCGGTTGGGGCATTCTTTTGCCTTCTTGCCGTTTTCTAAATTTCAGGAAATTGGCAGGAACGCACAGGGGACTTGCAGGTTGAATTCATTGTCTCGCAAGTTCCATGCCCCATACTTATGTTGTGCGTTTGAGAGAGGCGCATGAGAGATAGAGAGAACACCCTGAGCTTTGCAGGGCGCAGCGGCTTGAGACCCCGCAGCGATATCCAAAGCGTATAGAGAGACATCGAGGGCCCCGGCCGTAAGGCTGGGGCCCTCGATGTTTTCCTGTTGCCTCGCCGGCCGTCTTGCATGACCGTGTTAGAACACGCGGCGGGCCTAGCAGATTTCCTGGTATGCGTCCAAGGCGGCTTGCCGCGACTGCTTGAGGTCCACGATGGGCGGTGGGCTAAGCGGTGGTGCCCACTGGCGCACGTAGGTGCCGTCGGGATCGAACTTGCTGGCTTGCAGCTGCGGGTTGAAGATGCGGAAGAACGGCGAGGCGTCATCGCCGCAGCCAGCGACCCATTGCCAATTGAAGGGATTGGAAGCAGGATCGGCGTCGACAAGCGTGTCCCAGAACCACTCTTCGCCGTGGCGCCAGTGGATGCCGAGGTTCTTCGTCAAAAAGGAGCCCACCACCATGCGCACGCGGTTATGCATGTAGCCGGTGTGCCAGAGCTCGCGCATTCCGGCGTCGACAAGCGGAATGCCGGTCTCGCCCGTGCGCCAGGCTTCTAGTTCCGGCAGGGGATGCGGGCGCGGGTCCTTTCCGGAGGTGTCGATTCCGCCGGGGTCCCAGTAGTCCGCGAGACGCTGTTGCCAAGGGAGCGGGGCTTCATCGGGGAAGGGCTCGGAAAGCTCGGCAAAGGCCTGCGCGCCTGGGCCACTAAGCGCAGGGGTGGGCACGGGATCTCCGAGAGGATGGTCATCAAGGTGCTGGCGTGCTGCGCGGGCGAAGGGAGTGTAGCCTTTATAAGGCTTGATGGCGGTGGGCTCAACGAGGAGGTGGCCGGCAAAGGAGTGAGTAGCGATGCCGGACGAGGTGAGGGACTCTTTTACTGCTGCGTCGACATCCCGCACGTGATAGCGGCGGTTCCAGAGCACCGCATCTGGGCCAATCTGGTGGGCAAGGCGGGGAATGGCCGTGCGGGCATCAGCGTCTAGGCGCAACAGTGGAATGTCATGCTCGGCGAGACGGGTGCGCAATTGTGCCAGGGAGCGCTCGCGCCACCACGCCGCCGCACTTCCGAGCGGGCGCGAGCCTGGATAGGCAGGCTCGTCGAGGACGCAGGCAACAACCTCGCCCCGGGAAGCAGCCCAGGTGAGTGCGGGGTTATCGCAAAGGTGCAGGTCATCGCGAAACCAAACAAGGGTGGTCATGGTATCCCAGCATACGGATGCACGGTGAGCGGGCAGAGAGATTGCCATGTAGCGTAGATGCGTGCGAAGGAATTAAGGCCGCGGCTTGCCTTTCATCCAGTACACGGACCAGATAACGTCTTCGCGCGGTACACCCCAGTCATGCACGGCTATCGAGCGCACTGCTTTGGCCAGGTCTCCTTCGCCTGACACCCACACCGAATCCGGCGCTGTATCCGCGGAGAATCGGGATCCAAGAAGCTGGCTAGCGCGCGTGCTGTGTTCCTCGTGCGGGGCGGTGATCATGGCGAGTGAGCGAACCTTGTCGCGCCACGTTTCCTCAAAGCCGTCTTCAACTTCAGCGTCGTCTGCGATCATGGCAACGACGTCGACTGCACCCAAGGTTTCCGGTGACAAGGCTTCGTAGTGCTCGAGGATGTGCCACAGCGCCGGAAGGGCAGAGGCATCTGCGAGCAATAGTTGTGACTTCTTAGGCGCTTGCCACCGCACTTGCCCGGTATATATTCCGGCGGTATCCCCGGGGTGGGCATTGAGGATCCAGCGTGAGCCCGGGCCATTATCGCCATGGGTCACAACGTCGACATCGATGGTGCACGCTTCTTGGTTGAGCTTGCGAATTGTGTACCAGCGCAATGCTGGGCGTATGCCGTCGGGCAATCCGTTGACGGCAGCACGAACATTGGCATCTTCGACTGGGAGAGGGGAGAACTTCTGCCCGTCTTGGGGCATGAGGAGCCCAAAATACTCGTCAGGCCCGGCTAGGGGGTAGTCACTAAAAGCCGGCGAGTGAAAAGTTAAACGGTGCAGCCGCGGCTTGAGGCGGGTGTTCCCGGTGAGGGTAACGGGCAATAAGCGGTGATTCGTCAAGGGAATTGATCCTAGGTAGAGGCCAAATTTGAAACCATCATAACGTACAGGTTAGGCTAGCCTCAAATAATTTAGGGGTGCGAATGCTTGCGTGCTCGTTCCCGTTGAAGGAAAGGTTTTCATGGTTGCTATCAGCCGGCGCGCAAAAGGCGTGCTCGCTATTGTCTCAGTGGCAGCGATTGCTCTGACAGGGTGCTCGCGCGGAAGTGGCGAGGACAGTACGGGTGCGGACAGCGCTGAGGAGGTGCGCGTTGCCAGCCTAGGGCTGGGTGATGCCGATACCGTGCTGGCACTCGGAATCACTCCGGTTGCCGTAGCGCCATGGGGTGCGCAAGGCGACGGTGATGGCTCCGGCGTTGGCCCATGGGCGAAGGAGCTTCTGGGAGATGCCCAGCCCGAGGTGATCTATAACACCGCTTCCGGTTTCACGGCAGAGGTACTTGAGCAGGTCACTGCCTCGGATCCCACACAGATCATCGCCGTGAACCAAGCTGTGGACCAGGAAGCGAAGAAATCCCTCGAGGATATCGCCCCGCTGACCGTGAAGCCCGAAGGTTTCGAAGACTGGCAGATTCCCTGGGAGGAACAAGTCAAGACCATCGCCTCTGCCGTGGACAAGGAAGAGGAGGGGGAGAAGCTTATTGACCAGGCGGAGGACGCCTTCGAGCAGTTCAAGGACTCCCACCCGGAGCTGCAGGGCAAGCGAGCAGCCATCGTCATGCCCTATGAGGGGAAGCTGGGCCTCTACACAGCAGAGGACGGCCGCGGCCAGTTCATTGAGAACCTCGGTTTTGAGATTCCGCAGGAATTGCAGGGTGATGGTTCCAGCTTCTTCGTGGACTATGCCCCGGAAAACTACTCCCAGCTCAACAACGTGGACTACCTGTTCGTCTTGGACTACAACGGCGCGGTCGATGAAATCAAGAAGGATTCCACGTTCCAAGGCCTCGACGTGGTCAAGGATGGCCGCGTTCGCTACCTGGACACGGACACCGGCAATGCGATGAGCATTCCGAACCCGCTGACGATCCCGTGGGCCGTCGACAAGTTCGAAGAGAAGCTCTAAATGCTCGCACTACCGAGGAAGGCTGATGCTATCCACGGTGCTGCGGGTGCGCGCCACGGCGGTGAAGCAGCCGCATTGGATTCGCGGGGAAGAAGCCGCGCACTGCTCACCACGGCCCTAGTTGTGTCGACCCTCCTCCTTTTGCTGTGCTCGCTGGTAGTGGGGTCAAGGACTATCCCGTTTCCGGATCTGTTCGCTGCCCTCCTCCACGGGGGCGAGGCAGATATCGAGAATATCGTGTGGGATTTACGCATCCCCCGCACGTTCGTGGCCTACTTCGCGGGAGCTGCCATCGCGGTATCGGGTGTTATCGCTCAGTCTTGGACTAGGAACCCCTTGGCCGATCCGGGCTTCATTGGTATTACTGCGGGAGCCTCGTTCCTTGTTGCCCTCGGGACAACACTAGGGATCGCCACCTCAACCGGGATGCGGACAGCGCTCGCCCTCCTCGGCGCTGGCTTGGCCACGGCATTAGTGCTGGGTGTGTCCCGCAGGTTTCAGGATCCTTTGACGCTGGTCTTGGTCGGCGCAGGCGTTGCTGCTGCCTTGAGCTCTAGCGCCATGTTGATCGGCCTGTACTCCACGGATGTTCTCGACAGCATGCGCCGGTGGACCATCGGCTCCACGTTTGGGCGCGGCCCAGAGGATGTCGCCATTGCAGGTGTTGGGTTGCTAATCGGGCTTATCAGCGCCGCACGAGTGGCGCGCCCGCTCGACCTTTTAGCCATGGGGGAGGAATCCTCGGTGGCACTAGGCGGCTCGCCCACGCTGACGCGGCGCGGTGCTGCCTTGAGCATCGTTGTGCTAGCAGGATGCGCTACCGCGGCGACGGGGCCCATTGCCTTCGTTGGTTTTGCCATCCCCCATCTGCTGCGCCGGTTCACGGGGCCAGAAGTTACCGCGATGGTTGCGCCAGCCGCCTTACTCGGTGGCTGCTCCGTACTCGTTGCGGATATTCTGGGCCGCCTCATCGTGGGTCCCTCCGAGCTGGAGATGTCCATCGTCTTGGCCTTTGTGGGCGCACCATTTCTCATCTGGGCCGTACACCGTGGGGAGCACGAGCTATGAGGGGGTTGCAGAAGGGGGACGTCGTTAAGCATCTGCGTTCCCAAGAGCGGCAGCGCCGGACATGGATATGGGCAGCGACCTGCTTCTTTGTTGTGGTCGCCGCAAGCTCCTATGTCCTCATGCTAGGGCAGGGCCCTGTGGCCTTGAGCCCGGGGCAGGTCCTGGAGATTCTCAACGGCGGGGGAAGCCGCAGCGAAATTCGCGTTGTGTGGGACCTGCGCATGCCGGTAGCGCTAGCGACGCTCATCGTGGGTGCCGCGCTCGGACTGGCGGGGTCGTGGACGCAGTCGATGTCGCGCAATCCGCTGGCCTCTCCCGATATCCTTGGCGTGACTGGTGGTGCGTCCGTCATGGTGGTCCTCGGAACGGTGCTCTCCCGGCCTGTGCTTGCCGAAGGGCTCTCCATGTTCTGGTGGCGGGCCGGGCTCGCGTTGCTGGGTGCCGTGCTAGCAGCCATCCTGCTGGTAGCGCTTGGGGGAATCGGCACGAGCAACCGCATCGTTATCGTCGGAATCGCGCTCTCGCTGCTGTTTCAAGCGCTGGTGGCGTATCTTTTGCGCGCCGCCGAGCTCCTTCGCGCGGCGCAATCGCAGCTGTGGCTGGCGGGAACCACGGGCTTCGTGCGGATGGAGGTCATTGCTCCTCTTCTCGTGGGGTTGACTCCTTTCGTGGTGCTTGGTCTGTGGTGTGCCAGGGAGCTGCCACTTCTTGCGCATGATGATCTCTCGGCCCTTTCCCTCGGAGTTAACATCACGCGAACACGCGCGTTCCTGCTGGTCGCTGCTACGGGAATCTGCGCGGTGACTGTATCCGTGGCCGGCCCCATTGGTTTCATCGCGCTTCTCGCCCCGCATGTGGGGCGCATTGTTGCCCGGACGCCCACGCCTGTGCCGTTGGTTTCTTGCGCTGCTGGCGCCGCCTTGTTGAGTGCGTGCGCTGTGATTGCTGGAGCGTTGCCAATGGACGCTCCAGTGGGTGCAGTCTCCTCCATCATCGGAGGATGTGCCCTGGTCATCTTGGTGTGGAATGCCGCACGGAGGAGAGGATAAAAGCTAGTGAAAGACAGAGAAATTACGGCCACCGGTATCCATGCCGGCTATAAGGACGGGGACGACATCCTGTCCGGCGTTGACTTGGTGGCCCACCCGGGTGAAATCACCACGCTCATTGGGCCTAATGGCTGCGGCAAGTCCACGTTGCTGAAGACCTTGTCTAAAATTCTTCGCCCGCGGCAGGGGAGCGTGCATATCGGCGAGCTAGACGTACATGGCATGAGCCCGAAAGAAGCAGCTACCCACGTGGCGCTTCTTCCACAGCAGCCGACGGCGCCGGACGGGCTGCGGGTGGGCGAGCTTGTAGCGCGCGGGCGCTACCCGCACCTGGGCCGCGGTCGGGGACTGTCTGCGAAGGACCGCGACATCATCGCGCAGGCCTGCGTGGAGACGGGCATTACGGACTTCATCGACCGTGATATCGCGGCGCTCTCGGGTGGCCAACGCCAACGGGTGTGGCTGGCGCTTGCTCTGGCGCAGGACACGCCAGTGCTGCTTCTCGACGAACCCACAACCTTCCTCGACCCAGCCCACGCCATGAGCGTTTTGGAGCTCGTGCGCAAACAGGCCGACGCCGGGAAAACGGTGGTCGTTGTGCTGCACGATCTCATGCTGGCCGGCCAGTACTCCGACACCATGGTGGTCATGAACAACGGCGAGGTCATCGCGCAGGGAACTCCCCAGCAGGCGTTGACGAAAGAAGTGCTGGCAGCCGCCTATGGCATCGACGTCGAGATCTGGGATGACCCGCGAAGCGACGCCCCCGTCATCGTTCCGCGCGGGGTGCTCAGGGACTAAGAATTCTCGTTGGGTGAAACAGGGAGAAGGAAGCCCCGAGAGCCGCGATTTGGAGTTGGCTAGCGTGGCTTGTATAGTTCCTAGCGAAGTTTGAACGGCCTGAAAGGTCGAGTCAAAGTTCACCGAAGACCGTCGGTCATCCGGGAGTCCGGATCGAAGGTTCCTCATCCTAGGGGACGGCCCACGCAGGAGACACTTTGCGATTAATCGCGGCATTCTCTTATGCTGCGCGCCCTGTGCTCTTGCACGGGGCATTTTTTATTGAAGATGTCTCGACGGAAAATCACAGAGATGTTTCGAAAGGAGGCGAAGTAGAACATGGCAAACCCGAAGAACACCGCAGATCTCGCGGAGCTCAAGGAGAAGCTCGCTGGCGCTGAGTCTATCGTGCTGACCGAGTACCGCGGCCTGACCGTTTCTCAGCTCCAGGAGCTGCGTAACAACCTGGGCTTTGACGTTGAGTACTCCGTCGCCAAGAACACCCTCTTCAAGATCGCCGCTAACGAGGCTGGCATCGAAGGTCTTGACGATAAGCTGACTGGCCCGACCGCAATTGCGTTCATCAAGGGCGAGGCAGTGGATGCCGCTAAGGTCATCAAGAAGTTCGCTGAAGACAACAAGGCATTCGTCGTCAAGGGCGGCTACATGGATGGCAACGCTCTGTCCGCAGAGCAGGTTGCTGCCATCGCCGAGCTGGACAACCGCGAGACCACTCTCGCAAAGCTTGCCGGCGCTATGAAGGGTTCTATGGCAAAGGCTGCGGCTGCATTCAACGCTCCTGCTACCAAGATGGTCCGCACCGCTGCGGCCCTGCAGGACAAGAAGTCTGCCGAGGCTTAAAGTCGCCAATCAAGGCGCATAAAAATCAACACAAACACAATCTGGGTTGCATGGCAGCCCAAAAGAAAGGATGGCCATCATGGCTAAGCTCACCAAGGACGAGCTCATTGAAGCTTTCAAGGAAATGACCCTCATTGAGCTCTCCGAGTTCGTTAAGGAATTCGAAGAGGTCTTCGACGTTGAGGCTGCTGCTCCGGTTGCAGTTGCAGCTGCAGGCGCACCGGCTGCTGGTGCCGCTGCTGAGGAAGAGAAGGACGAGTTCGACGTCGTTCTGACCGACGCTGGCGCAAAGAAGATCGGCGTCATCAAGGCTGTCCGCGAGATCGTCTCCGGCCTGGGCCTGAAGGAAGCTAAGGAGCTCGTTGAGGGCGCACCGAAGGCTATCCTCGAGGGTGCTTCCAAGGACGATGCTGAGGCTGCTAAGGCTAAGCTGGAAGAGGCTGGCGCTTCTGTCGAGCTCAAGTAATTTTACTTGGCTTACAACCCCGTTTCCCCGCTGGGAGACGGGGTTGTTCCCGTTTTGGAGGTGTTTGTCCGTCCCGCCCCGCGTGCAGATTCCAGTCTCCGCGCCCGCGACCTGTAGAATATTCCACCATGCTGCCCAAGTCCCGAATCTTTTCTGTCCTGCTTCTAGGCCTCGGCGTTGCGCTAATGGCTGCAGGTATCGCGGCGCCGAAGTCCTTGAGCTTCGAACCGCGCATGCCTTTGGATTTGCAGCACACCACCTGGACCCTGCACGACGATTCCGCCAAGTCGCAGGTAGTGACAGGGGAGGGTACGAGTCCTTACGAGGGGCCAATGACTTATCAGCTCAACATGGACATTCAAGATCCTTCAGATAAAGAGCAGACCACGCTCCGCATCGGTGAGTCGGCCATGCGCGGCGATAGCGGCAAGGTGGAGGATCTTTCCATGGCGCGCGTGTGGAGCTACCCCATGGACCGCCTGAGCGGTGACGCGCTTGGCGACGCCTCCCTTACCCACACCCTGGGCAGCCCTACCGCGCAGGTCACCGTCGATGGTGTGTGGTTAAAGTTCCCGGCAGCAACCGAGCAGACTACGTACCCAGTCTTTGACCCCTATCTGCGCAAGGCTGCCGATGCCGTCTTCGAGGAGGAGATGGAAATCGAGGGGCGCACCGTCTATCGCTTCCATCAAGAAGTTGAGCCGACTAATCTTGCGACCTTGTACCCAGGGCAGACCACTACCACCTTGCACAATGAAGATGATTCGACCGAGCAGGGGTACCTATTCCACAAGGCGACACGCGACTTCTACGTCGATCAGGTAACCGGCATGGTGGTAGGAATGGACGTGGCTATTGATGACTATTGGGGCGACCGCAGTGGTGCCGGCCGCGAAACCCAATTCATGTTCGAGGGCAAGACCTCTGACGAGGACCGTGCCGCCTTCCTCGCACAAGCCGCGGAATTCCCAAAGCCCGCCTTTGCCACCATGGTTCGCTGGGCCGTCTTGGGCCTAGGCGCGGTGCTGACTCTCATCGGTTTGGCTGGGGCATTGGGTGCCTTCCAAAAGCGCCGCCGTAAGTAACATGCTGATTTCGTCTTTACACGGTGGGAGTTTTCCTATAAGCTATATCGTTGCGCTGGAATCTGGATCTTCGGTGCACATTTAGCCTTTCAAGTAGGTGATGGCAAAACCGACTTGACAAGGTGATTTTGTGCATTCTGAACCCAGATAATCCACAGCAGACCGAATGCTAAATTTACCAGCGGTTTTGCACCTCGTCGGCCAGGGCGGGGAGGCAATCCGCGTGAGGTGCTGGAAGGACCCATCTTGGCAGTCTCCCGCCAGACCAAGTCAGTGGCCAATATCCCTGGAGCCCCGAAGCGATACTCGTTCGCGAAAATCAACGAGCCTATCGCCGTCCCGGGCCTCCTCGATCTACAACTCGATTCCTTCGCATGGCTGATCGGCTCGCCAGAGTGGCGCGAGCGCGAGCAGGCTGAGCGCGGTCCCGAGGCTCGCGTCACCAGCGGCCTCGAGGACATCCTTGAGGAACTGTCTCCGATTCAGGACTACTCGGGCAACATGTCCCTGTCCCTGTCGGAGCCTCGCTTCGAGCCGGTGAAAAACACCGTCGACGAGTGCAAGGAAAAGGACATCAACTACTCCGCGCCGCTGTACGTGACCGCAGAGTTCATCAACAACGACACCCAGGAGATCAAGTCTCAGACCGTCTTTATCGGCGACTTCCCGATGATGACGGACAAGGGTACGTTCATCGTTAACGGTACCGAGCGTGTCGTCGTTTCCCAGCTCGTTCGCTCCCCGGGCGTCTACTTCGATCAGACCATCGATAAGTCCACCGAGCGTCCACTGCACTCCGTGAAGGTGATTCCTTCCCGTGGTGCATGGCTGGAATTCGACGTCGACAAGCGCGATACCGTCGGCGTCCGCATCGACCGTAAGCGTCGCCAGCCAGTAACCGTTCTGCTCAAGGCCCTTGGTTGGTCCGAGGAGCAGATCCGCGAGCGCTTCGGCTTCTCCGAGCTGATGATGTCCACCCTCGAGTCCGATGGTGTGGCAAACACTGACGAGGCTTTGTTGGAGATCTACCGCAAGCAGCGTCCGGGCGAGCAGCCAACCCGCGAGCTCGCGCAGTCCCTGCTGGATAACTCCTTCTTCCGTGCAAAGCGCTACGACCTCGCAAAGGTGGGCCGTTACAAGGTCAACCGCAAGCTGGGTCTGGGCGGTGACCACGATGGTCTGATGACCCTGACCGAGGAAGACATCGCTGTCACCCTCGAGTACCTGGTACGCCTGCACGTAGGTGAGCGTGAGATGACCGCTCCGAACGGCGAGACCATCGCCATCCACACTGACGACATCGACCACTTTGGTAACCGTCGTCTGCGTACCGTCGGCGAGCTCATCCAGAACCAGGTCCGCGTTGGCCTGTCCCGCATGGAGCGCGTCGTTCGTGAGCGCATGACTACTCAGGATGCGGAGTCCATCACTCCGACCTCCCTTATCAACGTGCGTCCGGTTTCTGCTGCTATCCGCGAGTTCTTCGGTACCTCGCAGCTGTCCCAGTTCATGGACCACAACAACTCCCTGTCTGGTCTGACCCACAAGCGCCGTCTGTCTGCGCTGGGCCCAGGCGGTCTGTCCCGCGAGCGCGCCGGCATTGAGGTCCGAGACGTACACGCTTCTCACTACGGCCGTATGTGCCCGATTGAGACTCCGGAGGGCCCGAACATTGGTCTGATTGGCTCCCTGGCCTCCTACGCTCGCGTCAATGCTTTCGGCTTCATCGAGACCCCGTACCGCAAGGTTGTTGACGGCAAGGTCACCGACGAGGTCGAGTACCTCACCGCTGATGAGGAAGATAAGTTCGCAATTGCGCAGGCGGAAATCGAGAAGGAAGCTGACGGCACCATCGTCGGCACCCGTATCGAGGTCCGCCTGAAGGACGGCGACATCGGAGTTACCGACGCTTCCGGCGTCGACTACGTTGACGTTTCCCCACGCCAGATGGTTTCCGTGGCAACCGCCATGATTCCGTTCTTGGAGCACGACGATGCTAACCGTGCGCTGATGGGCGCTAACATGCAGCGCCAGGCAGTGCCGCTGGTGCGCTCCGAGGCACCTTTCGTTGGTACCGGTATGGAGCAGCGCGCTGCATACGACGCCGGCGACCTCATCATCACCCCGAAGGCTGGCGTTGTAGAAAACGTCACCGCTGATCTCATCACCATCATGGATGACGAGGGCCAGCGTGACACCTACATGTTGCGTAAGTTTGAGCGCACCAACCAGGGCACCAACTACAACCAAACCCCGCTCGTCGAGCTGGGCCAGCGCGTAGAGGCCGGCCAGGTTCTGGCTGACGGCCCGGGTACCCACAACGGCGAGATGTCCCTGGGCCGCAACCTGTTGGTTGCCTTCATGCCTTGGGAAGGCCACAACTACGAGGATGCAATCATCCTGAACCAGCGCATCGTCGAGGACGATGTTCTGACCTCCATCCACATCGAGGAGCACGAGATCGATGCTCGCGATACCAAGCTGGGTGCCGAGGAAATCACCCGCGAGATCCCGAACGTCTCTGACGATGTTCTGCGCGACCTGGATGAGCGAGGCATCGTTCGCATTGGTGCTGATGTTCGCGCAGGCGACATTCTCGTCGGTAAGGTCACCCCGAAGGGTGAGACCGAGCTGACCCCGGAGGAGCGCTTGCTGCGCGCCATCTTCGGTGAGAAGGCACGTGAGGTTCGCGATACCTCCATGAAGGTTCCTCACGGTGAGAACGGCAAGGTCATTGGCGTTGCTCGCTTCTCTCGCGAAGACGACGACGATCTGGCACCGGGCGTCAACGAGATGATCCGCGTTTACGTCGCTCAGAAGCGCAAGATCCAGGATGGCGATAAGCTCGCTGGCCGTCACGGCAACAAGGGTGTCGTGGGCAAGATCCTGCCGCCAGAGGACATGCCATTCATGGCTGACGGCACGCCTGTCGACGTCATCTTGAACACCCACGGTGTTCCGCGTCGTATGAACATCGGCCAGGTCCTCGAGGTCCACCTTGGCTGGCTGGCACACGCCGGCTGGAAGGTCGACGTTGATGACCCAGCTAACGCTGAGCTGCTCAAGACCCTGCCGGAAGAGCTTTACGACGTCCCGGCTGGTTCCCTGACCGCAACCCCGGTATTCGACGGTGCTTCCAACGAGGAGATCGGCCGCCTGCTGGCTTCCTCCCGCCCGAACCGCGACGGTGACGTCATGGTTGACGAGCACGGCAAGGCACAGCTTTTCGACGGCCGTTCTGGCGAGCCGTACAAGTACCCGGTTTCCGTCGGCTACATGTACATGCTCAAGCTGCACCACCTGGTCGACGAAAAGATTCACGCTCGTTCCACCGGCCCTTACTCCATGATTACCCAGCAGCCGTTGGGTGGTAAGGCGCAGTTCGGTGGCCAGCGCTTCGGCGAGATGGAGGTGTGGGCAATGCAGGCTTATGGCGCTGCCTACACCCTGCAGGAGCTGCTGACCATCAAGTCTGACGACGTCGTCGGCCGTGTGAAGGTCTACGAGGCAATCGTGAAGGGCGACAACATCCCGGATCCAGGTATCCCGGAGTCCTTCAAGGTCCTCCTCAAGGAGCTGCAGTCGCTGTGTCTGAACGTGGAGGTTCTCTCCACCGACGGCACGCCGATGGAGCTGTCTGGCTCTGACGATGACGACATGGATAGCCCGTCGCTGGGTATTAACCTTTCGCGCGACGAGCGCGCTGACGCCGACATCGCATAGCACGCTTGAGCTCAAGCGTGAGAGCTTACGGTCCTGGCTGGTGGCCCCCGAGCTACCAGCAGGGCACACTATTTGAGAATTTTTTAAAGCCATCAACGTTCCCCACACTCGCGTGGGGATGAAAGGGAGACATTACGTGTTTGACGTAAATCTCTTCGACGAGCTCCGCATCGGTCTGGCCACTGCCGATGACATTCGCCGTTGGTCCAAGGGCGAGGTTAAAAAGCCTGAGACCATCAACTACCGCACCCTGAAGCCGGAAAAGGACGGCCTGTTCTGCGAGCGCATCTTCGGCCCAACCCGTGACTGGGAGTGCGCTTGCGGTAAGTACAAGCGTGTTCGCTACAAGGGCATCATCTGTGAGCGCTGCGGCGTCGAGGTCACCAAGTCCAAGGTTCGCCGTGAGCGCATGGGCCACATCGAGCTGGCTGCTCCGGTAACCCACATCTGGTACTTCAAGGGCGTTCCTTCCCGCCTGGGTTACCTTCTGGACCTTGCTCCGAAGGACCTGGAGCGCATCATCTACTTCGCAGCCAACATCATCACCTCTGTTGATGAAGAGGCTCGCCACAACGACCAGTCCACCCTTGAAGCAGAGATGCTTCTGGAGAAGAAGGACGTCGAGGAAGACACCGAGTCTGAGATCGCAGAGCGCGCTGCCAAACTCGAGCAGGATCTGGCTGAGCTGGAGGCTGCTGGCGCAAAGGCTGACGCACGCCGCAAGGTCCAGAACGCTGCTGACAAGGAGATGCAGCACATCCGTGAGCGCGGCGAGCGCGAGGTCGCACGACTGGATGAAATCTGGAACACCTTCCTGAAGCTGGCTCCGAAGCAGATGATCATCGACGAGACCATCTACGAAGAGCTCGTTGATCGCTACGAGGATTACTTCACCGGCGGCATGGGTGCTGAGGCTATCCAGACCCTTATCCGTAACTTCGATCTCGAGGCTGAGGCCGAAGAGCTGCGCGAAGTCATCAACAATGGCAAGGGCCAGAAGAAGATGCGCGCGCTGAAGCGTCTGAAGGTCGTAGCAGCCTTCCTGCGCTCCGGTAACGACCCGGCAGGCATGGTCCTGGACGCGATCCCGGTTATCCCGCCGGAGCTGCGCCCGATGGTTCAGCTCGACGGTGGCCGTTTTGCCACCTCCGACCTGAACGACCTGTACCGCCGCGTTATCAACCGCAACAACCGCCTGAAGCGCATGATCGATCTCGGCGCTCCTGAGATCATCGTTAACAACGAGAAGCGCATGCTGCAGGAGTCTGTTGACGCGCTCTTCGACAACGGCCGTCGCGGCCGCCCGGTCACCGGACCTGGCAACCGTCCGCTGAAGTCTCTGTCTGACTTGCTCAAGGGCAAGCAGGGCCGTTTCCGTCAGAACCTGCTGGGTAAGCGTGTTGACTACTCCGGCCGTTCCGTTATTATCGTCGGCCCGCAGCTGAAGCTCCACGAGTGTGGTTTGCCGAAGCTGATGGCTCTCGAGCTGTTCAAGCCTTTCGTCATGAAGCGCTTGGTCGAAAACGACTACGCACAGAACATCAAGTCTGCAAAGCGCATGGTTGAGCGCCAGCGCCCTGAGGTTTGGGACGTTCTGGAAGAGGCTATTTCCGAGCACCCGGTTATGCTCAACCGTGCACCTACGCTGCACCGTCTGGGTATCCAGGCCTTCGAGCCGAAGCTGGTCGAGGGTAAGGCAATTCAGCTGCACCCGCTGGCTTGCGAGGCGTTCAACGCTGACTTCGACGGTGACCAGATGGCAGTTCACCTGCCGCTGTCCGCAGAGGCACAGGCTGAGGCTCGTGTCCTCATGCTCGCTTCCAACAACATTCTTTCCCCGGCATCCGGTAAGCCGCTGGCTATGCCGCGTCTGGATATGGTCACCGGTCTTTACTACCTGACCATGGACAAGGCAGAGGGCGAGATCGGCGGCGAGGGCCGCTACACCGAGGCGACCGAAAACGGCCCCGCAACCGGTGTTTACTCCTCCTACGCCGAGGCCATCATGGCTCGCGACCGCGGCGTTCTGGGCCTGCAGGCACCAATCAAGGTCCGCATCTCCCACCTGCGTCCGCCGGCTGAGATCGAGGCTGAGCAGTTCCCTGATGGTTGGCAGAAGGGCCAGGCTTGGATGGCGCAGACCACCCTTGGCCGCATCATGTTCAACGACTTGCTGCCGTGGAACTACCCGTACCTCGAGGGCGTCATGGTCCGTAAGGGCGGCGCCAAGAACTCCGTACTGCTCGGTGACGTCATTAACGACCTCGCTGCTAAGTACCCGATGATCACCGTTGCCCAGGTTCTGGACAAGATGAAGGATGCCGGTTTCTACTGGGCAACCCGCTCTGGCGTGACCATCACCATGGACGACGTTCTGGTCCTTCCGAACAAGACCGAGGTTCTCGAGTCTTACGAGAAGGAAGCACAGCGCATCGAGCGCAAGTACTGGGAGCAGGGTGCGCTGACCGAGCGTGAGCGTTACGACCGCCTGGTTGAGCTCTGGAAGGACGCTACCGACACCGTTGGTAAGGCAGTCGAGGATCTCTACCCGGATGACAACCCGATTCCGATGATCGTTAAGTCTGGTGCAGCGGGTAACATGCGTCAGATCTGGACCCTGGCCGGCATGAAGGGCATGGTCGTGAACTCCAAGGGTGACTACATCACCCGTCCGATTAAGACCTCCTTCCGTGAGGGTCTGTCGGTCTTGGAGTACTTCAACAACTCGCACGGTTCCCGTAAGGGCCTAGCCGATACCGCACTGCGTACCGCGGACTCCGGCTACCTCACCCGTCGTCTCGTTGACGTGGCACAGGACGTCATCGTCCGTGAAGAGGACTGTGGCACCCGCCAGGGCGTCCGCGTTCCGCTGGGCGAGTGGGCCGGCGACAAGCTGGTTCAACACGAGCTGTGGGAGACTTCCGCATCCGGCCGCGTTGTCGCGTCCGATGTGAAGGCTGAAGATGGCACCGTCGTTGCAGAGGCAGGCTCTGACCTGACCGAGGAACTGACCGAGAAGATCCTGGCTGCCGGCATCGCCGAGGTCAAGGTTCGCTCCGTCCTTACCTGCCAGACCCCAGCCGGCGTTTGTGCGAAGTGCTACGGCAAGTCCATGGCCTCCGGCCAGCTTGTCGACATCGGCGAGGCAGTCGGCATCGTGGCTGCACAGTCCATTGGTGAGCCGGGTACCCAGCTGACCATGCGTACGTTCCACCAGGGTGGTGTCGGTGGCGACATTACCGGCGGTCTGCCACGTGTGCAGGAGCTGTTCGAAGCACGTAATCCGAAGAACCGTGCGCCGATCGCATCCGTTGACGGCACCGTGTCCCTGTCCGATGAGGGCAACTTCTGGACCCTGACCATCACTCCGGATGACGGTTCCGACAACGTCGTCTACGAGAAGCTGTCGAAGCGCCAGGGCCTGGCACAGGTCCGCCGCCCGATGGAGTCCAACCCGGACGCAATGATCGAGCGTTCCCTGCGCGACGGTGACCACGTCACCACCGGCGAGCGCCTGATGCGTGGTGCGGCTGATCCGCACGACGTCCTCGAGGTCCTCGGTCGCCGCGGCGTCGAGAAGCACCTCATCGACGAGGTGCAGGCCGTTTACCGTACCCAGGGTGTTGCCATCCACGACAAGCACATCGAGATCATCATCCGCCAGATGCTGCGTCGCGGTACCGTCATTGACTCCGGCTCCACCGACTACCTGCCGGGCGTTCTGGTTGACCTCTCTGAGGCCAAGCAGGTCAACGCCGCACAGGTTGCCGAGGGCGGCGAGCCAGCTCAGCTGCGCTCCGAGATCATGGGTATCACCAAGGCATCGCTGGCTACCGAGTCCTGGCTGTCCGCGGCCTCCTTCCAGGAGACCACGCGCGTGCTTACCGACGCCGCTATTAACAAGCGCTCCGATCAGCTCATTGGCCTGAAGGAGAACGTCATCATCGGTAAGCTCATCCCTGCTGGTACCGGTATCTCGCGTTACCGCAACATCTCCGTTAAGCCGACCGAGGCCGCACGCAACGCTGCGTACTCGATCCCGACTTACGGCGATTCCATCTACGGCGACGATGGATTTGGTGAGTTCACCGGCGCATCCGTCCCGCTGGATGAGGACTTCACGTTCTAAGTCCACCCCCGCGCGATGTCCCAGCTTTCTGGGTATAACGCTGCGGCTTTGAGAGGCTCCATGCTTTTAGGCATGGGGCCTTTTACTTTTGCTAGCATTAGTGGGTCCAAATTGACGAAGTCATCTAATTACACAGCGAACACGGGTGCTTTCTCCCTCCTTAGACCGAAACTCAGGAACAACAAACGCAGCAGTTTGCGCGGGAGAAGGCTGAGACCCCCACATATGGGGAACCGTTGCACCTGATCCGGGTAATACCGGCGCGAGGGAGGAAAATGTCTACTACACCTGCATCTTCGGCACGCTCTGCACACACGGCTGGAAAGCCTAACCGCCGCTGGCGCGTCGTCGACATCGTCGTGGCCGCGGTTTTGTCCGTGGCGTGTGGCCTGATTTTCTTGTTCTGGAACACCGCGGGTTATGCCGGCTACGAGGCTCTCGATGCCTTTACCCCTGGCCTGGGCGGTTTGGCCTCTGGCATCTGGTTGCTGGGAGGCGTGCTCGGTGGGCTCATCATCCGCAAGCCGGGTGCGGCGCTCTTCGTGGAGCTGCTCGCTGCCTGCGTCTCCGCCGCTCTTGGCTCCCAGTGGGGCGCGGCAACCTTGCTCTCTGGCATCGCCCAGGGCATCGGCGTGGAGATTGTCTTCGCCATCTTTGCCTACCGTTCTTTTAACCTGCTTGTTGCCACCATCGCTGGCCTAGCCGCCGGCGTCGGTGCATGGACTTTGGAGCTCTTCACTGCCGGCCACCTAGCCCGTTCCGTTGAATACAACATCATCTACTTGGTGTGCACCTGCCTTTCCGGCGCAATCCTCGCCGGTGTGCTGGGCTACTTCACGGTCAAGGCGCTCGCGGCCACTGGTGCGCTCGACCGCTTTGCTGCAGGCCGCGAGTCTTAAGAAGCACTTTCAAGAATGGTTTCTGGAACAGGCATCCGCGTAGAAGGCTTCGGCTGGACCCATGCCGGGCGCGCAGAGCCGGCGCTGCGGGATGTTGCTTTCCACGTCGAGCCCGGCGACCGAATTCTGCTGTGCGGTGACTCCGGTTCTGGCAAGTCCACGCTCTTGGCGGCTCTTGCCGGAGTGCTCGGCGGCGACGAGGAAGGCGAGCAGGTAGGAGAGATCCAGCTCTTCGGAGCTGGTACCGCGGGCAATGGTGAGTGGCCTGGCGAAGGCATGCCAGTGGGGCTGGTCCTGCAGGATCCTGATTCCCAAGTAATTTCCTCGCGAGTGGGCGACGACGTTGCTTTCGGCTGCGAGAACCTTGGCCTCGAACGCTCTGAGATTTGGCGCCGCGTCGACCAAGCCTTGGAGCTGGTGGGTCTTGACCTTCCACGTGACTATCCCACCGCTCGGCTTTCCGGTGGCCAGAAGCAACGCTTGGCTTTGGCGGGCGTGATGGCGATGGGCGCAGGACTTATCTTGTTGGACGAGCCCACGGCGAACCTCGACCCAGAGGGAGCCGATTCGGTGGTCCGCGCAGTAACCCAGCTAGTAGAGCGCACCGGCGCCACGCTCATCGTGGTTGAGCACCAGCCAGATAGATGGCGTCACCTGCTGCAACGCGGACTACTCATCGAGGACGGGCAGGTTGCGCTTGACGCTTCCATGGGCGAGGTGCTGGAAGCACGCGCCCAGGCGATGCCCACGCTGCCACAGGCTCGCGTTCAACAAGACGTATCCAGCCTTGAACCAGCAATGTGGTCGAAGGACCTGCTGACTCGTTTTGGTCCGCCGCGTACCTTTGAGCTTCCTACGGGAGCTTCGACCGTGGTGACTGGCCCTAATGGTGCTGGCAAGACCACCTGGCTGGAAACCATGGCCGGGCTGTTGCCGTATACGTCGGGTGAGGTGGGCGTCGCCGAGCACGTGCGCCGCGGCCTTAAAGGAGACCCGGCAACGTGGAAGTCGCGGGAGCTCGCGCATCGCATTGGGTACGTGTTTCAGAACCCAGAACATCAATTCGTTGCGCGCAGCGTTGCCGATGAACTGCGCGTGGGACCCCGAGTGATGGGCGAGGAGATCCCAGAAAAGCGCATCGCGGAACTAGTAGAGCGCCTGCGTTTGGGGCAGCTGCTTGGCGCCAATCCCTTCACCCTTTCGGGCGGAGAGAAACGGCGCCTTTCGGTGGCCACAGCATTGGTCAGCGCGCCGGCGGTGCTGTTGCTTGATGAGCCGACGTTTGGCCAGGATCCGCAGACCTTCGCGGAACTGGTGTGGATGCTGCGCGAGTTAAGCGATGAGGGAGTGACCATTGCCTCGGTAACCCACGATCCCCTCTTCATCGCGGCTCTCGGTGACCACCGCGTGGAGGTGCCACGTGCCTAATATCTTGTCCGGCGTAAACCCATTGACGCGGGTTTACCTTATGCTGGCGCTGACCTTGCCGTTGTTTCTCTCGGTGGATTGGGTCTCCGCCGCGGTTTCTTTGGTCATCACCTTCGTATTTGCGCCGCTGTGTGGAGTCAGCTGGGGAAAGCTCATAAGGAGCGGATGGTTCCTGTTTATCCTCGCCGCACTGTCTGGCGTGTCGATGTTGCTGTATGGCGCCGAGGGCGGGGAGGTTTACTTCCGGCTTTGGCTCATCGTGGTTTCGGAGAACTCGGTGCGCCTTTCGGTGGCGATGATGCTGCGTGTGCTCGCGGTAGCGCTGCCAATGATTGTTCTCGCGCGCGACATTGATCCCACACGCTTAGGCGACGCCCTGGCGCAGAACCTTCGCCTGCCTTCGCGTTTTGTTATTGGCGCGGTCGCCGGTGTGCGTATGGCGACGCTGTTTCGAGACGACTGGGATTCCATGGCTCGTGCCCGGAGGGCGCGGGGATTGGGGGATCGCGGCAAGGTTAAGCATTTGCTTACGATGTCCTTCGGCCTTTTGGTAGTGGCGCTACGTCGCGGCGGCAAGCTGGCCACGGCGATGGAGGCCCGCGGCTTTGGACGTACTCCGCTGTACTCGCCGTCACGCACGTGGGCGCGCGAGTCGCGTGTGAGCAGGAAAGATTGGCTCATCATGTTAGCCGGTTCACTTTTGGCAGCAGTGCCGGTGGTAGCGTCGGTAGTTACAGATTCCTGGAGATTCTTCGGTCTATAAGACGAAAGGGCCACGAAGCATGGACTTCGACAGTCAGCTCGACCGCCTCATCGAGGATGTCATCAAGGCTGCCGCGACGCGCAAGAAACCCTTCAAGCCGGTGACGGTGCTCATCGATGGGCCATCGGGTGCTGGCAAGACGTGGGCCTGCGCCGCCCTCGCCGATAGAGCAGGCTGGCGTGTGGTGCACCTGGACGAGTTCTATCCCGGTTGGCACGGCCTTGAGCAGGGCTCCCAGATGGTTGCCGAACAGGTGCTGCGCGGGGCCAATCCTGGCTACTGGCGCTGGGATTGGGAAGCCAATGCGCCCGGTGAGTGGGCGAGTTTGGACGCGCGCGATGACCTTATCGTGGAGGGAGTCGGTGCGGTTACCCCAGAAAATATCGCCGCCGCTCAGGAGCGCGGCACCGTGATTACGGTGGGCCTCGACGGCCCGCGCGAAAAGCGCTATGAGCGAGCCATCGAGCGAGATCCGGACTACGCAGAGTGGTTCGAGACCTGGGAGGCACAGGAGAAGGTTTACTTCTCCGAGCACGCCACCGACGCCGAATTTACGTGGGTTTGGCAGTAGCTTCCGCCCCGCGGTAGACGCCGTGCTTGTCGACGTCGTGTGCCCACTGGCGCACGAGCTTAAGTCCTTGTTGTGCAACGCGTTCTTCCAGCTCGGGAAGCCGTGCCTCTATGCAGGAGCCGGGCCACAAAGTGGTGCGGGCCTGTAGTTTTAGCCGCCCTGCCCGGGCGTTTTCTGCCAACAGATAAAAGGACTCCCACATCCGCTGCGCTTGGGCGCGGCTGCAGCCGGTGACCTGTGGCAGATCATCTGGCAAGGCCTTGACATCGATGCCTATCCATTCTGGCCGCGTCAGGGGGTTATCCACGAGCTTTTCCAACCTGCTCGGCAGGTATCCGCTCGTGTGGAGACCAACCTTAAAGCCAGCCGCGTGGGCTTCGGCTATCGCTTGCGGCAGCCCGGGCGCGGAAAGTGGCTCGCCGCCGGAAAAGACTACGCCGTCGAGAAGCCCACGGCGCTTGGATAGCAAGGAAAACGCGTCCTGCCAGCTATAGTTTCCCGGCCCAAAGGCCTGCAGCTGCGGGTTATGGCAGTAGCTGCAGCGCAGCGGGCAGCCGTTGAGGAATAACGTCATGGTCAGGTGGTCCGGCCAATCCGAAGCCGAGAAGGGGATAAGCCCGCCAATCGGCAGCTGCGTTCTGGAATTTAGCTTCGGCTCTTGCAACGAAGGTGCAGTCTTAGACGCTGGCCGCAAGCCTCTCGTCGAAGTACTGGCGCTCATGGAACTCTCCCTTCTTGCCCGTGTTGAAGCTAGAGACTGGCCGGAAATAGCCCATCACGCGCGTCCACATCTCGGTGGTGGAGCCGCAGTCGGGGCAGTGCGGATGCTCGCCGGATATGTATCCGTGGGAGCTACAAATGGAGAAAGTCGGCGTTATGGTGACATAGGGCAGGCGGAATTTTTCCAGCGAGCGGCGCACCAGGGTCGCACAAGCCTTGCCGGTCGACATCGCCGAACCCATGTAGAGATGCAGCACCGTTCCGCCGGTGTATTGGGTCTGCAGGTCCTCTTGGGCTGCAAGTGCGGTGAAAGGATCGGGAGTGTGCGCGACGGGCAGTTGCGAGGAATTGGTGTAATACGGTTCTTCTGCGGTGCCGGCATGCAGTATGTCTGGATAACGCTTCAGATCTTCGCGGGCGAAGCGGTACGTAGCGCCCTCGGCGGGTGAAGCCTCGAGGTTATAAAGGTGCCCGGTCTTCTCCTGGGCGTCGACAAGCAGTGCGCGAACCCGCTCGAGCAGACGCAGAACCTGTGCGTGGCCGCGCGTATCGGTGAGATCGTAGGCATTGGAAGTGAAGTTGCGGATCATCTCGTTGCAGCCGTTGACCCCGATGGTGGAGAAGTGGTTATCCAAGCTGGGTAGCCAACGCTTGGTATAGGGGAAAAGACCTTTGTCCAAGCACTCGTTAACAAAGGCGCGGCGGCGCTCGAGCGTGTCGACGCCGAGATCTACCAGCTCTGCGACGCGCGCCAATAGCGCCTCCTCGTCGCCGCGGTAGAGGTAGCCCAGGCGTGCGCAGTTGAGCGTGACCACGCCGATGGAGCCGGTCAACTCGGCCGAGCCGAACAAGCCATTGCCGCGCTTTAATAGCTCGCGCAGGTCCAGCTGCAGCCGGCAGCACATGGAACGAATCATGCCTGGGTCTAGATCAGAGTTGAGGAAGTTCTGGAAGTAGGGCAGCCCGTACTTCGCGGTCATACTAAACAACGCCTCGGCGTTCTCGCTGTCCCAATCGAAGTCCGGGGTGATGTTGTAGGTGGGGATAGGAAAGGTGAAAGGCCTACCGTCCGCGTCGCCGGCGGACATCACCTCGATGAAGGCACGGTTGATGATGACCATCTCCGCCTCCAAGTCGCCGTAACAGAAGTCGACGGGCTCGCCGCCGATGAGCGGTACCTGGTCGCGTAAGTCGGCAGGGCAGTGCCAATCGAAAGTGAGGTTTGTAAATGGCGTCTGCGTGCCCCAGCGGGAAGGCACGTTCAAGTTGAAGATGAACTCCTGCATGTGCTGGAGCACCTGGCCGTAGCTGAGGCTATCCAGCCGCACGAAAGGCGCCATGTAGGTATCGAAGCTGGAGAAGGCCTGCGCGCCTGCCCACTCGTTTTGCAGAGTGCCCAGGAAGTTGACGATCTGTCCGCACGCGGAGGAAAAGTGCTTCGGTGGTGCTGAAGAGATAGTGCCTGGAACGCCACCGAATCCCTCTTCTAGAACTCGGCGCAGTGACCAGCCAGCGCAATAGCCGCTGAGCATGTCTAGATCATGGATGTGAATATCACCGGCTCGGTGTGCACTTCCCGCGGCTGGCGTAAAGACCTCATCTAGCCAGTAATTAGCGGTTACTTTGCCAGCGTTGTTAAGAATCAACCCTCCTAGCGAGAAATCCTGATTGGCATTGGCGTTGATGCGCCAATCGCGCCGGCCCAAGTACTCTTCGATGGAATCTGCGACGTTAATGGTCCGTGAACCCATGTAGTTCTTCCCTTCGTTATGAAAATGGAGCGCTGGTACAGCGAAAAGCTCGCTGCCTTTCCAGCTCTGATGGCACGCCCAGGCGTGCATGTGGGGGAATTAGGTGGCAACTGCAGTCATGTGGGAGGACTTGCGGCAAGCCGGGATGCCAAAAAGCCACCACGCAGCGCCGGGCGACACGAAATAACATAGCTGTAATTTCTGCCGGGGCGAGCAACTAAAACACAAGATATTCGCACTAATGGGTTTATCGTTTCTATATATAGTGGTTCGAATGTTGAAACGCCGACGGGGCGTGTGCCTATTTAGTGGATGTGATTGTTGTCCCTATAGGCCTCGCCTAATGCCCGATTTTGGGTGGGGATCAAAGTTCCGGGGAATTTGTCACAGGCGGGCTCGGGTGGGGTGTGGCGTTGTAAAGCCTTGCGTTATTCCTGCCTGCGACGATTGGATAAATCGCCAGGTAGGTGGAATTTGGATGTTTTGCGTGTCGCTGCTATTGTTCGAAGAGGTTTCGCCTTCATGTGGGGCGAAAAGTCTGATCGATTAATCGGCTTGAATGGCTGATTGATGTTCTGGACATGCGGAAGGGCCCCGGAAAAGAGCCCCTATTTTTGCGTGTTTGGGCAGCATCGGTCAGTTCAGCCGAAGTCATACAGAAAGACTAGATTTATGCCAACTATTCAGCAGCTGGTCCGTAAGGGCCGCCATGATAAGCGCTCCAAGGTCGCAACCGCAGCGCTGAAGGGCTCCCCTCAGCGTCGTGGCGTTTGCACCCGCGTTTACACCACCACCCCGAAGAAGCCGAACTCTGCACTGCGTAAGGTCGCTCGTGTTCGCCTGACCTCCGGTATCGAGGTTTCCGCGTACATCCCAGGCGAGGGCCACAACCTGCAGGAGCACTCCATGGTGCTCGTCCGCGGCGGTCGTGTTAAGGACCTCCCGGGTGTTCGTTACAAGATTATCCGTGGCGCACTGGATACCCAGGGCGTTAAGGACCGCAAGCAGGCTCGTTCCCGCTACGGTGCAAAGAAGGGACAGTAATCAACAATGCGTAAGAATGCTGCTCCGAAGCGTCCTGTAGTTAAGGACCCGGTATACAACTCCGAGCAGGTCACCATGCTCGTGAACAAGATCCTCCTCGATGGCAAGAAGTCCACCGCAGAGCGCATCGTCTACGGTGCACTCGAGGCTTGCCGTGAGAAGACCGGTACCGACCCAGTCGGCACCCTGGAGAAGGCTCTGGGCAACATCCGCCCGGACCTCGAGGTTCGCTCCCGCCGTGTCGGTGGTGCTACCTACCAGGTGCCAGTTGAGGTTAAGCCGGCTCGCGCTAACACCCTCGCTCTGCGTTGGTTGGTGACTTTCACCCGCCAGCGTCGTGAGAACACCATGATCGAGCGTCTCGCTAACGAGATCCTGGATGCATCCAACGGTCTTGGTGCTTCCGTGAAGCGTCGTGAAGATACCCACAAGATGGCTGAGGCAAACCGCGCCTTCGCACACTACCGCTGGTAATTTTCCAGCGTATGCCTATGGTCCGAGCAACGTAATAGTTTTGCTGAACAGTTCCACCCGCTTTCTGCGGTTGAAACTGCAAACATAACTTCATATCGTTGCTCGGGCCATTTTTCTAAGCTGGTGTCTTCTCCTTGTGGGCAGACGGCTAGCTTGGGGAGGCGGGCTACATAAAGGTGTATTAAGGTGCACCGCTGGAAGTTTTAGTAGCCCTGCGGCTGCTAAGACGGCCGAGACGTGGCAAAATTAATAAAGACCTATCCATGCGGACGGATTGGTGCTGGAACCTCGCTTTGAAAGCGGGGAACCGGCGCGAAGCGTCCACGATAAATAAGTTGGGGTAAAACCGTGGCACAAGAAGTGCTTAAGGACCTTCACAAGGTCCGCAACATCGGCATCATGGCTCACATCGATGCTGGTAAGACCACCACCACCGAGCGTATTCTCTTCTACACCGGTATTAACCGTAAGGTCGGCGAGACGCACGATGGCGCATCCACCACTGACTGGATGGAGCAGGAGAAGGAGCGCGGTATCACCATTACCTCCGCTGCTGTTACCTGTTTCTGGGACAACAACCAGATCAACATCATCGACACCCCGGGTCACGTTGACTTCACCGTTGAGGTCGAGCGTTCCCTGCGTGTCCTGGATGGCGCTGTTGCTGTCTTCGACGGCAAGGAAGGCGTTGAGCCACAGTCCGAGCAGGTGTGGCGTCAGGCTGCTAAGTATGACGTTCCGCGTATCTGCTTCGTCAACAAGATGGACAAGCTGGGCGCTGACTTCTACTTCACCGTTCAGACCATCATCGATCGCCTCGGCGCTAAGCCACTGGTTCTGCAGCTGCCAATCGGCGCTGAGGACGACTTCGACGGTGTTGTTGACCTGCTGAACATGCGTGCCATCACTTGGCGCGGCAAGGTCGAGACCGGTGCTGAACCGACCATCGAGGAGATCCCTGCTGACCTGCAGGAGAAGGCTGAAGAGTACCGCGAGAAGCTGCTCGAGGCTGTTGCTGAGTCTGACGAAGAGCTCATGGAGAAGTACTTCGGCGGCGAGGAGCTGACCCTTGACGAGATCAAGGCAGCAATCCGCAAGATGACCATCAACTCCGAGATCTACCCGGTTCTGTGTGGTACCGCTTACCGCAACAAGGGCGTTCAGCCGCTGCTCGACGCGGTCGTTGACTTCCTTCCGAGCCCGCTGGACGTCGGTGAGGTCATTGGCCACGCTGTTGGTAACGAGGACGAGCAGGTTACCCGCAAGCCGGCTGTTTCCTCCCCGTTCTCCGCACTGTCCTTCAAGATTGCTGCACACCCGTTCTTCGGCCAGCTGAACTTCGTTCGCGTTTACTCCGGCCAGGTCTTCCCAGGTACCGAGGTGCTCAACTCCACCAAGGGTAAGAAGGAGCGCATCGGTAAGCTGTTCCAGATGCACGCCAACAAGGAAAACCCTGTTGAGCAGGCTGACGCAGGTAACATCTACGCAGTTATCGGCCTGAAGGAAACCACCACGGGCGACACCCTGTGCGACAAGGACAACCCAATCATCCTCGAGTCCATGGACTTCCCGGAGCCGGTTATCAAGGTTTCCATCGAGCCAAAGACCAAGGCTGACCAGGAGAAGCTGGGTACCGCTATCCAGAAGCTCGCTGCTGAGGACCCAACCTTCACCGTCGAGCTCGACGAAGAGACCGGCCAGACCGTTATCGGCGGCATGGGCGAGCTCCACCTCGACGTTCTGGTTGACCGTATGAAGCGCGAGTTCAAGGTCGAGGCAAACATCGGTAACCCACAGGTTGCTTACCGCGAGACCATCCGCAAGACGGTTCAGTCCCTGGACTACACCCACAAGAAGCAGACCGGTGGTTCTGGTCAGTTCGCAAAGGTCATCGTCACCATCGAGCCTTACAACCCGGACCCAGAGACGCTGGAGGAGGGCGAGTCCGCAACCTACAAGTTCGAGAACGCCGTCACCGGTGGCCGCGTTCCGAAGGAGTACATCCCTTCCGTCGACGCTGGTATCCAGGACGCAATGCAGTACGGCTACCTCGCTGGCTTCCCGCTGGTTAACATCAAGGCAACCCTCGAGGACGGCGCTTACCACGACGTCGACTCCTCCGAGATGGCCTTCAAGCTCGCTGGCTCCCAGGTTCTGAAGGAAGCTGTTGCTAAGGCAAAGCCAGTCCTTCTTGAGCCGGTCATGGCCGTTGAGGTTGTTACCCCTGAGGAGTACATGGGCACCGTTAACGGTGACATCAGCTCCCGTCGTGGCCAGGTCTTCGCTATGGAAGACCGCTCCGGCGCAAAGGTTGTCAAGGCAAAGGTTCCGCTGTCCGAGATGTTCGGTTACATCGGCGACCTGCGTTCTTCCACCGCTGGCCGCGCAAACTTCACCATGGTCTTCGATTCCTACGCTGAGGTTCCTTCCTCCGTTGCAACCGAGATCATCGAAGAGCGCACCGGCAACAAGGCCTAACTAGCCTTAAGGCAATCGCCACCCCCTCACGCTTCAGCCCCGCATACGGCTGGTAGTCTTTGCCAGTAGATTCCAGTTGCGGGGCGGGGCAAGAGCTTGCAGCTTTTCTCCCGCGTGAGGCAACTGGTTGGGTAGCGGTTGGCTGAACTTGCACTTGCAAAAAGTGTTGGTTGAGCCGGCCGTTACCCTCCCAGGATCCGTTATCAGATTCTTGTCGAGGGTCAACGACCGCACAACATGCGCGGGGTTACCTCCTATTTAGGCGGTTTGAAAAAACTGCGGCATAAATCTAGGATCGTGTAACTGGCACGTAAAGAAAGCGTCATTAGCGCTTCGGAGTTTTCGTTCCAAGTGCCAATGACATTAACCAACCACGTGGCTGCCTATGCAGCCGCCATAGAGTCCAGGAGGACAAACAGTGGCAAAGGAGAAGTTCGAGCGTACGAAGCCGCATGTTAACATCGGCACCATCGGACACGTCGACCACGGCAAGACCACCACCACCGCAGCGATCACCAAGGTTCTGGCTGACCAGTACCCTGAGGAGAACACCGCTTTCGCATTCGACATGATCGATAAGGCTCCTGAGGAGAAGGAGCGCGGTATTACCATCAACATCTCCCACGTTGAGTACTCCACCCCGAAGCGCCACTACGCACACGTTGACGCTCCGGGCCACGCCGACTACATCAAGAACATGATTACCGGTGCTGCTCAGATGGACGGCGCTATCCTGGTTGTTGCTGCAACCGATGGCCCGATGCCGCAGACCCGCGAGCACGTTCTTCTGGCTCGCCAGGTTGGCGTTCCTTACATCCTCGTTGCACTGAACAAGTGCGACATGGTTGACGACGAGGAAATCATCGAGCTCGTCGAGATGGAGATCCGCGAGCTGCTCGCTGAGCAGGACTACGACGAGGAAGCTCCGATCGTTCACATCTCCGCTCTGAAGGCTCTTGAGGGCGACGAGAAGTGGGTACAGGCTGTTGTCGACCTCATGCAGGCTTGCGATGACTCCATCCCGGATCCGGAGCGCGAGCTGGACAAGCCGTTCCTGATGCCTATCGAGGACATCTTCACCATCACCGGCCGCGGTACCGTTGTTACCGGCCGTGTTGAGCGTGGCTCCCTGAACGTCAACGAGGACGTTGAGATCATCGGTATCCAGGAGAAGTCCATCTCCACCACCGTTACCGGTATCGAGATGTTCCGCAAGATGATGGACTACACCGAGGCTGGCGACAACTGTGGCCTGCTTCTGCGTGGTACCAAGCGTGAAGAGGTTGAGCGTGGCCAGGTTGTTATCAAGCCGGGCGCTTACACCCCTCACACCCAGTTCGAGGGTTCCGTCTACGTCCTGAAGAAGGAAGAGGGCGGCCGCCACACCCCGTTCATGGACAACTACCGTCCGCAGTTCTACTTCCGCACCACCGACGTTACCGGCGTCATCAAGCTGCCTGAGGGCACCGAGATGGTTATGCCTGGCGACAACGTCGAGATGTCTGTCGAGCTGATCCAGCCGGTCGCTATGGACGAGGGCCTGCGCTTCGCTATCCGCGAGGGCTCCCGCACCGTCGGCGCTGGCCGCGTTACCAAGATCATCAAGTAAGAGCATTTGCTTGAGCGTTTAAAGTAACGCCCTTTAAAGCCACCGCTTTCCCTTTCCGGGAAGGCGGTGGCTTTTTGCGTGTCTTGCTCCCGCGCCAGTTAAGCTATGAGCCATGCTTGATCCCACACGCATCGACCGCACCCTGCAGGCTCTGAAAGCTGCGTGGGAAGGTCAGCCGGAGCTGCCCTTGGGCACGCTGTTTGCAATGCTGGCCAACCAAGGCCTCGGATGGGGTGCTGACGACGCGGATATGGTTCGTGCGTTGGAGCAAATGGCGCGGTTGCATCCACCGACACTGCCGCTTGGCGACGGCCGCGTGGAGGAAGGATTGTGGCTACTCGTCACCCAGCGTGAGCGCGTGACTATTGACGAGGCAAATGTGGTCATTCGCCGTACCAGCGATGATGGTCCGCGGCAGCCGGTGGCGTGGCAGTACTCGGCTGTTCGGCCAGTGGGGCCTGGTCGACCTCTTGTTATCAAGGACTCGGAGTCCATCGAACATCGCTATGGCGTAGTGGAGTCAATTACCCGCCTAAAGCAAGATTCACGCCAGCTCAGCGGGTTGAAAAGGCGCAACGTAGGGGAGCGGGCGTGGCTTATCCGCACCGAGCTGGAAACCATCCTTTTGGACCACGGCTTACATGCATTTAAAATTGCACGGCGCTGCCTGCAACGTGCTGACTATTCCTGGAAGCAGATTCTGCAGTGTAGCCCCGGGAAGCCTTTGCAAGTATCGCTGTCACGTGGGGTTACGCATGAATTTGGGGCGGTCACCGAGGTACTCCTCGCTGAATCCGCCCCTGATGCCGCCGATGGCTACATTGACTAGTCCTTCAGTGCCTTAACCTGGCTAAAGTGCAGCTTGTACACGGTATCTAGATTGGCGTCGGGAAAAGCTGAGCGGAAGTCCTTCTCGCTGGTTTCGACAGCCTTGGTTAGCTCATCTAGTGGCATATCCGCGCTGGCTTCTATCTTGTATTGCAAGGTCGGCCGCGCACGGTCATAGGCCACCAACCGGTGAACCTTCTCGACTCCGTCGAGAGCATCAAAGCTTTTGGCCACGGCACCAGCAATAGCTTGCATATTGGTGGAAATGGCGCCTTCATCATTCGAAGAATCGGATGCGACGTTGTTGAAGCGCCGGTGGCGCAAGTTCGCCACGATGAGCCAGATGCCGGCTACCGCTAGGAGCATGGTGGCTGCACCCAGCGCTACCGGCCACCAATTAGCGCTAGGCAGTGCTGCCCAAGCGTCGTGATCAACCCAGCGTGCCAGGGAAGTGGCGAAGGGAACCTCAAAATGGATGAGGATCGGCCAAAGCCCTAGCGCAATGAGGACTACGGCGATGAGGAATAACAAGAAACGGTCGAATGCTGCCAAGCCCTTAGACATGATTATCGACCTCCGGGAGATTTTCTGCCTTTACTTTTAGCTGTGGGGCGCGCTCCAACGAGGAAAGGGCTTGCGATACAGCCTCTTCCACGCGGCTGACCAACAGATTGTCCTCAGTGTCGCCGTTGACGGTGATATCGACGCCGATCTTCTTCTTGCTGATTACTGCGCGGCTACGGGCAGCACTGACGCCGGGCACGCGGCGCGCAGCGGCTGAGGCTACGCGCGCGATGTCTACCGAGCGCAGCCACATCGAGGCGGTGTCGGAGGAGAGCCTGGTATGTGTCTTTTTGCGTGGTTTGAACACCGCAATGAGCAAGATAAGGCCAATGGCAATAGCGATGCCGCCGCCTATCAGCATCCAGGTTTCGACCGCGTCCTGTGACATCACGTCGATGAAAGGCTGCAGCCAGGAATTGGCTTTAGTGCTGACAGCCCACGTTTCCCTTCCGAGAAAAGCTGCGGCGCCCAAGCAAACGATTCCGAGGACAACGGCCCATTTACGGGCTGCAGGGGATGCCGCCGGCCTTTGGCCAAAGCCCTGCGGGAGAGCATCTTTCTTAGACATCCTGGCCCCCTCTGTACATAGGGTTGATTGTGATTTCGCGCAGTGGCTGTGGACGGGGCGCTACAACATGCCGAACCGGCGCGGTACCTTGCAGTGAGGCCTGGCGGACAGGTGCTGGCTCGGGTACGCGGACTGTGCGCAGCGCAACCGGGCGGGGAGCACTTACCGGACGCGGCTGCAGCGGCCGAGGAGCGGCCACGCTGCGTACGGCGACGGGATTGGGAGCGGTGACAGGGCGGACGTGGTTAGGCGTGGGCGCCGTTACCTGCAAAAGCCTAGTTGGCTCCGGGGCGCGTACGGACGCGACCTGAAGCGGAGCGCTGTCAGCGTCGATAGAGCGCACCGGTTGCGGGGCAGGCGCATCTATATTGCGTATTGGCACCGTATGGTTGGTGGTTATCGGTTTAAGCTGGCGCTCCGGAAGTGACCGCGGAGTGATTGCCCGTGGCGTTTGTCGCGCGTCGACGGCAGGGCCTGACACGCGCTCGCCCGGTACTGCTGCGGCAACGGTGACGTTGACGCGGGTGGTGCGGTAGCCGGTATAGGCCGCAACCCATTCCTCGATGGCTTTGCGGGTCGACTTCGCTACGTCTGTGACAGGACTCGGCCAGGTCACCGCGATCGAGGCATCCACCGCTAGCACCTCGGAAGCAGGATCGCTCTGGATAAGCAGGCGCGGAAATGCGCGCCCAGCTAAGCCGGCGAGCTTGGCGTCGATGGCTTCGGTCCCGGGGACGGAAGCGATGGCGCTAGTGACAATGTGTTCGAGAGCCTTGTGCGTAAACCGCAAGGTGCCATCAGTGCGCTGTTGTGGCGTGGCAGATGGCATTATCCCTGCCCTTTATCCTTGCCGATAATTCCATACCACACGGCGGTGAGGTCGATACGGCCGTCGAAGTGCGCACCTACAACACCACCGATGGCGGCAAGCAGGATGGCCAACACCGTGGGCCACAGGCCAAGGTGGATGAAAAAGGCCAAAACCAGACCGGCAACAATGCCCAGCGTGGAGTAGTTCTTCATAATTTTCCTTCTTAATCTTCCAGTGCGCTGCTTAAAGCATCAGCCACGACGACATCAACGCGTTGCAGTCCCGGGCAGGCCTCGAGCGCCGCGGTGCGGGCGGCGTCCGCGATTGTGGCAACCGGAATGCGCTTCGCGACGTCGATTACAAGGTGTACCTCGATATGGCTATCGTCGCGCGGACTCGGGCGCTTTATGCCGCCGATGCGCTTGCCGGGGTAAAGCAACGCAACTTCGCCGAAAGAACCGGGATGCAGCTTGGCGACGCCCTGGATGCCTGCTACTGAGTCGACGATGCGATGTGCAGCAGCGGCATCTAGTTCAAAGCGCTCCGGAGTGGACTCCATCATTTAAATAACTGCCTTAGTCTTTGAAAGGCCTATTCCTGGCCCTGTGCCAAAGCGTTGTTGGAGGCCTGCTCGCTGGCAGTGTCTTCCTTTGGCAGTTTGACGTCGTGGACCACAACGTCAACGCGCTCAACGCCCAGGCCGGTCATGCGCTCGACAGCATTCATGATGTTGCGGCGGATAGCCTCAGCCAGCTCGTGGATAGCAACACCGTACTCGGCGATGATGGCAACTTCGATGGTGGCAACAGCGTTGTTGACCTGAACCGTTACGCCCTGGCGTACATCCTCGGATGCGCCGAAGGACTCACGGATGGATCCCATCATGCGTGCGCCGCCACCGCCCAGTGCGGCAACGCCGGAAACCTCGCGGGCGGCGATGCCAGCGATCTTGGAAACCACGGCGTCGTCGATAGTGGTGGTGCCGTACTCGGTTTCCAGGTTCTTGTTGACCTCCGGGGCAGCAGCGGCGGTGTTTGCCTGCTCGGTGGAAGTTGCTGCGTTCTGTGCGGTGTTCTGGGCAGCGTTCTGATCAGTATTCGCTGGGGTATTAGCGGTCATTGTGCTTATTCCTTATCTATAGGGACTTGATTGCGGGAAGTTTCGCCTTAACAAGAAAGCTACCTTTCCGAGCCTATATCTGAATGCGGACATTGTGGGGTGCTGAGGTGCAATCTTTTGGAAAACGTGACTTTGCACACGGTTTGGAAAAAAGTTTGGAAAACGCGCGATTACATGCTTAAATACAAGGGTTGCTTTAACACAACGGCGTTTGGAAATCGTGGGTGAAACACCCCCGATATTCAACAAAGTTGCTGGTAAAGCGAACATGACACCTTCGCAGGTGGGCACTTTTTAAGTGTGTGCCGAGAAGGTCATTCAATCGGGCTAGGTCCGCGTTTAGTAGAGACATCCCGAGCGAATGGACCGGAGAAGGGGCATGGCAAATAAACAGCGGCAGTATATGAATTGGATTTGTGCCTCCACGTGTAATGCGTGAGGAACCGTCCTCTTTCTATAGAACTTTGACTTACGGGTCTTGTACCCCGTCGAAAGCACTGCAACCAGGTTTATTGCCAGGTCGCAACTTTTGGTCGTCATGACAGTCAGACAACTGGCGTTGCGCCCAGGCCCTAGAGTCCGGACAACGTTATAGAGAAATCGAGAAGCAATTCCCACCGCTTCACGCCCCGGATACGCCGGGAATGTGAATGTGGGGTAGCGAGGAAGAGGATAAGCGTGGCGGGACAAAAAATCCGCATTCGGCTGAAGGCCTATGATCACGAGGCTATCGACGCTTCTGCAAAGAAGATCGTCGAGACCGTTACCCGTACGGGTGCTCGTGTTGTTGGCCCAGTGCCGCTCCCAACCGAGAAGAACGTATACGCCGTTATTCGTTCTCCGCACAAGTACAAGGACTCTCGCGAGCACTTCGAGATGCGCACTCACAAGCGCCTCATCGACATTCTCGACCCGACCCCGAAGACCGTTGACGCTTTGATGCGCATCGACCTTCCGGCCAGCGTCGACGTAAACATTCAGTAGTGTAAAGCGATCGACGAATAGATATTTGGTGGAGAACTAACAATGAGTGAAAACGAGATCAAGGGCATTCTGGGCAAGAAGCTCGGCATGACCCAGATCTTCGACGAGGAAAACCGCGTTGTACCGGTTACCGTCGTTGAAGCTGGGCCGTGCGTTGTTACCCAGATTCGCACCGCAGAAACCGATGGCTACAACGCCATCCAGATCGCATTTGGCGAAATCGACCCACGCAAGGCAAACAAGCCTGCCGCAGGTCACTTCAAGAAGGCTGGCGTAACCCCACGTCGCCACGTTGCCGAAATCCGCATGGATGACACCTCTGCTTACGAGGTTGGCCAGGAAGTTACCGCTGACATCTTCGAGGGCATCACCTTCGTTGACGTCACCGGCACGACCAAGGGCCACGGCTACGCTGGCGCCATGAAGCGCCACGGCTTCGCAGGTCAGGGTGCTGCCCACGGTAACCAGGCTGCTCACCGCCGCGTCGGCGGCATCGGCGCCTGCGCTACCCCGGCTCGCGTCTTCAAGGGCACCCGCATGGCTGGCCGCATGGGCCACGACCGTGTGACCACCCAGAACCTGAAGATTCAGAAGATCGATGCCGAGTCCAACCTGCTGCTCATCAAGGGTGCTATCCCTGGTGCACGCGGTGGCCTCGTCACCGTTAAGACCGCAGTGAAGGGCGGTGCACACGCATGAGCAACCTCAAGCTAGACGTCCAGACCGCTGAGGGTAAGACCAACGGCTCTGTCGAGCTGCCAGCAGAGATCTTTGACACCGAGGCATCCATCGCTTTGATGCACCAGGTTGTCAACGCTCAGCTTGCTGCTGCGCGCCAGGGCACCCACAAGGCAAAGACCCGTGGCGAGGTTTCCGGCGGTGGCCGTAAGCCTTTCCGCCAGAAGGGCACCGGTCGTGCACGCCAGGGCTCGATCCGCGCACCGCACTACGCAGGTGGCGGCATCTCCCACGGCCCGGTTCCGCGCGACTACGCACAGCGCACCCCTAAGAAGATGATCAAGGCTGCTCTCTTTGGTGCACTGTCCGACCGCGCTCGCAACGAGCGTATCCACGTAATCGAAGAGCTCGTCCCGGGCCAGACCCCGTCCACCAAGGCGGCTAAGGCTTTCATCGAGCGTCTGACCGAGCGCAAGAACGTGCTGCTCGTTGTCGGCCGCGAGGACATCAACGCTCGCCGCAGCGCCAACAACCTGCCTAACGTCCAGATCCTGGACGCAGGCCAGCTGAACACCTACGACGTCCTTTACTCTGACGACGTTGTGTTCTCCGTTGAGGCTCTGCACACCTTCGTCGCTCGCGCTCAGGGTGCGAACGAGGAAGTTAAGGAGGAGAAGTAATGGCTAAGCTCGCTAACCCGCGTGACATTGTCATCGCACCGGTCGTTTCCGAGAAGTCCTACGGCCTGATGGAGCAGAACGTCTACACGTTCTACGTCTCCACGGACTCCAACAAGACCCAGATCAAAGATGCCATCGAGCAGATCTTCGGCGTAAAGGTTGACTCCGTGAACACCGTCAACCGTGCAGGTAAGCGTAAGCGCACCCGCACCGGTTTCGGTCAGCGTAAGTCCACCAAGCGCGCTTATGTGACGCTTCGCGAAGGCAGCGACTCCATCGACATCTTCGGCGGCGGCGCTTAAGCGCCACCGGAGAGCCGAAAGGAAAAGGAAGAATTATGGCTATTCGTAAGTACAAGCCGACAACTCCGGGTCGCCGCGCATCCTCCGTGTCCGAGTTCGAGGAGATCACTCGTTCCACTCCGGAGAAGTCCCTGCTGCGCCCGCTGACCAAGACTGGTGGTCGTAACAACTACGGCCGCATCACCACCCGCCACATCGGCGGTGGCCACAAACGTCGTTACCGTCTGATCGACTTCCGTCGTACGGACAAGGACGGTATCCCGGCAAAGGTTGCTCACATCGAGTACGACCCGAACCGCACCGCAAACATCGCTCTTCTGCACTACGCAGATGGCGAGAAGCGCTACATCATCGCCCCTAAGGGCCTGAAGCAGGGCACCATCGTTGAGGCCGGCGCTAACGCCGACATCAAGGTTGGTAACAACCTGCCGCTGCGCAACATCCCAACCGGTACCACCATCCACGCTGTGGAGCTCAAGCCGGGCGCAGGCGCTAAGCTTGCTCGCTCCGCTGGTGCTTCCATCCAGCTGCTGGGTAAGGAAGGCAAGTACGCAATCCTGCGTATGCCGTCCTCCGAGATCCGCCGCGTCGACATCCGTTGCCGCGCAACCGTGGGTGAGGTCGGTAACGCTGACCAGATGAACATCCGTTGGGGTAAGGCCGGCCGTATGCGCTGGAAGGGCGTTCGCCCGACCGTCCGTGGTGTCGTCATGAACCCGGTTGACCACCCACACGGTGGTGGTGAGGGTAAGACCTCCGGTGGTCGCCACCCTGTGTCCCCATGGGGCAAGAAGGAGGGTCGCACCCGCAACCCGAACCGTTACTCGAACAACATGATCGTGCGCCGTCGTCGCCCGAACAAGAAGCGCTAAGAGGAGGTAAACAATGCCACGCAGCCTTAAGAAAGGCCCGTTCGTCGATGAGCACCTCCTCAACAAGGTGGATGCTCAGAACGAGGCTGGCACCAAGCAGGTCATCAAGACCTGGTCTCGCCGCTCGACCATTCTGCCTGACTTCATCGGTCACACCTTCGCCGTCCATGACGGACGTAAGCACGTGCCGGTGTTCGTAGAGGACTCCATGGTCGGCCACAAGCTCGGTGAGTTCGCACCAACCAAGACTTTCAAGGGTCACATCAAGGACGATAAGAAGGGACGTCGATAAGCGATGAGTGAAACCATCACCTCCGCATCCGCAACGGCCCGCTACGTCCGCGTTACTCCGATGAAGGCACGCCGTGTCATCGATCTGGTTCGCGGCAAGTCCGTAGCCGAGGCACTTGCAATCCTGAAGTACGCTCCGCAGGGCGCTGCTAAGCCAGTCGCTAAGGTTGTTGCTTCTGCAGCTGCTAACGCTGAGAACAACTTCGGTCTGGACCCACGCACCCTGGTCGTCTCCGAGGCATACGCCAACGAGGGCCCGACCATGCGTCGTTTCCAGCCACGCGCACAGGGCCGTGCATTCATGATTCGTAAGCGCACCAGCCACATCACCGTGGTGGTCGAGAGCCAGAAGGAAGGGGCCAAGTAATGGGCCAGAAAATCCATCCTCACGGCCTACGTTTGGGCATCACTTCCGACTGGAAGACCCACTGGTTCGCCGATAAGGACTACGCGAACTACGTAGCCGAAGACATCAAGATCCGTCAGTACCTCGAGAAGGGCCTCGACCGCGCCGGCATTGCCGACGTCGTTATCGAGCGCACCCGTGACCGCGTACGCGTCGACATTCACACCGCCCGCCCAGGCATCGTGATCGGCCGCCGCGGTGCTGAGGCAGACCGCATCCGCCGCGAGCTCGAGAAGCTCACCGGCAAGATGGTCGCCCTCAACATTCTCGAGGTCAAGCAGGTCGACGCAAACGCAACCCTCGTTGCTCAGTCCGTCGCCGAGCAGCTGGTTAACCGTGTTGCATTCCGTCGTGCAATGCGCAAGGCTATCCAGTCCGCTATGCGCCAGCCGCAGGTCAAGGGTATTAAGATCCTCTTGAACGGTCGTCTGGGCGGCGCCGAGATGTCCCGTACCGAGCGCTACCACGAGGGTCGCGTTCCGCTGCACACTCTTCGCGCCGAGATCGACTACGGCACCGCAGAGGCTCACACCACCTTCGGCCGCATTGGCATCAAGGTGTGGATCTACAAGGGTGACGTCGTCGGTGGCGTACGCGAATCCGAACTGAACGCTCCGGCGCAGGGCCGTGGCCGCGGTGACCGTAACGGTCGTCCGCGCCGTGGTGGCCAGCGTCGTCAGCGCGCACAGCAGAAGCAGGAGGGCTAATCCATGCTGATTCCTAAGCGCGTTAAGTACCGCCGCCAGCACCGTCCTACCCGTACCGGTGTTTCCAAGGGCGGTAACCGCATCAACTTTGGTGATTACGCAATCCAGGCTCTCGAGCCGGCTTACATCACCAACCGTCAGATTGAGGCCGCACGTATTGCCATCAACCGCCACGTCAAGCGTGGTGGCAAGGTGTGGATCAACATCTTCCCGGACCGTCCGTTGACCCAGAAGCCGCTCGGCGTTCGTATGGGTTCCGGTAAGGGCCCGGTTGAGAAGTGGGTCGCCAACGTTAAGCCGGGCCGCGTCCTCTTCGAGATGTCCTACCCGAACGAGGCCACCGCAATTGAGGCACTGCGCCGCGCAGGCCAGAAGCTTCCTTGCAAGGTCCGCATCATCAAGAAGGAGGACCAGTTCTAATGGCAACCGGTACCCCCGCCCACGAGTTCCGTGAGCTCGACAACGCTGAGCTGGAAAAGCGTCTGCAGGATGCGAAGGAAGAGCTGTTCAACCTTCGTTTCCAGAAGGCTACCGGCCAGCTGACCAACAACCGCCGCATCGGCACGGTTAAGCGCGACATTGCCCGCATCTACACCGTTCTTCGCGAGCGCGAGCTGGGCCTGTCCGTAGTTCCGGGAGCTGAGGCTTAATCATGAGTGAGGCAAACGTGAACGAAGTAAAGAAGGAGCGCGGTGCGCGCAAGACCCGCATCGGTATCGTAGTTTCCGACAAGATGGATAAGACCATCGTCGTCGAGCTCGAGGATCGCAAGCAGCACGCGCTTTACGGCAAGATCATGCGCTCTAACAAGAAGGTTAAGGCACATGACGAGAACGAGACCGCCGGCGTCGGCGACCGCGTTCTGATCGCCGAGACCCGCCCGCTGTCTAAGGACAAGCACTTCCGTCTCGTCGAGGTCGTTGAGAAGGCTAAGTAAAACCTAGCTTTTCAACACTTAAGCCGGCCGAGCTTTTCCTCCTTTAGGAAGAAGGCTCGGCCGGCTTTTCATATGCGCGTATTTTTTAAGCGTTCGTCGCGCTGCCCGGTATAGCAACGTATCTAGCGTGGTCTCCCAGTAGACAGTGTCGATGCCGACACCGCGGTCGTCGCAAAGCGTGTCTGCTCTATCGGCATAGCGGGATAGTGCCGTCATACTCTGCTTGTTGGTAGACCAAGTCTTGGCCAGGATGGGGCATTTCAACCGCATTGCGGCGGTGCAGATATGGCGCACATACGCGTTAGTGAGTCCGTGCTTGCGCCATTCGGGCGCGGTGACCGCGGTGCTCACGTATAGGTAGCTTTGGCCCTGCCATTGATAGGGATAGTAATAAGCGCAGAACCCTGCCAACTTGTTGTTGCGGGTGACCGTGATGATGGTGGCCTTTTCGATCAACGACTCGTAATAGTCTTTGATTCCCGTATTCGCTCCCTGGCTGTCCCAGTCGGTCTGTCCAACGGCCGCGCGCTGCGAGAGCGGGGGAGTGAAGTCCTTGTCGCAACGAGTTAGAAGTTCGAAGAGTTCTTTTGCTTCGCCGACGGGAATCTGTCCTGGTTTGTAGTGGCCCATTAGCGTAGTCTCCAATCTCTTTAAAAGTGGTAGTTTGTAACGCATGGTAGAGACTATCGCTAAAACGCATTGGTCGCATCTATTAACACTGTGTGCCGGAATTATGACGTTGTATATGAATACGACCATGGTTGCGGTTGCCCTGCCAGCATTGACGAACTCACTAGGTGCGAGCCCCGCGGAAGCCGCATGGGTTGTCTCCGCATACAATGTCGCCTTCCTTGCGGTATTGCTGCCGTGCGGGCTCTTCGGCGACAGGCTCGGACATAAACGTCTACTCCTCTTAGGAAGCATGGTCTTTCTTGTATCAGCGCTCGTGTGCGCGCTTGCTCCGTCGGCCATCTGGCTCATTGTCGGACGTGCGGGCATGGGACTTGCGGCCTCGGTGTTTACGCCGATGTCGCTGGCCCTTTTGCCCACGGTGATAGAGCCTTCCGACATGGCACTGGCCAATAGTTTGTGGACCGCCGCCGGTGGTGTTGGCGCTCCTTTAGGTCCGCTCCTGGGTGGCTGGATTATTCATGCTTTAGGCTGGCGTGGCATCTTCTGGCTTGACGTCGTTGTCATCGCCCTTGTCTTTTTCGGCTGTAGCCGACTGCCGAAGGCAAGGGCTGTTCCTTCCCATCCGGTGCTGCCTTGGGTACAGATCTTGCTCTCTGCCTTTGGTTTCCTTGTTCTCACGGTTGGCATGATTAACGTCGGCGGCAAGGTCTCATTTAGTGCGGTTTGGTTACCAATTCTGATTGGGTTGGCTGCTTTGGCACTGGCCCTGGTCTTCGGTGGAAGGAGCGATCAAGCGCTCGTGGACTTGGGGCTTTTGAACAATCCGCGCTTCCTCGTGAATACTGTGACCCTGTTCTTTATCAACTTGGTGCTTTTCGGGCTGCTTTATGTCACTCCGCACTACCTGCAGAATATCTTGGGCAACTCGCCTGCCCGGGGTGGCTTGATGCTTATGCCTTTGGCCGGCACTGCCATCGTTGGCGCCTTGGCAGCCGGGCTGTTGGTGCGGCGAAGCAAGATTGGGCGGTGGCTTCTGCCTAGCTCGATTTTCCTCGTCGCCGGGGGGCTGCTGGTTGGTGCGTTGACGAGTCCATCCAGCGGATATGGATATTTGGCCGCGGGGTTAAGCCTTGCCGGCTTTGGTGTGGGGGCGGGTCAATCCTTGGCTTTGCAGGAGGCGATGGCGCAGGTTCACCCGGAGCGCCGGGGAAGTGGTGCCTCGTTGGTTAATACAATTCGGCAGCTTGGCTCGCTCCTAGGCGTTGCTTTCATCGCCTCACTCGTAATTAACTTGGCAGGCGAGCCGGCTAGCGACGCCTCCTATATCCATGCGATGGATAGCGTCTTTGTCCTGTGTAGCGCTGCTTGTGTTTTAACGGGATTTGCGTTGTTATTCATGCACACGAGGCAGCAGAAATTATAGAGTTAAGGCATGGTGTCACGTCCTTTAGAATCTTCGTCTTCGGACAATCTTGGGCTTAATCGTCGCGACCGAAAGAAACTTATGACGCGGCGCGCGATCCGAAGTGCGGCGCTCGAGCTTTTTGCAGAGCGTGGATATGACGACGTCACCGTGGCTGAAATTACCGAAGCCGCTGATGTCTCAGCGATGACCTTCTACCGCCACTTTGGCACGAAAGAAGCCGTTATCACCAGTGTCATCATCAGCCCCGAAGCAACAAAGGTTCTGGTGGACATCGCGCAGATGACTGATTATAAGAACTTGGAGGCAGCGCTCCGCGAACTCTTCAGCGATGCCGATGCGTGGGGAGGACAGCTCGCAGATCGAGTCCTTCTGTTGCGTGAAAATCCTTCGTTGCTGGGCCATATCTGGCAGCACTCGGACCAGTGGGTGGACTGCGTCCTAGCTGAGACGGGCACCAGCATTATCGACCGCACCCGTGCCCGCAGTCTGATCGGCATCTTCATCGAATGCATCGCAGGTTGGTCCGAGCGCAGGGATTTTCCAAAGAAAGCCGGCCTCAAAGAGCTTTTAATTCAGACCATCCCAGCAACTCTCGCGCCGCATCCGAGTTAACGACCCCCGAGCGGTCTCTGCTCGCAAAGACAACCTTTGAAATAGTCTTTAAGAAAACCTGCTCACCGCGGAAGTCGTCGGGTCGTAGTGCACGCCGGCACGCATTCCCGTCCAACCAATGAACGGTTCTGCGCTTAGCGTGATGGGCTTGTGCACGTGCCCAAGCACCCACGTCGCACCGCTTTCTTGCAGATCCTCTAGCTTGCACGGCAGGCAAGGCTTACGGCTGAATTCACCGTGCACAGAGGTGTGAAGCAGTCCCAGGCCATTGAAGCTGGGGATTTCGATCTCTCGTGGGTCAGGGTCGGTGGCCACGCCGCAGGTCCACGCCTGCACACCGTCGATTTCGAAGAAGTGCGGTTCGGTCCCGTGCGCGATGATTCCTTCGGGCCATTTATAGTCATGGTGATCATGCGCGTTCCTTTTGTTGCCAGGAAGTGACGAGTACGAGGACGATAATTGAAGTTCCAACCCCCATAAGGGTCATTGCCATGGCCTCGGCGCGGTGGCCTTGATCGAATTGGTTCATGATCCAGGACGCGAGCAGGTTGATGTTGTTCCGGCGCACCAGCGAAGAATCACGAGTTCACGGAATCCTGCGAAGAAAGCCAGAATCCAGCCTGCTGCGATACCCGGTGTAAGCAAAGGCAGCGTGATCCGGAAGAAGGTCTGGTGCCCCTTGGCACCGGAGACCTTCGCCGCTTCGTAGACGGTGTGGGAGACCGCCGCGGCAGATTCGCCGATTTCCACAATCCTCACCGCCCCAGGGCGTTAAGCTAAAACGCTGTCTCCTATTTCCTTATGTGTTTTGAGGTCCAATCATGCGCCGCTATGTTTCCTTACTCTGTGTTGCAGCCCTAGCGCTTTCTGGCTGCAGTAATTCCGGAAAAACGACTCCGCTAAAGAAACAGAGAAGATGTTCAATACGATGGCGCCACAAAGTTCAGCAGAGGCGGATTCCCAAGAATCCAAGGCGTCAGAAGAATCGAAGAAACCAGCGGTGGTCATTGAAGACGGCATCTTGAAGATGACGGGCAAGGTTGTAAAGAAGAAAGGTCGTGAGACCCTAGGCTCGCAGCCTGAATCCGGATTCCCTGAAAGCGAGCTCAACGGCGACTATTGGATCCTCGAATTTGATGCTCCGGGGGAGGTCACCGGGAACAGGGCAAATTACAAGGAAACCCGTTGGATCGATAGCGGCTTGCTTGCATCGCACTACAGCACGCACGAGGAAAGCCGCGAAAAGGCAGAGCCGTGGGTGGGCAAGCATGTGACAGTGTCGATCGCTGCTGACAAAGTTGGTTGGCAAAATGATGCCTCTTTGCCGAACGGCCCGCTTCGTCTGGGCACCAGCTTTGAAATCGAAGCTGCTGAATAACAAGAACTCCTTGTGGCTGCGCAGAGCTACTACAAGGAGTTCTTGATGTCTTTCGGGGAGCCAAAGGCAATTTTGCCGATTAATGCTTGACCGGAGTAACGCGGCCAGCCCGCCAATCCAGGAAGGCCATGGCGGCGCAGAAGATGTTGAGCACGGCGCTGGTGCCCAGGGTGAAGGTACCTACCTTGTACATGGTGGTGCCGGCGGCGTCGAAGTTGTTGAAGATGATAAGCCAGCAGATCCAGCCGATGAGCGCGGTCAACGCAGCGAGGGCGGAAAGTGCGCGCAGGCCACGTGCGGGGCGTTCAGGTGGGGCGAAGGCTTTGTGCGCGGCGTCGACAAGAATGGCGAGCGCAACGAGGATACTCACGATGCCGGATAGCCACGTGGGCAGCAGGGCAGAAGTGCCCAGGACTACCGGGAAGATGAAAGACAACGCCACGAAGATGAACGCCACGGTGTGAAGTATGGCGCTACGGCCCTGGTAGGAAGAAAACATTTAGGCCTCTTTCTTCTGAACATCTGCTTGCATGGCAAGCACTTCTGCGCGGTGCGGTGGCTGTGCGCCCTTGCGAGAGACGGTAATCGCAGCGGCTGCCGCGGCGAATTCCAAAATCTTTTTCCAGTCGTATTCGCTCAAGTGAGTGAGCTCTTCGGCCGTGAGGTTGCGGCGGGCGATCTCTGTGAGCAGCGCGCCCATGATGGTATCGCCCGCGCCGATGGTGTCGGCGACGTCGACCTTGGCGGAAGGCACATCGAACCGGGTCGTGCCAGCGCGCAACGTGAGGCCCTCGCTGCTGCGGGTAACCACCACGACGGGAACCTGCTTGAGGGCCTGCTTGCCCAGGAATTCCACTTCTTCCTCAGAAAGCTTCAGCACGGTGACGTGGGCAAGTAGCTCGTTGAGGAAGGCCTTGTGCTCATCGTTGGTATAGAACGGGCGGATATTCGGATCGAGCGCCACGATGCTGCCCTTAGCTGCGAATTGCTTGAGCAGTTCGCCATAGCGCGAAGCACCTGGCTCCAACGCGAGGGAAACAGTGCCGAAGCAGGCAATCTCGGCGTCGGAAAGCGTGGGCTCAACCAACCTATCTGCCGTGCCCTCCGTGTAGAAGGTATAGGACGCCGAACCATCATCACCGATGCTGGTCACGGCCAAAGTGGTGGGCTCTGGACCGCGCTGGACCATAGACGTGTCCACGCCTTCCTGCTCCAGCCTTTCCACCAGCGCGTTACCGAAACCGTCGGTGGAAAGGCGCGACTGGAAGCTGACCTCGCCGCCCAGACGCGCCGCCGCGATGGCCACATTGAAAGGCCCGCCGCCCAAAGCCGGCGTGAGGTCTTGCAAGCTACCTGGGCTGACGGGGACAAGGTCGACGAGTCCTTCGCCACACACATGGATTCTCATGGATTCCATAGTATCGGTGCTATGAACTACCGTCCGAACTTCCACATCGCGCCCCCGTATGGCCGTCTCAACGATCCAAATGGTGTCTTTCTAGATGGCGACACCATGCACGTCTATTACCAACACGACCCCTGCTTCCCGCACGCGCCGAAGCGAACGGGGTGGGCGCATGCCTCGGCGAAGTACTCAGTGGCAGGCCCCTGGCGGCATCATCCGGACGTGCTTTCGCCTGACCTGCCCTATGACAAGGACGGCTGTTACTCCGGCGGTGCCGTGGTCGATGGCACCGACGTGTGGCTGTTTTATACGGGCAACCTCAAGGTGGATGGCAAGCGCATTCCTTCCCAGAACCGCGTGCGCGTTCTCGATCCTTCTGGCCCTGAGGGTGGCATTTATTACCGCGACGCCGCGAACCCGCTGATTCCCGATAGTGAGGAAGGCTTTACCGGGCACTTCCGCGATCCGCAGATTTCCCGGGATGAGCAAGGCTGGCGCATGGTCATCGGTGCGCAACGTGAGGACGAGAACGCTGCGGTGGTGCTCTACCGCTCGCAGGACCTTAAGAACTGGGACTTTGAGGGAGCACTGGATTTCGCGCTTGACGACGCCGCGCCGGGGCTTAGCCCCGAACTCCTACCGGGCGGATATATGTGGGAGTGCCCAAACCTTGTGACCTTGACTGATAAGGCAACCGGTGAGTCTAAGGACGTCCTGGTCTTTTGCCCGCAGGGGCTTGAACCCGTCAAAGTGGATGGGCAAACGCACTACGCTTCTTCCGACCAGTGCGGCTACCTGGTGGGCAAGCTGGACGGCACCACCTTCCACGTCGAGCGTGGTTTCAGCGAGCTGGACTATGGACACGAGTTCTATGCCCCGCAGCTGGTTGGCATGAGCGATGGCCAAGCGCTGCTGCTCGGCTGGATGGGCCTTCCTGCTCAAGATGACAAGCCCACCGTGGAGGAGGGCTGGGTGCACACCCTGACCTTGCCGCGCCGGGTATGGCTGGAAGACGGCGTGCTTTATCAATGGCCGGTGTGGGAGACGATTCCCGATGCTGCTGGTAGGGAGGGCTTCGGCAGCACGGTGAGTCTGAGCTCTTCGCGTGGCGGCAGCTATAGCCTGGTTGATGTTGAAGGTAGGGAACACCTGCGCTTTAGCGCAGGCGAAGGGCTGCTGCGCGTGAGTGTGGGCGATGACGAGCGCGTGATTGCCTGCCCAGAGGGCGAGGTCATGGCCATTGCCGATGGCTGCGCCGTGGAAATTTTTGCTGGCGGTGGGCGAATCGCGGCGTCGGCAAGCGTATTTGGCGAAGGCGAAGCGCGATGGAGCGGCTGGGTTAAGAACTAAGTGACCGTTCAAACAGTAAAACTTGGTGAATTTTCCCTCAAATATGTCCGAGCTCTTGGCTTTTTGTCTGGAAGCTGTATCTAATGGTTCTAGGTTGATTAGCTCGTGAAAAGGAAAGGGAGCTTTGCCTATGGACCACAAGGAAGTTGCTGCACGGACCCTGCGTGCACTTGGCGGCGAAGAAAACATCATCGGCTTGGCGCACTGCGCAACGCGCCTGCGCATGGTGCTGAAGGATACGAAGAAGGTCGATACCAAGGCCTTAGAGGCTGACCCTGACCTCAAGGGAATCTTTGAAGCCGGTGGAATGTTCCAGGTCATCGTTGGTCCAGGTGACGTCAACGTTGTTTATAGGGAATTGAACGGCATGATCCACAAGGACGTTGCCGTTTCCACCGAAGAGCTCAAAGACATTGCCGCTAATTCCGGCAACTGGTTCTCCCGCGCCGTCAAGGTGCTCGCGGATATCTTCGTGCCGCTCATCCCGATTCTGGTCGGCGGCGGTTTGCTCATGGCACTGAACAACGTCTTGTCGGCTGAAGGGCTGTTCGGTGAGAAAGCGGCCATTGAAATGGTGCCGGCACTCAAAGATGTCGCTGGACTTATCAACCTGCTGGCTTCTGCCCCCTTTGCCTTCCTGCCCATTTTGGTGGGCTTTACTGCCACCAAGCGCTTTGGCGGCAATGAGTTTTTGGGCGCGGGTATGGCCATGGCAATGGTTATGCCGGACCTAGTCAACGGCTACAACGTGGCTGAGACCATCGAGGCCGGCGACATGGAGTATTGGAACATCTTTGGCCTCGATGTCGCACAGGCCGGTTACCAGGGTTCCATCCTGCCGATTCTGGTTATTGCGTGGATCCTGGCCACGATTGAGAAGTTCCTCCACCGCCACCTAAAGGGCACGGTGGACTTCATGCTCACGCCGTTGATTACCCTGCTGGTCACCGGCTTTATCACTTTCGCTGCCATTGGCCCGTTCCTGCGCACTGCCGGTGAGTGGTTGGGCGTTGGCTTGGCCAATTTGTATGACTTTGCAGGCCCTGTCGGCGGCTTCCTTTTTGGCTTGGTTTACTCGCCAATCGTCATCACCGGCCTGCACCAATCCTTCCCACCAATCGAATACATGCTGTGGGATCAAGGCGGATCTTTCATCTTCGCCACGGCAGCGATGGCGAATATTGCCCAAGGTGGCGCAGCCCTCGCGGTCTACTTCCTGGCGCGTAGCGAAAAGCTCAAGGGCTTGGCTGGTGCTTCCGGTACCTCGGCACTATTCGGTATCACTGAGCCTGCCATCTTCGGTGTGAATCTGCGCTTGCGCTGGCCTTTCTACATCGGCATGGCTGCCTCTGCAGTGGCCTCGACTCTCATTGCCATCTTCGACGTGAAGGCAACGGCACTCGGCGCGGCCGGCATCATCGGTTTCGTTTCGATGCGCCCGGAGGATTACAGTCAGTTCTTTATCTGTGCTGCAATCGCACTCGCGGGTTCCTTCATCGGCGCCTACCTGTATGGCCGCTACCTAGCCCGCAAGAACGGCTCCATTGATCCGGATGAGGTGAATCCTCCGGCGGCCGAGGCTCAAGCCGCCGCTGCCACCCCAGCTGCGGTAGCAGCCGAGGATGCCTGCACTATCTTCTCCCCATTGGAGGGCACCGCCGTGCCACTGTCTCAGGTCAGCGATCCTATGTTTGCCGGCGGCAAGCTAGGCCAGGGCGTGGCTATCGAGCCGACCGTGGGCAAACTGGTTGCGCCTGCCGACGGCAAAATCACCGTTACCTTCCCTTCCCACCATGCCTACGCCATTCGCACCAAGGACCCAGTGGTGGGCAATATCGATATCCTCATGCATATTGGCTTCGATACGGTAAACCTTAAAGGCAAGCACTTCACCTCCCACGTCACCAAGGGCGATGAGGTCGGGCGGGGCGATGTCCTCGCCGAATTTGATATCGACGCCATCAAGGCCGCCGGCCTTCCCGTAACTACCCCGGTGGTCGTCTCGAATTCGAAGAAGACCGGCCCTGTTCTTCCTACCGCGGCTTTCCGCCCGGGTGAACTCACTGGCTTCGGTACCGATATCTTTACTGTGGATCCCAAGCCCGTTCCAGCATCCGCACCAACCACTGGCCATGCAGCTACTCCTGCATCCACTGACGAGCCTGCAGGCACAACCCGTTAGCTTGAAAGAACAAAGGCCGAACTGAGGAAAACTCCTTCCCAGTTCGGCCTTTAACGGTTTAGCAATAGCGGCGCTCTCTGGGGCGAAGGCTCACCTTGAGTCCAAGCAAACTGTGACGCACCAGGGTGCCTATAGCAAAAAGCTGCGCCGGCCGGACCGAAGCCCGACCGGCGCAGCCAGTCTCAATTCAGTTTCCTAGTTGGTAGGAAGGCTCTTGCTTAAGCGAAGAACTTGCGGCGTGCAGCGAAAGCGCCAGCGGCAACCATTGCAGCTACGGCCAGAGCAGCCAAAGCCTGTGCAACGGAGTTGGAGCCGGTCTCAGCGGACATACCACGTGCGGCTGCCGGGGCAGCGTTGCCCTCAGCGAGCTTACCGCCCTGGGCGATAACCGCATCCTTGTTAGCGTTCAGCATCTGCTCGGAAGCAGCCCTTTCCTCGGCGGTCGGTTCCTGGTTCTTGCGTGCCTCGTCCTTGACGTAGGTCTTGCCGTCCTGGGACAGGTACCAGGTGATACCACCAATCACCAGGGCTGCCGGAAGAGCCAACCATGCGAGCTTCTTCTTGTCGAATTCAGGCTTCGCAGCTTCAGAAGGGAATGCCTTTGCGTAAGCGTCACGCATCTCGGCGGTAACTTCCACGTTGACCAGGGCTGGATCGTTGACGTAAACGTTCGGGTCCTTCATGCTCTGGTACCAAGTGTTGCCCTCGGAGTCTACCTTGGTGGCAGGAGCAGGAATTGCGGAGGTGTCCTGCTGCTCCTTCACGTACTTTTCTGCCTGCTCTGCGGTCAGGCGTACTGGGTTGCCTGCAACTGGCTTGGACAGCCAAGAACCGTCTTCCTGCTTGAAGTACTCGACACCATCGACGGTAATCGGATCGGCAGCAACATCATGGCGTTCAATATCGCTGGTGCCCTCTTCAGCTGGGGTGCCTTCTTCAGCTGGGGTGTCTACGGTGGCGGTATCTTCACCCGCAGACGGAGCAGGCGGCTCGGCCGAGGGCTGGTTCTCTACCGAACCCGGAACTTGGGCCTGAGCAACAGCAGCGCCACCAAAGGCGAGTGCGCCGGTCAGGGCAGCAGCGGTCAGGGTCTGTGGTAAACGCTTCATGTGTTTCTCCTTCGGGAAATATGGGAAAGCGCAAAAATGTCTTTCGCGACGCAAATAACAGTAGTCACATAATTCTCACTTGTCACGCGAAAATCAGAAGTTAACTGTAATTTTCATGCGTTACAGCTGTGAAAAAGGGGCCTATTGGAATGGATGTGCGACCTAATTTGCACTGAGGGGCGTTAAATTGAGATTTATATATGCAGAGCGTGCCGATAATTTTGGGGATCGTGTGTGTGTCGGTGCATTCGAAATAAGGAGCTAAGGGGTAGGCGGGTGTACTGGCGAAAATAAATGTGGAGGTAGGGGGCGTCGACAGGCGTCGAGCAGCGTTTTGGTAAGGATGCTGGCGTGTGGTTGAATGTATAGGTTGCAAAAGCTGGTCGGCCCGTAGTGGTGCGTTTCCGAACCGCCGGTCCGAGCCCCTTCGGCATAGTCCGTTGTCAAGGCTTTAGCATCGCAAGTTTGTAGACCGCGTGCGGTAAGGACGGAAATCTTACCGCACATCAATCCAGGTCAGGAGACCCATAGTGATTCAGCAAGAATCCCGTCTGCGCGTCGCCGACAACTCTGGTGCACGTGAGATTCTGTGCATCCGCGTTCTCGGTGGCTCCGTTCGACGCTTCGCTGGCATCGGTGACGTAATCGTCGCCACTGTCAAGGATGCTGTCCCAGGCGGCAACGTAAAGGAAGGCGACGTCGTTAAGGCTGTCGTCGTCCGTGCAAAGAAGGAGACCCGTCGTCCGGACGGTTCTTACATCCGCTTCGATGAGAATGCTGCAGTCATTCTCAAGGGCGACAACGAGCCACGCGGTACCCGTATCTTCGGCCCAGTTGCTCGCGAGCTTCGTGACAAGAAGTTCATGAAGATCGTTTCTCTCGCACCGGAGGTGATCTAGTCTTATGAAGATTCATAAGGGCGATATGGTGATTGTTATTTCGGGTCCTGACAAGGGCGCGAAGGGCAAGGTCATCGAAGCATACCCGAAGCGCGACAAGGTCCTCGTCGAGGGCGTCAACCGCGTGAAGAAGCACGTTGCTAACTCCGCTACCGAGCGTGGCGCCGAGTCCGGCGGAATCGTTACCCAGGAAGCTCCGATTCACGTTTCTAACGTTGCAATCGTTGACTCCGAGGGCAATCCGACCCGCGTGGGCTACCGTTTCGATGAAAACGGCAAGAAGGTCCGCATCGCACGTAGCAACGGGAAGGACATCTAATCATGAGCGAGAACTACACTCCGCGTCTGAAGACCCGCTACCGCGAGGAAATCAAGAAGACCCTGAACGACGAGTTCAAGTATGACAACGTCATGCAGATCCCAGGTGTCACCAAGGTTGTTGTCAACATGGGTGTTGGCGACGCTGCACGTGACTCCAAGCTGATCAACGGCGCTCTCGAGGACCTCACCGCGATCACCGGCCAGAAGCCGCAGCTGCGTCGCGCAAAGAAGTCCATCGCTAACTTCAAGCTGCGTGAGGGTATGCCAATCGGCGCCCGCGTCACCCTGCGTGGCGACCGCATGTGGGAGTTCCTGGACCGCCTGCTGACCATCGCGCTGCCGCGTATTCGCGACTTCCGCGGTCTGTCCGATCAGCAGTTCGACGGCCACGGCAACTACACCTTCGGTCTCACCGAGCAGACTATGTTCTACGAGATCGACATCGACAAGGTTGACCGCCCACGTGGTATGGACATCACCGTTGTCACCACCGCTACCAACGACGAAGAAGGCCGCCGCCTCCTCAAGGAGCTCGGCTTCCCGTTCAAGTAAAGCGGCTTAAGCTTTTCGCCCTCACCTTTTGGTGGGGGCGTTTCGCTTTATATGGGGGCGATCGCGCCGCCCACGTATCCAAGAAGTGCAGGCGAGTCCTAACCCATTGATTGACCGTTGGAGACATCTAATGGTGCTTCTACTCCGGTAGCGTCTGAAGTAGTTATACCTTCAAATTGCCAGCCCACTACTGCATTGCGCACGGAGGCTTCAAGGAGGTTGAGCGGCTGAATGCAGCTGATGGTGAGAAGGCGGCCTGGCATGGGGCCTTCGCCCCAGATTGTGGTGTCTTCGGCGAGGCCTTCTTTTACTGGGTCGTGCATGTCGGTGGCGCTGTAGACCAGCCAGTTGTCGCCGGAGTTTGCAGTGCGCAGGTAGAGCTTGTCGCCGAGGGCGACCGTGTGCTTGTTTGCGCCGCCGTCGTAGAGGTTGTTGAAGACACCGGGAACGCCGGCGCCGGTGTGTCCGGCGATGACGGTGATGTCTGGCGCATTAGTGCCAGGCAGCGAATACGGACGGTCCGCAGCGGTATAAGTGCAGGCCTCCGTCATCGTATCCGGGTTAAGCGCGCCGTCTTTGACGCGGCAGGAGCCATCTTCAAATTCGGCATGGACCTCGATTGCAGGGATGAACATCTCAACTGCGGCGGAGGGCTCAATGACTGGAGCAGCTGCCACAGGGACTTGGTTGCTTTCTAGTCCTTCAGGAGGATCGACCACGCGATGCATCGTGGCGGCAAGAGCCACACTTGCAAGGACCGCACTTGCAAGGACACCAATCGCAATACGGAACTTGCCCGAGGTGGACCACAAGTGCAGCGCGCGAGTATGGAGCGCCGGCGTGGTCGTTTCTGGCGCGCGGTGGCGGCCACCCGTGCTTCGCGGCTTTGGTCGGGGGCTGCGCTTTTGGCGGTTAGGTAGTGGCTTCGGCGCTCCTGTTGTTGATGTTGGTGTCTTCGGCGTCGTTGGCGTTGGGGGAGTGCGCCGCACGTAGGTGCGCTCGCCGTCGGGGTTGCCGTTGCCGGCGCGGCGGGGATCGATGGGTTTGCTATTGATGGTGCGGCGCTGTGCGCTGGCGCTGGTGCTGCTGCTGGCGCTGGCTGCCCGGGGGCGCGTGTGATCTGCGCTGCGACCTGGCAGATCGTGAGGATAACGCGGGGGCATAGGCGGCGGCTCCAAGGGGGGTGAGGGAGGTGGGTTTTAAAAGTAAGTGAATTTTCTAACTAACTTTAATCCTTGGCAGGCGTTGGCAACAATAACCGCGGAAAATACCCACGTGTGGTTACAAAGTTGTTGGCGCAGCCTGGAACTTCGCTGTAGTGTTATCGCAGTTATAACTCTAGGTAAAGGAAGCTTCGTGTCTCTCAACGAATCTGCTGCAGCAGCAATCAAGAAGAAGGTGACTCTGCTCGACGAGTCCTCCGCCCGCTTTGCGGTACGTGCGATCTTGGCCGGCGTCTATCTTGCAATCGGTACCGGTTTCGCGGCCGTCGTAGGCCAGGCCGTCGACAAGCATGCAAAGGGCCTGGGTGCACCCGTCTTCGCCATGCTTTTCGGCCTTGGACTTTTCGCCATCGTAATCCTCGGCGCGGAGCTTGCTACCGGCAGCATGATGTACGCGGTCTACGGTGCCATCAATAAACAGGTGGGCTGGGGCAAGGGCTTTTGGCTGCTCGTTGTCACCACGTTCTTCAACTTTGTTGGTGCCGTACTCTTTGCCGCTGCCATGGGTGTTTCCGCGAAGCTGGGGCACATCGACCCATCGCACCTCATCGCAACGCTGTCCATGGGCAAACTGGAAAAGGGCCCAGGCGGCCTGCTGGTTGAGGGCATCCTCGCAAACTTCGTGGTCAACATGGCCATCGTCGGTGCTGTCTTTGCCAAGGACATCGTCTCGAAGTTCTTCGTCATCGTGCCGATCATCGCCTGCTTCGTGGGCCTTAGCCTCGAGCACGTCATCGCAAACTTCTGCTTGATGACGCTGACCTTCTTCTGCTCTAACCCATTGCCGGATGGCTTTACCCTGGGCGCTGTTCTCACCAACTGGTCGCTGGTTTGGGTGGGCAACGTCATCGGCGGCGGCTTCCTCATCGGCGGCGTTTACGCCTGGCTCAACAAGGGCCCGGAAGCCTACCGCGACTAACGCTTTAGAGTTCCCGAATAGAGGTTGAAACGGTCAGGACGGGCAAAGCCCACCAGCGTCATGCCTGTCTCGCGGGCGGTCTCCACAGCGAGGGAGGATGCCGCGCTAACAGCAACGAGCATACCGAACCCGGCCATGGCCGCCTTCTGCACTAGCTCAAAGCTAGCGCGGGAGCTCATGACCAAAATAAGGTCATCAGCGGGCAGGCGATTTTCCATTAAGAGGTGGCCTATTACTTTGTCGGCCGCGTTATGCCTGCCGATGTCTTCGCGCACCACTACCGGCTGGCCGTCCAAGGTAAAGGCGCCGGCCGCATGAATGCCGCCGGTCTTGCGGAAGAGCTTTTGCTCAGTGCGCAATGCATCGGGCAGCTTCGCAATCACAGCCGGGTCCACGGGAATTTCCGGGATGTCGTAGCGCGAGCGTTTTTGTAACTCGTCAATCGAGCTCGTTCCGCACACACCACACGCGGAGTTGGTGAGCGTAAGACGCAGATCCTTTAGCCCAATGACATTCTTCTGGGCCAGATCGATATCCAGCAGGTTATAGGTGTTCATACCGTCCACGGTGGAGCCAGCGCAGTAGCGGGCTTCGGAGACGTCGGCAAGCGCGGCAATATGGCCCTCAGAATGCAAAAAGCCATGAGCTAGCTCAATATCATGGCCCGGAGTGCGCATGGTGGTGGTCAAGGTCTGCCCGCCGACGCGAATCTCCAGCGGCTCCTCGCCAGTGACGATGTCGGCGCGGGTATCCACCTGGGTTACCTCCGTGCCATCCAAGTGAACCTTGGTAACAGCAAAGGACTTTGTTGCCCGGCCCGCCACTAGTTCAGCTCCGTCCGCAGTTTGGCGATGTTCGCGCGCGCCTCGTCCGAGTCCCGCGAGGCCAAACCAACCAAATATGCCGTCAGGGGAGCGGCCGGGCGCGAGGTGCTGTGTGCGACGTCGCGGGTAAGATCGAGCAGCTCACGGGTCAAGGCAGTGGCATCTTGCTTGTCGACGCCGATTAGTTCTGCCGCTTCCTCCAACCACTGGTGGGCGGAGTGGATAGGGTCATTTTCTGCAGTCATGACGGCCACTCTAGTCCTCGAGGGTGACATGCAGCTTCGACGCTAAAAAAGATTTGGAAAACTGCAGGTTAGCGGGTAGTGTTGCAGTTCAGACTCACGTCGAGGCTGTAGTGTGACCAGATGGCAAATGAAATCTAGCCCTACAAGCTGCAGAAACGTAGAGCCTGAATCAAGAACTGAACATCATCAACTTTGTTGTAGGCCCCCCGCCGTTTTCGGCGGCCCGTTGTATGTATCAAAGGGTGGCGAGCGCCTTGCGGTATTGACCGTGAGGAGCGTGAGTAGCCCGAAATCACACGGAAAACGCTTTGGTGGGTACGGGAACCGCAACGAGAAAGGTAACGGTCACTCACATGACCATGACTGATCCTATCGCCGACATGCTGTCGCGCGTGCGCAACGCAAGCCATGCGCACCACGACACCGTGTCGATGCCGACCTCCAAGATCAAGGCAAACATCGCCGACATCTTGAAGCAGGAAGGCTACATCGCTGACTACTCCGTTGAGGGCCGCGAGCTCGAGCTCACCCTCAAGTACAACAACCGTGAGCGCTCCATCTCTGGTCTGCGTCGCGTGTCTAAGCCGGGTCTGCGTGTGTACGCAAAGTCCACCAATCTGCCGAAGGTCCTTGGCGGCCTGGGCGTGGCTATCATCTCCACGTCTCAGGGTCTGCTGACCGACCGTCAGGCTCAGGAGAAGGGCGTAGGCGGAGAAGTTCTCGCCTACGTCTGGTAAGGGAGGATTGACACATGTCTCGTATCGGTCTAGCACCAATCGCCGTACCATCCGGCGTTGAAATCAAGGTAAACGGCCAGGAGGTCGAGGTTAAGGGTTCCAAGGGTACCCAGACCGTCGTTCTGCCAGAGCCAATCACCATCGCAGTCGAGGATTCCGTAATCACGGTTTCCCGTCCAGATGATGACCGCAAGAACCGCGCTCTGCACGGCCTGTCTCGCTCTCTCGTCAACAACGCAGTTATTGGCGTGACCGAGGGCTACACCATCAAGATGGAAATCTTCGGTGTCGGCTACCGTGTTCAGCAGAAGGGTAGCGACCTCGAGTTTTCTCTGGGTTACTCCCACCCGATCCTCATCAAGGCTCCGGAGGGCATCACCTTCGCTGTGGATGGCGCAACCAAGCTCTCCGTATCTGGTATTGACAAGCAAAAGGTCGGACAGGTCGCCGCTAACATTCGCCGCCTGCGTAAGGACGATCCTTACAAGGGCAAGGGCATTCGTTACGAAGGCGAGCAGGTCCGCCGCAAGGTCGGAAAGACGGGTAAGTAAGCAATGGCTAACACTGAAAACGCAAAGCGCACCCCAATCGGCAAGGACATCTCCTCCCGCCGTCGCGAAGCACGCGCACGCCGTCACTTCCGCATCCGTAAGACCCTGCGCGGCACCCCTGAGGCACCGCGTCTGGTCGTTCACCGCTCTTCCCGCCACATGCACGTCCAGGTCATCGACGACCTGGCTGGCCACACCTTGGTCGCAGCTTCCTCCATGGAAGCTGACGTTCGTGCACTCGAGGGCGACAAGAAGGCAAAGGCCGCAAAGGTTGGCGCCTTGATCGCTGAGCGCGCCAAGGCTGCTGGCATCGAGGCAGTTGTCTTCGACCGTGCTGGCTACAAGTACCACGGTCGCGTTGCCGCTCTCGCAGAGGCAGCTCGTGAAGGTGGTCTGAAGTTCTAATGATCATGGCAAACGGAAACATCAACGGAAGGAACGCCTAATGTCGGACCGTGAAAAGCGTGACGGCGGACGCTCCGCCGAGAACGGTCGTAATAACGACCGCAACAATGGCGGTCGTCGCAACGATCGTCGTAATCAGCAGGACAACGAGCGCGATAAGTACATCGAGCGCGTAGTCACCATCAACCGCGTCTCCAAGACCGTTAAGGGTGGCCGCAACATGTCCTTTACCGCTCTCGTCGTCGTTGGCGATGGCCAAGGCATGGTTGGCGTTGGCTACGGCAAGGCTAAGGAAGTCCCTGCCGCAATTCAGAAGGGTGCAGAAGAGGCTCGCAAGAACTTCTTCCGCGTCCCGATGATCGCCGGCACCATCACCCACCCGGTCGAGGGTCGCGACGCAGCTGGCATCGTCATGATGAAGCCTGCCGCACCTGGTACCGGTGTTATTGCCGGTGGTGCTGCACGTCCGGTGCTCGAGTGCGCTGGTGTGCAGGACATTCTGTCGAAGTCCCTCGGCTCCGACAACGCCCTCAACGTCGTCCGCGCTACCGTGGACGGCCTCAAGCAGCTGGTTCGCCCTGAAGAGGTTGCCGCACGTCGTGGCAAGTCCCTCGAAGAGGTTGCTCCGGCCCAGATGCTGCGTAAGCGCGCAGGTCAGGAGGCATAAGCAATGGCTCTGAAGATTACTCAGGTAAAGGGCCTGGTGGGTACCAAGCCGAATCACCGCAAGAACATTGAGGCTCTCGGCCTCAAGAAGATCGGCCAGTCTGTTGTAAAGCAGGACACCCCGATCATCCGCGGCATGGTTCAGAAGGTACGCCACCTGGTCACCGTCGAAGAAGTGGCAGGGGAGTAAACCATGGCTGATATCATCAAGCTGCACGACCTGCGCCCATCCGCAGGAGCAAACAAGCCTAAGACCCGCGTCGGCCGCGGTGAGGCTTCCAAGGGTAAGACCGCTGGTCGCGGTACCAAGGGCACCAAGGCTCGTAAGCAGGTTTCCGCTGCTTTCGAGGGTGGCCAGATGCCGATCCACATGCGTCTGCCGAAGCTGAAGGGCTTCAAGAACCCGAACCACGTTGAGTACCAAGTAGTCAACGTTGCAGACCTCGCAGAGGCATTCGCTAACGGTGGCGACGTCACCGTTGCAGATCTCGTCTCCGCAGGCCTGGTTCGTAAGAACCAGCCGGTCAAGGTTCTGGGCAACGGCGACATCAACGTCAAGCTGAATGTCACCGCTGACAAGTTCTCTAAGTCCGCTGTTGAGAAGATTGAGGCTGCTGGCGGCACCGCCACCGCAACCAAGTAATCAACTGCGTTACTTAAAGCATTAAAGCGCCCGCTTTCCCGAGTGATCGGGAGGCGGGCGCTTTCCTTATTAGTTGGCTGGCAATCCTTACCTTAAATGTGGCTAAATAGCGCGTGGCTGGTAGGCTTGCATGGTCATAAGTGTTCAACCTTCCCCATGTTAGGGGACAGATGAGTTCCACCTCCGAGCGTTGTCACCTATTTTCCCTTAAATGTTGATAGCGCCGGAAGGCCAGGAGGATTTTGTAGTGTCCGCCATTTTGCAGGCTTTTAAGGACGCCGACCTGCGTAAGAAGATCATCTTCACTATCTTGATGATTATTGCTTACCGCATTGGCGCCCAGATTCCATCCCCGGGCGTTGATTACGCTTCGATCTCCGGTCGTTTGCGTTCTCTGACGGAGGAGTCCGGCAATCTGTATTCCGTGATTAACCTGTTTTCAGGTGGCGCGCTTTTGCAGTTGTCTATCTTCGCCATCGGCATCATGCCGTATATTACGGCTTCGATCATCGTCCAGCTGCTGACCGTTGTCATCCCGCACTTTGAGCAGCTGAAGAAGGAAGGCCAGTCCGGTCAGGCCAAGATGACGCAGTACACGCGTTACCTCACGCTCGCGCTGGCGTTGCTGCAGTCTTCCGGCATCGTGGCCCTGGCGGACCGCGAGCAGCTGCTGGGCCAGGGCGTTCCGGTTCTGGCTGAAGACCGTAACTTCTTTACCCTTATCGTTCTGGTCATCACCATGACCGCGGGCGCCATCCTCGTTATGTGGATGGGCGAGCTCATTACTGAAAAGGGCATCGGCAACGGCATGTCCCTGATGATCTTCGCCGGCATTGCAACGCGCTTGCCTACCGACGGCGTGGGCATCATGCAGAACAACGGCGGTCTGGTCTTCGCCATGGTCGCCGCGGGTCTTATCGTGTTGGTCGTTGGCATTACCTTTATCGAGCAGGGCCAGCGCCGCATCCCAGTACAGTACGCAAAGCGCATGGTTGGTCGCCGCCAGTACGGTGGCTCCTCCACCTACCTGCCGCTGAAGGTCAACCAGGCCGGCGTTATCCCGGTTATCTTTGCGTCCTCGCTTATCTATATGCCGGTGCTTATCACCCAGATCGTTAACTCTGGTTCCGGTAACGTGCCGGATAACTGGTGGCAGCGTAACGTGATTGCGCACCTGCAGTCCCCGAGCTCCTGGCAGTACATCGTCTTGTACTTCGTGCTGACCATCTTCTTCTCTTACTTCTATGTCTCGGTGCAGTATGACCCTGCCGAGCAGGCAGACAACATGAAGAAGTATGGTGGTTTCATCCCGGGTATTCGTCCGGGCCGCCCAACCGCACAGTACCTCGGCTTCGTAATGAACCGTCTGCTGTTCGTAGGCTCCCTATACCTTGCGTTGATCGCTATTCTGCCGAATATCCTGCTGGATCTCGGCGTTGGCCATTCTTCCGCAAACGGCACCTCCGCTTTCGGCGGTACCGCTATTCTGATTATGGTCTCGGTTGCTCTGACTACCGTCAAGCAGATTGAGTCCCAGCTCCTACAATCCAACTACGAAGGACTTCTCAAGTAATGCGTTACGTACTCCTCGGCCCTCCCGGTGCCGGCAAAGGCACCCAAGCAGCAATCCTGAGCGAGAAGCTGTCTGTTCCGCACATCTCCACCGGTGACCTGTTCCGCGCCAACATTGGTGAGGGCACCCCGCTGGGCGTTGAGGCAAAGTCCTACATTGATGCCGGCAAGCTCGTTCCAACCGACGTCACCGCGCGCATGGTTGAAGATCGCCTTAACCAGGACGACGCTGCAAACGGCTTCCTGCTGGACGGCTTCCCACGCACCGTGGAGCAGGCTGGCATTCTGGCCGAGCTGCTCGAGAAGAAGGGCGTCAAGCTCGACGGAGTTATCAACTTCGAGGTTTCCGAGGACGTCGTCGTCGAGCGCATGCTGGCCCGTGGCCGCGCTGATGACAACGAGGAGACCATCCGCACCCGACTCGGCGTCTACCGCGACGAGACTTTCCCGCTCATCCAGCACTACGGCGATGAAATCATCAACGTCAAGGCTGAGGGCACCGTTGAGGAAATCAACGAGCGTACCCTGAAGGCTATGGGCAAGTAATACGCCATGGGATTTAGACGCCGCAGCAAAACCATTCCCGCACGCACCCCAGGTGAACTGGACGCGATGCAGGCCGCCGGAGAAATCGTCGGCAAAGCATTGCAAGCCGTGCGCGCCGCTGCGGCGTCTGGCGTATCTACGCTCGAGCTCGATGAAGTAGCCGAGCAAACAATCAGGGACTTGGGCGCTACCCCTACCTTCAAGGGATACGAGGGCTTCCCGGGTTCCATATGTGCCTCCGTCAACGATGTCATCGTGCACGGCATTCCGGGCAAAGACATCGTGTTGGCGGAAGGTGACTTGGTCTCCATCGACTGCGGCGCAACGCTCGACGGTTGGGTAGGAGACAGCGCGTGGACCTTCGGCGTGGGCAAGCTGGCCCCCGAAGCAACCGCGCTTAACGACGCCACGGCATGGGTTTTGGCTGAAGGGCTCAAGGCGATGGTCCCGGGCAACCGCTTGACGGATGTTTCGCACGCTCTTGAGCAAGCAACCTACCGCGCTGAAGATAAGTTCGGCGTTGATCTTTTCATTGTGGATGGCTACGGCGGCCACGGCATTGGCCACACCATGCACGAAGAACCTTATCTCGCGAACGAAGGAAAGCCGGGCCGCGGTCCGCTCATTCAAGAAGGTTCCGTTCTCGCGATTGAGCCGATGCTTACCCTGGGTACGGAAGATAACGCCGTGCTTGACGACGATTGGACTGTGGTCACCCTTGACGGCAGCCTCGCCGCTCACTGGGAACACACCGTAGCCGCGACCGCTAACGGCCCGCGAATCCTTACTCCTCGCTATTAGCCTTAATCCTTCCTATTAACCTGTCCCATTGCGAGAGCCTGCAGCTGGAAGGTTGAAATCGCCGGGGGAGGACTAGGGTCACGTCGAGTATGCGGATTCCATGTGAGGGTCTATACTCGTTGCCATGTCTAAAATTCGCCCCCGCAACGTGTCCTCTAAGGCACGTCGTGCCCTAGTTGCCCCTATGACCGCCGGCGTCATGACCGTCTCCGTTCTGGCAGGCGCCCCAGCTGCTTCCGCACAGACCGTTCCTTCCATTGAGTCCATGAGCTCCGATGCGCAGGCACAGATTGATGCCCTGACCGCGGACGCCCGCGCACAGATCGATAACTTCGTCGGTCAGTCCCGCGAGCAGGCTTGGAACACCCGTAATCAGATTCTGGATCAGGTCAAGGTTTTAAACCCTGCTGCGGCAGACGCTATTCAGCCGGCAGTTGACGCTGCAGTCAACGCTATCTTCCCAGGACTGATTGACCAGAAGAACGCGGAAGCACGTGCGGCACGTGAGGCACAGGAGCGTGCGCACGCAGAGCAGGTTGCACGCGAACATGCTGCGGCTGAGGCGGCTGCACGTGAGGCCGAAGCACAGCGCAAGCGCAACGAGTTTGACCGCGGCCCTTGCCCGGCGGATGCACGCGTCTGCGTTGACCTGAACGGCAAGCGCACCTGGCTGCAGGACAACGGCAACGTTTCTTACGTAGCATCTGCGATGTCTGCTGGCATGGCAGGTCAGGAAACCCCGCGCGGCACTTTCTACATCAACCGCAAGATCAAAGACGAGATCTCCCGCGAGTTCGGTAACGCGCCGATGCCTTACTCCATGTACTTCACCAACTCCGGCCACGCCTTCCACGAGGGTTCCCCGGCTTACGAGTCCAACGGCTGCATCCACCTGTCGCATCAGGATGCTGTTCGCTTCTGGAATGATGTGCCAGTCGGCTCCAAGGTTTTCATCTACTAAGCATCCAAAGCGCAGACGCTTTTAATCTTTTCAAAGAGAATTCTCCCCGTGGAAGATAGTTCCCCGGGGAGAATTTTTTGCTTTATTGCCGCCTTGGCGCGTGTCGCTAAGAGTGCGCAGGTAGAGGAGTTTGTTTATTGCTCGCACGCAGCGTATGCTAGAGCGCTGGTGTATGTTTGCGGTCTTATTTACCGCGACGTCGCCAAGCAGTAGACACCAAACATGCAGGTGACACTCACTTGAAGTCACCTAGAAAAGTAGAGGTTATGGCTAAGGAAGGCGCAATCGAGGTCGAGGGTCGTATTATCGAGCCTTTGCCAAACGCAATGTTCCGCGTCGAGCTCGACAACGGACACAAGGTTCTTGCACACATTTCTGGCAAGATGCGTCAGCACTACATTCGCATCCTCCCAGAGGATCGCGTGGTTGTAGAGCTGTCCCCTTATGACCTAACCCGCGGACGCATCGTCTACCGCTACAAGTAAACACTGTAAGCCTCCTTACCCTCTGACATAGCGGCGCTATGTCTAGCCCACCTCAGGCTGCGATGGCCTGAGCCCGCACTGGTAAGTAGCCCACAGATCCGGCATCGGTCCGGGCGAAGTGCTGCATGGAGCGGGGCGGATAGGGAGAAAACCATCGTAACAACCCGAAAGGACACGCCACATGGCACGTCTAGCTGGTGTTGACCTTCCACGCAACAAGCGTATGGAGGTCGCTCTCACCTACATCTACGGCATCGGTCCAACCCGTGCCAAGGAATTGCTGGAAAAGACTGGCATTTCTCCTGACCTGCGCACCGACAATCTCGACGATGATCAGCTGTCGGCGCTGCGTGACGTAATCGAAGCTACCTGGAAGGTCGAGGGTGACCTCCGCCGCCAGGTTCAGGCTGACATCCGTCGCAAGATTGAAATTGGTTGCTACCAGGGCATTCGCCACCGCCGTGGCCTGCCGGTTCGTGGTCAGCGCACCAAGACCAACGCTCGTACCCGCAAGGGCCCGAAGAAGACGATCGCAGGAAAGAAGAAGTAATTCATGCCTCCAAAGACTCGCTCCGGCGCGCGTCGTACTGGCCGTCGCGTCGTAAAGAAGAATGTGGCCGCAGGCCACGCGTACATCAAGTCCACCTTCAACAACACCATCGTGTCTATCACTGACCCGTCCGGTGCTGTTATCTCCTGGGCATCCTCCGGCCACGTCGGCTTCAAGGGTTCCCGTAAGTCCACTCCGTTCGCTGCACAGATGGCTGCTGAGAACGCTGCTCGTAAGGCAATGGAGCACGGCATGAAGAAGGTCGACGTATTCGTTAAGGGTCCGGGCTCCGGCCGCGAGACCGCCATCCGTTCCCTGCAGGCTGCAGGCCTCGAGGTTTCCTCGATCACGGATGCAACCCCACAGCCGCACAACGGCTGCCGTCCAACCAAGCGCCGCAAGGTTTAAGGGAAAGGAAGAGGTAAGAAAATGGCTCGTTACACTGGCCCCGCTACCCGCGTATCCCGCCGTCTGCGCGTCGACTTGGTCGGCGGCGACATGGCATTCGAGCGCCGCCCGTACCCACCGGGACAGGCTGGCCGCAACCGCATCAAGGAATCCGAGTACTTGCTGCAGCTGCAGGAGAAGCAGAAGGCTAAGTACACCTACGGTGTTCTTGAGCGTCAGTTCCGTCGTTACTACGCCGAGGCTAACCGCCGCCCGGGCAAGACCGGTGACAACCTGGTCGTTCTGCTCGAGTCCCGCCTCGACAACGTCGTCTACCGCGCTGGCCTGGCAAACACCCGTCGCCAGGCTCGCCAGCTTGTCTCCCACGGTCACTTCACCGTGAACGGCAAGAAGATCAACGTTCCTTCCTTCCAGGTTTCGCAGTACGACATCATCGATGTTCGTGAGCGTTCCCAGAAGATGGAATGGTTCGAAGACGCTCAGGACCGCCTGGTCGATGCCAACGTACCGGCATGGCTGCAGGTTGTTCCTGAGACCCTGCGCATCCTCGTGCACCAGCTGCCCGAGCGCGCTCAGATCGACGTTCCGCTGCAGGAGCAGCTCATCGTCGAGCTTTACTCGAAGTAAACTTAGTAACCGAGTGCCCCGTTTGTGGCATTCGGAGAAGAGTGAATCTTCGAAACCTCAATCTTTACCCCTTCTACCGACGTCAAATAGCGGGCGTCGACAAGGAGATATTCAATGCTCATTTCCCAGCGTCCTCAGCTCACCGAGGAATTCATCGAGCCGTCTCGTTCCAAGTTCGTCATCGAACCGCTCGAGCCGGGCTTTGGTTACACCCTCGGTAACTCCCTTCGTCGTACCCTGCTGTCCTCCATCCCGGGTGCAGCAGTAACTTCCATCAAGATCGATGGTGTTCTCCACGAGTTCACCACCATCAACGGTGTGAAGGAAGACGTCTCTGAGATCATCCTCAACATCAAGGGCTTGGTTCTGTCCTCCGACTCTGACGAGCCGGTTGTTATGTACCTGAGCAAGGAAGGCCCAGGTGTTGTTACCGCGGGCGATATCCAGCCGCCGGCTGGCGTGGAGATCCACAACCCGGATCTGCACATCGCATCCCTGAACGACACCGCCAAGCTGGACATGGAGCTCGTCGTCGAGCGTGGCCGCGGCTACGTTCCAGCAGCACCGACCTCTGGTGAAATCGGACGCATTCCGGTTGACCAGATTTACTCCCCGGTTCTGCAGGTCTCTTACAAGGTCGAGGCAACTCGTGTTGAGCAGCGCACCGACTTTGACAAGCTGATCATCGACGTCGAAACCAAGAACTCGATTTCTGCCCGCGACGCCCTGGCTTCCGCCGGCGGCACCCTGGTCGAGCTCTTCGGCCTGGCTCGCGAGCTGAACAATGCTGCTGAAGGCATCGAGATTGGCCCGTCCCCGCAGGAGACGGAGTACATCGCGGCCTACAGCATGCCTATCGAGGACCTGAGCTTCTCCGTTCGTTCCTACAACTGCCTGAAGCGTCAGGAGATCCACACCGTTGGTGAGCTCGCAGAGTGCACCGAGTCGGACCTGCTGGATATCCGCAACTTCGGTCAGAAGTCGATTAACGAGGTAAAGATCAAGCTGGCTAACCTGGGCCTGGCTCTCAAGGACACCCCTGAGGACTTCGACCCAACCCAGCTTGAGGGTTACGACGCAGAAACCGGTGACTTCAAGGATCCGTCTGCGGACGATTCCGAGTAAAGCACCACACTGACCTGCGGCCCGAGCTTATGCTCGCCGCGCGCTCACTTTATCCGCACACGAGGAGTACATAATGCCAACCCCTAAGAAGGGTGCCCGTCTCGGCGGCTCCGCTACCCAGCAGGCTCACCTGCTGAGCAACCTGGCTGCTAGCCTGTTCGAGCACGGCGCAATCAAGACCACCGATGCGAAGGCGAAGATGCTTCGCCCTTACGCTGAGAAGATCATCACCAAGGCTAAGTCCGGCACCCTTGCTGACCGCCGCGCAGTGCTGAAGCTCATCCCGCACAAGGATGTTGTTGCGCACCTGTTCGACGAGCTGGGCCCGAAGTTCGAAGGCCGTGAGGGTGGCTACACCCGCACCATCAAGCTGGAGAACCGTACCGGCGACAACGCCCCGATGTCCCAGATCTCCCTCGTTCTCGAGGAGACGGTGACCTCCGAGGCAACCCGCGCTACCCGCGCAGCTGCTTCCAAGCAGGCTGAAGAGGCTAAGGTCGAGGAGACCAAGGCTGAAGAGGCTGAGGAAGCAAAGGCAGAGGCAACCGAGGCAGAGGTCGAGGAGACCGCTGCTGAGGAGTCCGAGGAGAAGTAAACTTCTCTCGCCTTAACTAGGCCGCAGTACCACCTTAGGTGGGGCTGCGGCCTTTTGTTATGCTTTCTGGGCTATATGACCCCGACCTGAACGTATACTCTATGACCCCGCTGTTTACTGTGCTGTACGTAATCGGCATCGTCTCCGAGGCGATGACCGCTGCGCTGTCCGCTGGCCGGCAAAAGATGGATCTGTTTGGCGTCATCATGTTGGGCGCTGTCACCGCATTGGGCGGCGGCACGATCCGCGACATGGTGCTGGGCGCCTACCCGTTGACGTGGGTGGCGGAACCGCGGTTCCTCTTGGCCGTGGTGGCCGCCGCCGTCGCCACGGTTTACATGTCCTTCCTCATGCACTATTTCCGGCATGTATTCTTGGCTCTCGACGCCCTAGGTCTTGCGGTATTCAGCGTCCTTGGCGCTCAGAAGGCCTTGGAACATGGCCATGGGTTGGTTATCGCTGCCGTGGCTGCGGTGCTGACCGGTGTCTTTGGCGGTATTTTGCGTGACTTGTTGTCTGACCGTATCCCGCTGGTCTTGTCCGCGGAGCTGTACGCCTCCATTTCTGTTCTTGCAGCCTTTTCTTATGCGGGATTGATGGAGCTGGGGCTCAGCGCCGAGGTCGCTGGCGTCGTGACGGTATGCCTGGCGCTGGCGCTGCGCGTGGCCGCGATTTACTTCGGATGGTCGCTGCCGGTGTTTGAATACCGGGGAGCCGAACAACCCATGGACCCGCGCCTGCGCTTGTCTGCCCGCATTGTTCGGGATGGCGCCCGCAAGGCCAAGCGCAAAGCGGGCCAGGCCAAGGAGAATCTAAAGCACCCCAAGCGGGCTGGCTATGCCGCTTTGAGCAAGCTCGGCGTGAGCAAGAGCGCGAAGGGCCAGCGCGCGTCCCAGGATTGGGAACTCAATCGCGAGTGGAATGCCAACGACTAGGTAGGATCAGCATCCATGACTAACGTTCGCCTTCGCCTAGACCTGGCCTACGACGGCACGGATTTTCATGGCTGGGCCCGCCAGAAGGGCGAGCTGCGTACGGTGCAGCAGGTTCTCGAAGACAATCTTTCGATGATCCTGCGCCATGAGGTCGAACTGACCGTGGCAGGGCGCACGGATGCCGGTGTGCATGCGGCAGGCCAGGTCGCGCACTTCGATATTTCAGCTAGTGCACTCGAACAGCGATCGATTGATGGGGACCCGGTAAAGCTCGTGCGTCGCCTAGCGAAGCTCCTTCCGGAAGACGTTCGCGTACATGACTGCCAGCAAGCACCAGAGGGCTTTGACGCGCGCTTTTCGGCCCTTGAGCGCCACTACGTTTACCGCATCACCACGCATCCGCGCGGGGCATTGCCGACGCGCGCCCGCGACACCGCCGTCTGGCCGAAGCCGGTGGACATCGAGGCAATGCAGCAAGCCGCGGAGCAGTTGGTTGGCTTGCATGACTTCGCCGCCTTTTGTAAGGCAAAGCCGCATGCCACGACAATTCGCGACCTTTTGTCTTTTGAGTGGGTCGATGTATCTACCCCGAGCGAGCCGCAGCTTTATGAAGCCCGCGTGGGCGCCGACGCCTTTTGCTGGTCGATGGTTCGCTCACTCGTGGGTTGCTGCTTGCGGGTAGGCGAGGGCTCCCGGGGAATCGACTTTGCCGCGGAGATGCTCGCTTTGAACTCTCGTTCTTCCCACATTCCGCTAGCGCCGGCAAAGGGGCTGAGCCTGGTCCAGGTGGACTATCCGGCAGATGCTGATTTGGCGGCGCGCGCTGCGCAGACCCGTGACCGTCGCACTGCGGATGAGCTTTCGCTGGGTTAAGCTAACGCGTGGAATGACAAAACTAGGGCAGTAGGGGTGCTGCCTTGTTTGAGGGGGAATTCTGCATGTCACGTCCAATGCCGACGACGAAAGCACAGGTATCCGGGCATAAATTTTTGCAGCGCCGCGTGGAGCATGGCCTGGTACTCGGCGATATTCGCATGATTCATGATCCTTTAGCGAGCCGGCGCCGCGCCCTCATCTTTGGGATCATCGCAGTGTCGTTTCTGGCTATTGGTTCGGGAATGCTCGCGTGGCTCCAGCCCAATCCCAATCCGGGCGATGCACCCATCGTTCGCTCGCAGCAAGGCCAGCTTTTCGTTCTGGTTAATGAGTCCTATCATCCGGTGAGCAATTTGGCCTCCGCGCGCCTTATCGCGGGAGAGCCGGCGGCGCCCCAGGCCATGGGCAATGAGTTCTTGAGCAATGCGCGGCTTGGCACTCCGCTAGGAATTGCCGATGCCCCAGATTACTTGGCTGATCCTGCAACCCCGGCACAAGGCTGGGCGGCCTGTTATGCGGCCGCAGCTGACGAGGACAAAGAAAATCCCACCACGATTGACGGGGAAGGCAGCCGGCCCGGGGAGACTGTGGTACTGGCCAACGCCAAGGTTGAGCACCTCCGCAGTGCGGAGGCGGCGTTGGTTTCCACAGGTGGCAAGGAATGGCTATTGACTTCGGCAGGGCGCGTAGAGCTGCCTTCTGCTGCCTCGACACAGGGCCGCGTGCTGCGCCGCGGCATTGGCGTGCGCGATGATTCCTATGTGTGGCAGATCCCGGAGGATCTGCTGAATGCCTACGCGGAGCTTCCGCCGCTGCGCTTTCCTGAGCAAACCCCGCAGATTTTAGACACCGGCGATGATCTGTGGGTGCGCGTAGGCGCAGGCGATGAGCAGGGTGTTGCCTCGATTACTCCCACGCAGGCAGAGATGCTGGCAGGCATGGGCGCCTCGCGCGAATCGGTCGATGGCGCCGAAGTCGCCGCGCTTTCCGACGCCGCGTTACCCTTCAACCTGCCCGCCAATTCATATGATTTCCTGTCTCCAGGTCGTGGTTGGCTCTGCGCGGATGAGCGGGGCGGAACGGTCTTTAGCCCCGCGGTTGAGGCTACTGTGTCTATTGCCGGCAAGGCCACTGCTGATCGGTTCGCTGGCTTGGAAGCTGGCGGTGTAGGCATAGACAGCGGCCACGGTTTCCATGTGGTTTCGGCGACGGGTATCAGGCACTCCGTGGCACAAGGTGCACTGGTCGAAGCACTGGGCACGACCACGCAGGCAAAAGTCCCGTGGGAAATCTTGCGGTTGCTGCCGGAGGGCTCGCCTCTAGACCGCGAAAGCGCCTTGGCGAGCCAGGGCGGCGATGAGGGAACCGAGTAGAGCGCCAGCTTCTAATTTCTAGTGCTGCTTGGCGCGCCGCAGCGTTGCGGCGATAACGCCAGCAAGGCCGAGCAGGCCAAGCAAAGTCATAAGCCGGGTTGGTGCCTGGCTGCGATGCACGGCAGCTGGGTAGACGGTGACTGTCTTTTCTTCGTCTTCTGCCTCAGCGTTTTTGTCATCGTCTTGTGACCGGTGAATGGTGAGGGCTTGCAGCGGATCGATGAAGCCGTGGCCTGGCTCGGCGGCGGCATAGATACGCTCGCGCAGCTGCGCCGCTGAATCGTGCGGATAGCGTTGGGCGAGTAGTGCCACGGTTCCCGTGACCACTGGCGCTGCAAAAGAAGTGCCGTGGAACGCGGCAGTCTGCTTGCCATCGGTGCTTTTGGCTTCTGCCCACTGATTACCCGGTGCAAGGGCGAGCGGGACGTGGCCTTCGGCGCTTAGCTCTGGTGCTCCATTGCGGGCAGGGATGGAATAGTCCGCGACCTCGTGCGCGGTAGAAAGCGCGCCCACTGCGAGAACGGTATCCGCATGTGCTGGATAGACGGTGTCTTCTTTGGTGCATCCATCGGAAGAAGCATTGCCCGATGCCGCAACGATGACCGTTCCTTCGTGCTCTGCGCGTTGGAGCGCGGCGTCGAGATCGCGAGTGTCGACGCGGTCCGCGGCGTCGCTTGGAATGCAGGAAACCACCGAGATGTTGATGACCTTGGCCTGTTCATCCAAGGCGCGGTTTAATGCGGCGGCCAAAGTCTCCAGCGTGCCGGAGGTACTTTCTGAGTCGGCAGCGCGGTGCCGATAGTGCGCGCTGGTTTGCCGGATGGATAAAATCTCCGCCCGCGGCGCAATGCCGATGTCATAGCCTGCGATGACGCCCGCAACCGCGGTGCCATGTACATCGCAGTCCCGCAAAGGATCTGGTTCTTCGGGCGTGACAAAGTCATCCACGCCGCGCAAAGCACGCAGCTGCGGGTGTGGGCTGACACCAGTATCGATGACGGCAACTTTGATTCCCTCGCCCGTGGCAAAGGAATGCAACCGCGCCCGATATGCGCTTTGCTCCGCTGAGGTATCCGGTGACTGCGCTGCGGCAATCGGCTGTGCACAGGCGACGTCGGGTTCACGCGCCGACGCTAGGGTCGGCGCGGTAAATGCAGAAATTGCTGCTGCCGAGGGAAATCCCGCTAGCAGTAGTGCGGCGAGCTTTTTCTGGACGTTTTTTGACTTCACCATGCTGGACCTATCCCAGTCCGCGGATGAGGAAGAACAAGCCTGCCACATGCGCGGCGAGCGGCAAGCACGCGGCCACCGCGATGGTTTCGGCGCGTTCGTACCAGGCAATCGTGGTGGGCTCAGCCGCTGCAACCTTGTGCGACCACAGTGGGGTAGAGGCCATCGCCGCCACAATGATGAACCCAAGCACACTCATCACCCACAGGCTCCACGGAGCTGGGTGAGCAAGCTCTTGCCAACCCCGGCCCACTAGCACCACAGCGGCGGTAGCAGCCGTCAGCGCACACGTGGAAAGCGCCCAACTGGAGACCACCCGGGCGTGCCGCACAGAATGCAATACCGTAGCACCGGCTAAGGCCAGGCATAAAAGCTGTGCGAATAATGCGGCTATGGCGTCCGAACGGCTCAACGGCATTCCTGCTACAACCATGAGGCTGGGAATGCCGGCGATAGCTGCGCCGATGCAGATGCCCTCATATGCAAGCCCGGCGCGCTGTGCCCGCGCATCGACGTCGCTTTGTACCGAGTCGGAGACGTTGAGGCTTTGCCCAGCGGTGGGAAGTTGCGGGACCTTGAGCCCTGCTAAATGGGTGGACAGTGAGGCGGCGTTCGCCAAGGCAAAGACCATGGCCAGCAACAAACACGCAGCACCGGCAGCAGGTACAACTTCGGGGGCTGTGGGACCAGCGAGTCCGGCGGACTGCGCGCCGGGTAGATAGCTGCCGGCCGCGCCAATTGCGAAAAGCATCGTGGCGGAGATCGTCAACATGGCCAGTCGGGTTCCGCCGAGTCGCGCCATATGGCAGGCGCATAAAGCTAGAAGTGCGCCGGCGCAGGCGGCCCATATTCCCCACGGCATTTCATCTTGAGCAGGCGCAACAAAAAGCCAGCCCGCTGTACTAGCAGCGAGGATGAAAAGGCTCGTTATAAGCGTCGAACGCGTCCATAGCGCGAGGGCGAATGCGCCAAGGGCACACGCAGCTGCCGCCGCTGCGAGACCTGCGAGTGCCGCGATGATGCAGCTGGCGCCGAGCAAACCACAACTTGCCCACAGCGTGGCAGTGCGCGCGGGTTTAGCATCGGCGGCATCGTGTGCAAGTGCTTCTGCCGCATCGCGCACGATGGGCGCAGGCTTGTCAGTGACTTGCTCGATGAGAAGCAGACTGCCATCGTGCAGTGGCGTGCGCTCCAGAGCCGTGCTCAGCGCAATGGCCTTTCCACCAGCGGTGCTGGCTTGGAGCGGGACGGTGAAGATAGGGGCGTCGACAAGCAGCAAAAGCTCGCCCAATGCCTCCCCGATACTGACGTTTAAGGGCAAACAAACGTCAGCCTCTTTGCGGAATTCACCGATGTTGAATCGAACCGTAAGCCGCACAGATTGTGTGGGCGCGATGCTTGGCGCATGCCTCATGTGCAAAAATCCTCCCCCGAGAATCCTGAAGGCGCCAAAATTATTGGCTTTTGCCTTCTCCCCCTTGCCTATAGGCACACATTGTGGCTTACTAGTGGCAACGTGTCCACCGCAGTCAGCATTTTGGTGTCTGCGTGTTTGGCCACGAAGGTAGCTGGGGTGCTGCCTCGTGGTTTAGATAGGCAGGAAAAGCGTGTGGGCGCGGCACAAAAATCGGAGGGATTTTATTGGGGGAATGATGTTCATTCTTGGGCTTTCGCGCGAGAAAATTGTCGAACCTTTAGACAGCGCACTTCGCGAGCCGGCTCCGCCGCTTCCGCAGGCAGGCATTGATGCAGAGCCAGTTCCGGAGGCCGTACGTCCGCAGCCTATGCCGCTGCTTAGGCTGCTCATGCCGATTGTCATGGTGGCCGCAATGCTGGGCATGGTCGCTCTCATGGTGTTGGGAGCAGGGCCTAGCCGCCGCATTAGCCCGATGAGCTTGATGTTCCCGCTCATGATGCTGGCCTCTGTGTTCATGATGATAAATCCGCAGGGTGGCTCCCAGGATCCGGATGAGACGCGGCGGACTTACTTGCGGCATTTGAAAGCGCTGCGGGAGAAGGTTCTTGAGGTCTCTGCCGCGCAGCGCGCGCATGAGGAACATCGCAACCCAGCGCCGGCTCAGGTCGCGGCGTTGGTGGGAAGCTACCGGATGTGGGAGCGCAATGCCGATGCCCCGGATGCATTGGAGGTGCGGGTAGGAACTGGCCCGATGTCGTTGTGCGTGCTTATCAACGTGCCGGACTCAGGAGCTACGGAAGACCTTGACCCAGTCTGTGCGGTCAGCGTGCGCCATACGGTCAATGCTTTGCGCACGTTGGCGCAGATGCCGGTGGTCATACAGATTCAGGCTTTCAATTACCTGGGGCTTAGCGGAGAAAATGCCGCTGGGGTAGCGCGCGCTATGGTGACGCATTTGGCTGTGGCACATGGCCCGGAAACGCTGGGAATTGAGGTTTATCCGCAAGCCAGTGGGCAGTGGGAATGGGTGAAGTGGTTGCCCCATGCACGTGCACCGAAAAAGGCGCGCTTTCGCATCGTGCTTGTCGACGCCACCGCAATCCCACCGCATGAGGACCTTTGGGCAAAAGAGGAAATAACGGCCTATATCTGTGTAGGAGTGCAACGCTTTACGCCGCTTGGTCAAAGGGCCGAAGAAGACGGCATCTTCTTGGTGGCCGATGAAAAGCTACAGGTAGTAACCGCCGCCGGGGAGGAAGTTCTCGGTGTGCCGGACACGGTTTCGGCGCCCGATGTTTTATTGCTTGCCCGAAATTTAGCGCGCTTTCGCAGGCCAGATTCTTATCGCGGGATTAAGACTCGCAAGCACAAAAATGACCTTCTGGATCTGGTCGGGGTGCGTGATGTGGATGAGCTTGCTGCCAGCGGGATGTGGCATGGCCGCGCCGGGGAGCAGCGGCTGAAAGTGCCGATTGGCTTGGACGAGGCTGGGCAGCCGGTCTTTCTCGATTTGAAAGAATCCGCCCAGGGCGGAATGGGCCCACACGGGCTATGTATCGGCGCCACTGGCAGCGGCAATAGGGAATGTGGGTTTGGGGTACGATAGGGCGTATGACAGCGACTACAGCACAGCGTGCGGCGATTTACGCACGTATTTCGTTGGATAAGCAGGAAGAAGCCGGTGTGAAGCGGCAAATTCACCTCGCCACTAAGCACGCTGAGGCTGACGAGGCTAAGGTGGTCGCCACCTACGTGGACAACAACATCTCCGCCTTCTCTGGCGACCCTCGCCCTGATTACAACAAGCTTATTCACGCCATCGAGAACCGCGAGATTGACGTTGTTTACGTCTACGCACTCGACAGGCTGACCCGTCGCACCAAAGACACACTGGCGCTCTTTGAGTTGTGCGAGAAGCACAACGTCACCGTCAAAGCGAACCGTGGCTACAACATTGACCCTTCAGACCCTGCATCGCGGCTCACTATCGTGATTCTTGGTCTGATTGCTGAGCAGGAGTCTATTGATCGTGCTGCACGTATCCGAGCTGCCTACGAAGACCGGGCCCGGACAGGGCGGCCTAAGACAGGCGGGCGGCGTATGTTCGGCTACGAGGCTGACGCTGAGACCATCATCGACGAAGAGGCCAAGGCTATTCTCGACGCCGCCGCGATGGTCATTGCTGGAAAGACTCTGCGCGAAACCGTGCGCGAGGTCTTTCATGCACGCAGTCTTACTGCGACTTCAGGCAGGCCTATGTCGGCGCCAACGCTGCGAGACATTTTACTCAACCCACGCGTGCGCGGCTTGAGTACGTTCAACCCAACTGACCCGGATACGGGGAAACGTCTTGTTAAAGATCGCAAAATCATTGGTAAAGGCAACTGGTCTGCGATTATCGACGAGGTTACAGGTGAAAAGCTCGATGCAATCTTGCGCGACCCGTCGCGGCGGCTCTCACATAGCGGTAACGCACCGCGCTATTTCCTCGCTTCTGTCCTGACCTGCACCTGCGGAGAACCGATGTATTCGCGTAGTCGGCGGAACAAGGATGGTAAACCTCGTCGTTTCTATACCTGCAAGCGCTCTGAGCCGGGCGGTACCCATGTCTCTATCGGTGCTGAGGTTGATGATCTTATCGAAGCTGTCATTCTTAAACGCATGGAGCAACCTGACGCCGTGGATGCCTTGCGTAAGGCCTTGGCGCCAGAGAACAACACCCTTACCGAACGACTCCTAGAACTTTCAGGACGGCGAAACGCGTTGTTGGCCAAGCGTGAGCAGATTGAAAATTCTGCTATCGATGAAGAGATTGACATGCCAACATTCGTGCGAATGTCAAAGAAAATTGAAGCTCAGATTGCAGGTCTTGATGGAAAAATGCGTGAACTAACGACCAGTCATGCTGCTGACCCCCTTGCTGTAGAACTTGCCGACGTGCCGGACTTTGCCAAATGGTGGGGCGGTGCCTCTGTTGAGGATAAGCGACGGCTGACTCGGCTGCTAATGGAAATTCACATCCTGCCTGGCAAGCCTGGCGCTAAGAAATTCGACCCGTACCGTGTGAAGATCACCTGGCTACAGTAGCTGTCTGTGAAGCGCTTCTACGAGGGAGTGCTGCGAGAGCTGGCAACCAATCTGTCCATGCTCCTCGGGGGCGGCACTGCTCAACCGTAGCGTTTTGGGAAAAATTAGACACAACTCTCGCAGCCTCGCATGTCGAGCGCTGGAAGGAATATCTTAACTGTCCGATATTGTTAATTTCTTAATGGGGTTACGCTGCTACCGTCCACCGCGCCCAGCGCAGCACCGTGGACTGTACCCGCGCCGTTATCGACCACCACGTCGATGGGGCCGGGCTGTATGTGGCGCTGACACGCGGTAAAATCGCCAACCACATCTATGCTGTCACCGAACATCAGCTAGATGAACTTGCTGAGGAAGGCTACTACCACTACCAAGGCATAGACCACACCCCAAGTACTAGGGACGTCTTTAATAAGGCAATTTCGCGCGATACCACCCCGAAGGCCGCACGTGAGGTCATCGCCGAAGTTGTAGACGAGCAAACCTCACCCGATCGCATGATGGGCCTGTGGCTTATGGGCAAAGACGAAGCCACCAACGACTTCATCGACTCCTACCTCCCCGACTGGATCGACACCCTACCCGGCGACCTTGCCCGAAAGATTGAAACCAGTAACGACGGCGCAGAACCAATCCGCCACGGTTGGGCGAAACTCATTGACGCGGGCATTGATCCGCGCACCGTCATGGACGCTGCTACCCGCAATATTGACAACGCCCACGATCCGGCACGTCTTATCCGCTACCGTCTAGATGAACAGCTCCGCCTGCGCGATACCGGAAAGCGCAACCAATTGCCTCCTGTATCTGGTCAGACAGATATAGAACTCGATACGTGGCTGCGCACCCACAACCCTTACGACCGCGCGGAAACTGCTCGCCTTACTGGAAAGGAAGGAAACCTCAACCAGCTCAACCAAACTGTGCTGGCAGAGCACGCACGCTTTGCCCGCTCGAAGGTCGAGTCGCTGACTTGGCAGGAGGCAAGTATTACTACTCGCCTACACGAGGACAAAGACGCAGCCCTCAACGAGGTACAGGCCGACTACCAGCAGATATGCCTTGATGCTGGGCGCATTCGCGCCTACGAGCAGGCCATGGCAGACATTGAGCACCAACGCCTGCTTAAAGAGGACTACACCCGCCCGGTAGCCGAGCGGGCTTACGACCATGACGCTGCAGGCTATGGCACGTACCAACAGCGCATAGACCATGCACATAAGCGTCTTGAACAGGCGCAACAGCGCCGCAGCCTAGCTCAGCAAGCTATTGAAGAGGCCGGATGTAGCTTGCCGGAGACAGGTCTGTGGGATGAAATCTGCTACCGCGCCGACGACACAGAAGAATGGGACAAGCGCCTAAACGCTGCCGCACAACACGACAGCGAGCACGCCCACAATCTTCAACAACGCCTCGATTCGATTCGCCGAGAGAAGACGGACTGGGCTGACCGTGCAGACATCGCCACGCGCTTGCGCGCAGAGG
>NZ_KV788530.1:0-602 GCF_001807315.1 Corynebacterium sp. HMSC06D04
CAGATCATCGCGATGTGCCTTGATGGTGCTAGCTACGCGCAGATCACACACGCATTGGGATGTTCACGACGAGAGGTATCCCGAGCAAAGAAAGTCATCAACGATGAGGAACTAACTCCAGAGCGTTTCCGTCAACTTCCACCGGGATGGTTCGATGATCGATTCAGCGACGGCCGGAGTAAGCGGACGATGGCCTACGATCAACCTGATTTTCATGCTCTTGCCCGCAAACTGAAAAGTACAAAGCATGTGACCAGGCACAAGCTGTGGATGGACTACTTGTCGCAGCCGTGTCCGACGGACAAGACAAAGTACCAGTACTCCCAGTTCTGTAGTGGGCTCAATGAATTTCTACGTGCCAACGATCTCGTCGAAGTCATCACCCATGAGCCAGGCCAAGAGCTTTACGTTGACTGGGCCGGTGACAAAGTACCTGTAGTAGATCAGGCCAGTGGTGATACCGCGTTCAAGGCGTCACTGTTCGTCGCAGTCAGCCCATACTCAGGGCTGATGTATGTCACGGCCGCTGCGAACGAGAAGATGCCGGCGTGGATTGAGTGCCACGTCAAAGCGTTGAACTATCTTGGCAAAGTACCAGCAGT
>NZ_KV788531.1:0-66898 GCF_001807315.1 Corynebacterium sp. HMSC06D04
CCACGGAGTTGACAACCTATATAGGAACACCCCCAAAGCCACAAGCTAACGTTTCTCGCGGCGCCTTTAGGCCATGTATCTGTTTAAAAAATCTGTTCAAAAGAAAAAGCCTGCGAAGAAGACGCCTTGTTTTAGGCGCTTCTCGCAGGCTTTTTAAAAAGTAGTGCGTTCTAGATTAGAACTGCTCCACGTCTACCAGGCCGAGCTTTGCAGCCTTGACCAGACGGCGCGGGATGCGCACGGTCTGACCGTCGATGGTGACTTCCTGAAGGGCGACGTTGTCTGCCGTCCACTGGGAGCGACGTGCGCGGGTGTTCGCGCGGGACATCTTGAACTTAGGAGTTGCCATTTTCTTCTATCCTCCTTACGCGTTCTTCTTCTTGCGGCGAGCCATTGCACCGAAGCGCTGGTTGAAGCGCTCGACACGGCCTGCGGTATCCATAACGCGCTGTGCACCGGTCCAGAACGGGTGGGACTCAGCGGTCACGTCAACGACGATCAGTGGGTACTCGTTGCCATCTTCCCACTCAACGGTGCGATCGGAAGTAGCAGTGGACTTGGTCAAGAACGAGTGGCCAGTGCCGGCGTCCTTGAAGACCACCGGGTGGTAATCCGGGTGGATATCCTTCTTCATAATTATTCCCTCAGGGTTGAAACTACGGGTCGGTTCTTCACTCTTCTACCTGGCTTAAGCCTTAAAGAAGGGCGAACTTTTTACAAAGCAGCCTTCTATCGGTGTCGAAGATCGTGCCCGAGTTGGGACGTACAGATTAAAAATGGCGTTAACCTCATCGCTCCGGGATATTGCTTGCGCTTCCCGTGGGCGGAGATGTCAACAACTTAAAGCATGTTACACCTTTGCCATCAGTTCCCCAAACCCACATACACGCTATTACGCTCCGTATATATAGGAATCGGCCCGCATAATTAACAACAGCCACAGGCGTTAACAAGACCAAATGGCGCAGGTAGTTCACACGAGCCCACTGCATCAGCTTGCAGCACTGGGACAAGGAAGGCGATTAGGTAATTTGGGCCACGGGCTGTAAGATTTCCCCTTGCTGTTGTCAAAGTATACGTTTTACGCCCCGTCTACTGGTGTTTGACGGTCTTGCCACCCATGCTCAACCTCACTTTTCGAGCACTGCGCCTCACCGCAGAAGGCATAGCCGTCAGTAGCCATGATGTGGGCGGCTAGGAGAAAGAAGACCCATGTCGGCTATTTGCCAGGTAACGGGCCGCAAGCCGGAATTCGGCAAGCAGGTCTCGCACTCGCACCGCCGCACTTCGCGCCGTTGGAACCCCAACGTGCAGCGTCGTCGCTACTACCTGCCCTCCGAGGGCCGTACCATCACCCTGAATGTCTCTACCAAGGGCATGAAGATTATTGACCGCGACGGCATCGAGTCCGTCGTCGCCAAGATTCGCGCACGTGGGGAGAAGATCTAAAGATGGCACGTAATGACATCCGTCCAATCATCAAGCTGAAGTCCACTGCGGGCACCGGTTACACCTACGTGACCCGTAAGAACAAGCGCAACAACCCGGATCGCATCACCCTGAAGAAGTTCGATCCGATCGTCCGCAAGCACGTCGAATTCCGCGAGGAGCGATAATCTATGGCTAAGAAGTCCAAGATCGCCAAGAACGAGCAGCGCAAGGAAATCGTCGCCCGCTACGCGGAGCGTCGCGCTGAACTCAAGGCCATCATCAAGAACCCGAACACCTCGGACGAGGATCGTCTGGACGCACAGTTCGAGCTGAACCGTCAGCCACGTGATGCATCCCGTTCCCGCATCCGTAACCGCGACGCAGCCGACGGCCGTCCGCGCGGTTACCTCCGTAAGTTCGGCCTGTCCCGTGTCCGTATGCGCGGCATGGCTCACCGTGGTGAGCTGCCGGGCGTTCGCAAGTCCAGCTGGTAAAGGGGTAATTGCACAATGGCTATCAAGCGCAATAACCAAAAGAAGTTCCGCATGGAACAAACCCGTCGCCCGAAGAAGAACCCGCTGAAGGCTGAGGGTATCGAGACGGTTGACTACAAGGATGTAAAGACCCTGCGTCTGTTCATCTCCGACCGTGGCAAGATCCGTTCCCGTCGCGTGACCGGTCTTACCCCACAGCAGCAGCGCCAGGTCGCTACCGCTGTGAAGAACGCACGCGAAATGGCTCTCCTGCCGTTCACCGCCCGCTAAATCAGTAGCTGGGTTTCTCAACAGCGCACTTTTGCCGCTGGCAAGTGTGACACGGTAAAAGAACCTTCGAAAGCCGCTTTCTTTCAATCACTTCGATTGGATGGAAAGCGGCTTTTGTGCGTTTTGTTCTTGGCCACGAGATAACTATCTGCTACTTAACCCACAACTTCCCTATGCGGGATTCGAGCTGGTGATAGATTAGTGATATTCACTTCCCCTCTCCTCGAAAGGGCTTTTAAGGCGCATGCCATTGCATCAATCCCTGGCGGATCTCAGTGAGCTCGCAGCGCACTGCCAGTCCCCCGCTACTGCCCGCGGCTTACTCGCGGAAGCGCAGGATCTCCTGCACAATTCTCTAGACCACAGCGCGAACGAGCTAGAACTTGCCACGTGGTTTTCTCGCATTATCACTGACATCGTGCGCTCGCCCGGCGTCGCCAGCCCCGTGCGCCTTTCCGGCCCCGTCGCCCGCGGTGACGCACTTCCTTCCATGACCATCACCTGGCTGGGCGAGGACCCGCAGCTGGAATCTATTTTTAGGGACGTGGGCCTTGTTGGCCGTCCTGCGGAGGAGAACATGGCCAGCCGTGCCGACGCTGGCCTGGCGCTGGGCGTCGGCAGCGAAGATGCGCTGCTGAAGGAAGCACTGGATTTGCGCCCGCCAGCGCTCAAGGTGGTCGACGGCTTGCCGGATCGCAATGCGCCCGTGGATATCCAGGGTGTCCTGCTCGCCCCCATCGCCGCCATTGCCCGTTGGGCCGCGCCGGCGCCACGCCCTACTCCGGATCGCCTCGCGATCGGCGTTGAGCGTGAGCTTCTCGACGCCGCCGAAGCCGAAGCCTTATCCAGTGCCTGGGGCACCGGCATCGCGTTGGAGTTGCGCCAGTGGCACGCCGGCGTCAACGGACGCGATGGCGTCCTTGCGACTCTCCCACCCCTCGACCGCACCGCTTATGGCTCCGCCTGCCGCACGGTATCCGCAAACTTTGAGTCCATTGGTAAACGTCAGCAAGACTGCTCCACGCAGGACAATTAATTAGTTGCTGCGAATATAAACGAGTACACTTAACTGGCTTAATGAATTAAAATTCATTCACACGAAAGGAGGCGTCCTGCCCATGGCTGGAACTGTTGGTAGGCCGCGCAAGAACAGCCCGCGCCGCCGTGGAACTACCGCCCGTGAAGAGATTCTCGACGCTTCATCAGAGCTTTTCACCACGCAGGGTTTTGCCACCACTTCGACGCACCAGATTGCGGATGCCGTGGGCATTCGCCAGGCGTCTCTGTATTATCATTTCCCCTCCAAGACGGAGATCTTCTTAACCCTCCTTAACTCCACCATCGAACCTTCCCTCGAGCTCGCCGAGGAACTTGCTGCCTCCGAAGCCACGGCTGAGCAGCGCCTATGGTCCCTCGTCGCGGCGGAGTCCCGCCTGTTGCTAACCAGCGGCTGGAACGTTGGCCGCCTCTACCAGTTGCCGGTGGCTAACTCCCCCGAGTTCTCCGAGTACCACGAACAGCGTACTGCTTTGCAGTCTCGTTTCCGCGAAATTGCCGCCTCAATCGTCGGCGAGGATGACCCCCGCGTCGAGCTTCCGTTCCACATCGCGCTTTCGGTCATTGAGATGCGCCCGAACGATGGCACCCCGCCTTTCGACGCTTCCCAGCGCGTTCCGGAGACCGCCGTCATGCTTGCCGACGCCGCGCTAGCCGTTCTCGGCGCAAAGGTTCCGGACAACGCGGAAGAGACCACTCTTGAGCTGCTCAAGAACCGCCACGACTCCATCTCCTCTGCCGCCGCTGCTGCCGCGGATCGTAAGAAGAAGTCCGGCAATTAATTAGTGTGTGCAGCGTGGTGCTGCCAAGCAAACACCTATCGCTGCCAGTAGTCGTTCCAGGTGACGCTTTCTACGGCCGCGTTGTCTTGGTAGACGCGCAGACCGTCGGCATTGACCACGATGGACGAAGGATCGGCATCAACCTGGTAGGTGCCTTCGTGACCTTCGGCGGGCAGCTCCAAGGTGCCGCCGAACATATCGGAACGGTAGGTAGCACCGCCGGCGTTGCCGCAGACGACAACCTTGCCGTCATCGCTGGTGCCAGCGAGGATGAGGTCCTCGCCTGCGGTGCACGATGCATAGCTGCCGGACCAACCGCGGTCGCTCAAAATACCACCGCTGACGGTGGACTTATCGCGCCCGTGGTCGTAATGCTCTTCTGGGTTAGGCGCTGTTTCCGTCACGGTTACTACGGACGGGCTTGGGCTTTCTTTAGTGCTAGGCGCTGCGGAAGTGGTGCTGGCTGTCGAGGTGGTGGTCGATTCCACCGGCTTGAATTGCTGCTGCGCAGTCTGCTCAGTTTTCTCACCGCCCCGCCCAAGCAAGAAGAATGCAGCGGCGGCCGCCACGATTGCGACGAGAATGACGATTCCAACGACGATAGGCACCACGCCGGACTTATCTTTTTGTTGTGGATACGGATAAGTCATAGTGTGCGCCTTCTTTTCTGTGTCGATACGAGAAATGCTCTATGGGCTAGGTGCGCTAGGTCTTCCTAGACCTCAACGATAGCGCTGAACGGCATAGTGAGCCAAGCAGTTTTTATGAGGCTTATACACCGCTTCGCCGTCTTCCTTAAGGCTTTCAATCAGGCGATCGATCTTCTGGTTGGTCTTCTTCTCGGTCCAGCCAAGCGCCTGCGCCAGCTCTCGAATCGCCGGGATATTAGCATCCGTGGCACCCGGCGCGCGGAGGTAGCTAGCCAATTGGCGCAGCAACAGCTCCTGCTCGTCATTCGGGACGTGGCGGGTGCGCGTGCGGTCCCCCTCCTGATCCAGCGGGCGCGGGGTGCGGCGAATCATGTCGTTGTTTTGAACGTCGATGTGAATCTCGTACACGCAATCAGGCGTGGTGAAAGTGATGGCGGTCGGCCCCGGTGGGATGGGTGCCAAGCCGCGCGGTCCTACCTCGATGCGCGAATGGGAGCGCACATTGCGCTGGCTGATATACAGCGGGATATGGCGGCCCACATTGGCAAGCATCCAGCCTTGGCCGGAGTACCACAGCTGGAATAGCTGACGGTGCAGGTCCAAGTCCTCTGCGCCTACTACAAAGTCGCCTGCGCGCCCGACTATGAGTTCGTCGCCCGGGCCCATCCGGTGGACTTGCCCGACCAAGTCATTGATCTGAAGCCACGGTCCAAGGTTTGCCGGCGAGCTGGCGTTAGACTGCATAGATTAGGCGCTTTCGAAGTCGAGGATAGATGGATAGGTTTATTCCAAAAGTCCATACTAATACCTAAAAGCGTGGAAGTTAGCCGGTTACTAGCGCAATTGTGGTGATCGCAATCGTGATGATGATGAGAATCGTCGCCGCAATCATCAACGCATTGTTGTTGTCCTTCTGCGGCCTCGCAGGCTGCGCCGGCCGAGCAGACTGTACCTGCTGCGGCGATTGCTGCATTGGCCTTGTTGAAGGCATGGACGCACCCGGGTTGATTCCTGGGTTGAAGGGCGCATTGCTAAGCCCGCCATAAGAAGGCACCGCAGCTATCGAAGGATTGCTCCAGTTTTGCGCTCCCCCGGCGAGGTTATGTGCGCTGCCCATTCCAAAGCCCATGGCGGGAAGCTGACCACTTGCCGGATAGTTAGTGGCTTGGTTCTCCGGAACTGCGGAACGCGCGTTGAGTTCCGCGCCACCGTTTCTGCACGCCTCCAGTGCATCGATGAACTGGCAGGCCTCCGGGAAACGCCGATAAGGAGTGTTATCCAGTGCTCGTTCCATCACTGCATCAATCTGCTGAGTGGCCATTGCCGCCTGTGGATCAAGCCGTTCCATGATAGTCGGGGTGCCCATCGCCGGGACTATGCGCTTGGTGCGCCAGGCAGACTCCGACATCACCTCTTTGAGGTGATACATGGTCAGCATCTCAAACGCGATGAGTGCTAGCGCATAGTTATCACCTGAAAAGGATGCTTCCTGGCCGCTGTAATCACGCGAATTGCTCTCTGGTGAAGAGTAGTTTTCAGTTCCGATTACGTTGCCTACGGCGGTTAAACGCGACTGCCCCTCCGAGATAGCGATTCCAAAGTCGCTCAGAACGCTATAGCCGCTATCGGTGGGCCGGCGGCGTAGCAAGATATTGGCCGGTTTTACATCCCTGTGAATCCACCCATCCGGGCGCATCGAATGCATCTGGTCCAGTGCTTTGGCCACGGGGCGCAAGTACTTGACGACGTCGCTGATGCTAAAACCCGGCTCGTTACTATGGCGACGTTCACGGATGAGCTCTTCCAACGTGCCGCCTTCGAAAAGCTCCATCTCAAAGCCGAGATTGCCCTCGGTGTCGGCCAGCTTCTTATTTATGTGCGTGACATAGGAGCTATGGATGGCCGCCAGCGCCTTCATTTCATTATGGAAGCGCTTGAGCCCTTCTTCGTTGTGTAGCTCCGGCAACACCGTCTTGATTGCAACGTTGCGCCCTAGATCGACATCGGTGGCCGCGAAGACGGTTCCCATGCCACCGCCACCGATGCGCCGGACGTTTGCATATCCTTGGCGCTCCAGCCACATAACTACACGGGAATCATTCACGCGTATATTTCACCACACCCGATGTAGATGCAGGTTCTAAGAATCGCCCTATCTACCCCGCTTGTGGGGTAGCATAACCGCTCGTAGAAGGCAGCTACTATTTGTAACTACTCGGAAACTTTTAAGTTGCTGCCTGTATTTTTTCCTATCGCCGATTTCTTTGCCGAAGGATGCAATGACCAACCCTAACCAAGGCCCAAATCACTACCCTTCGCTGCCCACGAATATGTACTCGGGCGCGCAGTCGCAATCCCCATTTGGCGAGCAGAATCCCTATACCGCCCCAAATGGCCGCTACCAGTCGACGCAGCCGATGGGATTTACAGCGCCCGCCGCGCGGCCCTCGCGAAACTGGGTTCCGATCCTGTGCATCTTGGCAGTCATCCTGGCCATGCTGATTGGCGGCGGCGTGGTCTGGGCGGATAAGAAGAGCGACGAGGCTCAGCAGCCACCTGTCGCTCCGGCACCGCCGTCGACGGAGGTTTCGGAAGAACCCGTCACGACCACGGAAGAAACCGAGTCTGATCCTACGCCTACCCAGGATTCTTCTTCCCCGGCGCAGAATAATTCGCCGCGCTATCAGCAAAGGCAGCAGCCGCGCCAGCAAACCCACACCACTACGCAGCGCAAGGATTATCCGGCAGGGCTTAGCGCCAATGGCTGGGACGGAATCTCCGGCGCGCAGTGCAACGGCGGCGAGGCCGTGTACGCGGCCAAGAAGTCCGCGCCACAGGCGCACGTCGTCATCTGTGACGAAGGCTCCGGCTTGGTCTACCGCGGCAATTGGTCCAGCGGCCCGGCCGTTGGCACTGCCTCAGGTAGCGGCACTTCGTACACCGCTACCTTCAACGATGTCAGCCAGCTGCTGATTAATGGCAGCGAGTTCACAATCATCCCAGACAGCACCTCTTATGACTCGAGCAAGCTAGACACCGGCCAGTTCAGCACCGTCTGGAGCGCCAACTAGCAAGCGGCCTTGGGCCACTGGACCTTCGCACCCGCGAGTTCGGTGGCCAAGGCGCTGAGCATTTGTTGTGCCGAGCCATAGGCACCGCTTGGCGACGTCGCGTAAATAGCCACCGCAACCTTCTTACCGTTGAGCTCTACCGTGCCCATCTGCCGTGCTTCATAGGCGCCGTTTGTATCTGGGCCCCAACCGCCCTTAAAAGATGAATTATCGAGGCTGCCTAAGCCATAGCTTTGGGCAGGATCAGAGGCAGCCATAGCAGTGAGCACTCCGCTGCCCTGTGCGATACAACCCAACTGCCCTATAAAGCGCGCTTGATCAGCGACTGTCCATTGGGTCTGCCCGAAGGCGGAAAAGCCCGGACGGGTAACCGTGGGCTGCACTTGCACGTCTAAGCCTGCTTCCGCTAGAACTGCGCTGGCGGCGCTAGCTGCAGACTGCCCGCCGCCTAGGGATTGCCAGAGATTTTCTGCGGCCGCATTATCTGAAAAAGTAATGGCCTGAGAAATCATCGAAGGATCTGCCGAACCAGCGCGTTCCGCGGCAATTGCCACCGGCACCTTCGATGTAGACCATGCGGCTCGCGGCTCAGAAATACCGGCACTATATACCTCATCCTGACCTGCAACGGCGATTCCGGCTTTCCCGCCGTACTTGCTCTGAACGTCTTCGACGATCTTCTGCAGTGCTTCCTGGACGTTCCCCCTCGCTGCAGCAGGAGCCGGGTCCTTGTCAGACTTTCCACCATCGCCTTTAGCATCCGCATCGGGCACCATCGTCTGCCCGCTCAAAGTGGGGCGCGGGTCCACATCCGTGCTGGTGGTCATGCTAACTTCCGCTCTTTCCTCCACATCACCGATCGTGCAGGCACTTGCGGCCAAAGCCACGCATAGTAGGCCCAGACCGCACAGGTTCTTTTTCTTCATCTAGTTGGGTCCTCTCTCGCTGCCGGAGCCGATTAAACGATGTAAACAATGGCGTTGTTGCCGCCGGTGCAGGTGACATATTCGCCGTTGTCACGGCAATCCATCGTGTAGTTGATGCCAGTAACCGGGCTATATGCGGTGATGACCGCGTTATATTCCTTGGTATCTAGGAAATGCTCTACATATGCATCGCGGACGGCGCGGGCGAACTCAGGAGAGGTCATCGTGGAATCACGGTAGACGTTGTTCAGGTCTCCGCCCGCAGCACCAGACATAGCTGCGTCGTTTGCGGCCACCGCACCGGCCGGAAGCGAGGGATACGCTGGGCGTTCCGGAGCCTTGGTCGTTTCTTCGGTTGTTGGCGCCTCGGTGGTTGCTTCTGCAGAGGTTGTCAGCATCGGGCTGGCGTTCTTCTCATCGCTGCCGCCCTTGAGAAGGAAAAATGCCAAAGCAGCGCAGAGCGCGATGACGGCAAGCACAATAAGAGCAATGATTGCCCACTTCGTACCGCTCGAGCGCTCTTCTTGGTACACCGGCGCCGCCTGGCTGTAATCCGCAGGACCATACTGCTGACCGTATTCGCCTTGCGCATAGTACGGCGCGGAGTCACCAGCAAATGGTGACCCCATGTTGGACAGCTCGTATTGCCCATAGTCCTGCGGCGGGTACCCCTGCTGTGAGTAGCCTTGCGGGAATTGCTGTTGTGGTTGATCCGCCGCGTTCTGCCCGCCTGACTGTTTTGCCCAAGGGTTGGTATTGGGTGCTTCGTTTGCGCCTTGGTAAGGGCCAAAGCCGTTGTTTTCGCCAGACAAAACGTCTCCTATATGCAGGGATATGGTAGTTACTTAGATTTCTGATTATGGCACACGTATGCCCTTCGACCAGCTAATTTTTGTGCAGAACTCACCCGAAGTAGGCGGATCTGGGGAAATTTCCTTGGTAGTGGGCGAAGTAGCCAAAACTTCGGTTACATTGTCACTATTGCTATCACTGCTTATGTGATTCGCCACTGTCTTTGTTGAGGAAAGGCCGTTTTAGAAATCCCTATGACGAACTATCCAGGTTTTGGCTCGCAGCCTAATAACTCGCGTCCTAATTCATCGCCCCAGTTTGGCTCCCCGCAGTTTTCTGCGCCATCATCGCCACAATTTGGTTCCGGATCTTTTGCCCCCGGTACGAACCCCGCGCACCCAGCATCGGCTACGCAACCTAATAACTTCGGCGCGCAAATGCCAGCGCGCAACGGCAAAGGATTGATTAGCGGCGCAATCATCGGTCTGATTGCCGCCTTCCTCTTCCTCGCCATTGTCTTAGGCGCCGCGGCATATTTCCTGCTGCCAAAAGACATTCCAGACGCTCCAGCAGACACGGTGTCAACGCCAACCTCGACGCCAGCCTCAACTGCGCCAACGACCATGAGCGACGTTCCATCCGAAAACGTCTAAAGGGGCCCAGCAACCATAAGTTGCCAGGCCCCTCAGCCAATTAGCGCTGCGCCTAATTAGCGGCGCAACGTACTAATTCGCGATAGCGAATTAGTGGAAGAAGTGGCGAGTGCCGGTGAAGTACATGGTCACGCCGGCCTGCTTGGCGGCCTCGATGACCTCTTCGTCACGAATGGAGCCGCCCGGCTGGACGACGGCCTTGACGCCAGCGTCGAGCAGAACCTCCAGGCCATCAGCAAACGGGAAGAAGGCATCCGAAGCAGCGAAAGCACCCGCGGTGCGGTTCGCGCCGTCGGCAAGCGTGTTAGCGCGCTCGACCGCCAGCTTCGCGGAGTCAACGCGGTTGACCTGGCCCATGCCCACGCCCACAGCGGCGTTGTCCTTGGTCAGCAGGATGGCGTTGGACTTAACTGAGCGCACTGCGCGCCATGCGAACTCGAGCTCAGCTAGGTCGGCGTCGGAAAGCGCGTTACCAGCAACCAGCTGCCAGTTCTCCGTCTTATCGCCCTCGGCCTGGTAAGTATCCGGCTCCTGGCGCAGGACGCCACCGGAGATGTGCTTGATTTCCTCTGCCGGAGCCTCGTGCTCGGCAACAAGGATGCGGAGGTTCTTCTTCTCCTTGAGGATATCCACCGCGTCATCCTCGTAAGACGGAGCGACGATGACCTCGGTGAAGATGTCCTTGACCTGCTCGGCCATCTCGACGCTGACCTCGCGGTTTACTGCGATGACGCCGCCGAATGCGGAGAGCGGGTCGCACGCATGCGCGGCGCGGTGTGCCGCAGCGATGGATTCATCGGAAACGGCGATACCGCACGGGTTGGCGTGCTTGATGATGGCAACGCACGGACGCTCGTGATCCCAGGCGGCGCGCCACGCGGCGTCAGCGTCCTGGTAGTTGTTGTAGGACATCTCTTTGCCGTTCAGCTGCTGCGCGTTAGCCAGGCCCTTGCCGGAGCCATCGCGGGTAACGGTCGCGGACTGGTGGGAGTTCTCGCCGTAGCGCAAGGTGGTGGTAGCGCCCTCACCGCCGAGCTGATCGACGAACCACTGGGAAACAGCGGCATCGTAATCAGCGGTGTGCAGGAATGCATCGCGTGCCAGGCCGCGGCGCTCCTCCAAGGTGAAGCCGCCCTTCTTTGCAGCCTCTGCGACGTCGCCGTAACGCGCCGGATCAACGACGATCGCAACGGATGGGTGGTTCTTCGCTGCCGCACGAACCATGGATGGGCCTCCGATATCGATCTGCTCAACGCAGCCATCGAAGTCTGCACCGGAAGCAACGGTCTCACGGAATGGGTACAGGTTCACCACGACCAGCTGGAATGCCTCCACACCGAGCTCTTCTAGCTGAGAGAGGTGATCCGGCTTGCGGGTATCTGCCAAGATGCCAGCGTGAACCTTCGGGTGCAGGGTCTTCACGCGGCCTTCGAGGCACTCCGGGAAGCCCGTGAGCTTTTCCACTGGGGTGACGTTGATGCCAAGGTCTGCAATCTTGGCGGCGGTGGAACCGGTGGACACAATCTCAACGCCGGCAGCGTCGAGGGAGCGGGCGAGATCCTCGAGCCCAGTCTTGTCATAGACGCTAATCAGCGCGCGCTTGATCTGCTTACGGTCATCGCTCATGGTGCGGAGAAAGCCTTCCTAAAAGTCTTAGAGCTGAATCGAAATGGTTGCGTTGGCATCCTGCGCGACCTGAACGGCGCGCAAGACTTTAACGATGAGTTGGCGCTCGACCACCTTGATGCGCTCGTGCAGCGAAGCCTCATCATCATCCTGCCGAACCAAGACTGGCTCCTGGGCAATGATGCGACCGGTATCTACACCGGCATCAACAAAGTGGACGGTTGAACCTGTGACCTTCACTCCGTACTCGAGCGCGTCACGGACACCGTGTGCGCCCTTGAAGGACGGAAGTAAAGCCGGGTGAGTATTGATGGTGCGGCCTTCGAAGCGGGCGAGGAAATCTGCGCCCAGAATCTTCATGAAACCAGCCGAAACAACAACGTCTGGTTGCGCAGCTTCTACTGCGGCAACCAGACGTTTATTCCATTCGGCGCGGTCTGCACCCATCTCTACTACTTCTGCTTCAATACCAGCAGCTTTCGCGCGCTCTACCCCCTGACAAGGAACGTCAGCGACGACCTTGACCACACGATAGTTCTCATCCTGCGCATCGATGATGGCTTGCAGGAGTGAGCCGGTTCCGGAGACCAGAACGACGATTTCAATCGGACGGGAGGTGCGGACGGTTTCGCCTTGTGGCTGATGCTGTGAAGTCACGGGACATAAGCCTAGTCCTTGTGAGGCTCCTGCGGGAATTCTTCGACAATTTCGCCGTCGATGACTTCCGCTTCTACCCCAGAATCGGCGGACTTTGCCGTTTCTTCCGCTGCTTCTTCGGCTGCTTCTTCGGCTGCTTCTTCGGCCGATTCGTTTGCCTTTTCTACAGCTGTTTCATCAGCCTCATCATCTTCTGGAGCGTCTGCAACCGACTCCCCTTCAGGGGCACCCATTGGTTCTTCCGGCACAGGCTCCTCTTCGGCCGATTCCTCACCCGTGGCATTTTCACTTGCAGCATCCGGTTTAATCGATTCCGCCACGGCACCTTCGGAAGTGTTTGGCGCAGTTTCTTCAGCTTCAGCGTCTTCCACTTCAGCTTCTTCTGCTTCGGCTTCTGCAAATGCAGCGTCCGCCGCAGCTTCCTCAGCCTTGTCGGATTCTGCGGCGGCTGCTGCCGAGGCGTTGCGGGATGCATGCCAGGCGCCGATTGCGAAGGCACAGGCAAAGCCCAATGCGATTGCCGCAAACCATAACGCCACGAGACCCGTTGCAGTCCACACGTTTAGGCCCGTTGCGCCATAGATGCCAAGCACGCCGGAAACAAAGTAGCTCAAAAGCAAGGTAAAGAAAGCAACAAAGGCGCTCGCAGCGACCGCAAAGAAAAAGTTCACGTGGCGGCGTGCGCGCCAGACCACATAGATGGCCGAGGCGATCGGAACAACGAGAAGGCCCACCGCCCAAGGCGCAATGGAAGAAGGAACTACGCCCACGATTGGCAGCGGCGGCAAGGAAACCATGTGGATGCTAAACAGGCTGATGCTGCTTTCCGGGCCGAACTGGAATTCAGAACCAGACAGAATGCCGCCTGTGCCGATAACTGCGTTTGGGATATACAGAGCGCTAATCAGGTAGAGCAGGAATCCACCCAAGCCATCGATGCTCGGGTACGCATTCATCATCTCGCTCTGACGGGACCAGCCCACAATGGCGACGATGAGGCACACTACTGCCGAGGCAGCAAAAAGCACACCGAGGTAACGCAGCGCTACTTGCGCGGCGTCGACAAGCATGCGCGGCATACCGAAACGTTTGGCCAATGCCTTCCACAAGCGCGAACCCATGCCACCGGCCAGCGCCGACAGATGTAGCAGAAGCATGCGCGGCAAGACCACGAAGAAATTAGGCGGCGAGACGTCAAATACCTTGCCGGCGTCCCACAACATCAGCCACGCGATGATCGTGAGAAGCAACGGCACACCGACAACACAGCCTAAGAGGACCAAAAGATCTTTGATGCTGACCTTATGCTTGATCGCCTGACGGATCCGGCGCCCGACAATTAAGGATAAGATTCCTGCGGGCAGCAGCGGTAAAACGGAAAGCTCAATTCCGCCTGCCGAAATCGGCGCGAGGTTAAACACCATCCACGCTTCGGCAACGATCGTGGGCAGCCATGCCAAAGGCGAGCTTGTTAAAAGCAGCGCCGCCAATGCCACTGCAAGCACTACCAACACCACGACGGCGTTAGGGATTGCCACCGTCCACAGCATTCGGCGGATGCGCCCGGCCAAAGTGGTAGGCGCGGTAGCTCGACGGGCGCGCGCCTGGGAGCCAACCTTGTTGGCCACGCGTGCAGCTGGTTTGGATGAGCCGGCGCCACCGCGCCCGCGCACTTGCGCGCGCGAACGGGAAGCCGACCGCGTTTGAGGGCTGGTGTTTTTGTTCATCGCGTCCACTTTGCCATGGCCCATCGTCCATTTTGGGTTGGCGCGACGATAACAAGCTGAATTGGCGGCACTTCGCACTAACCTTAAGGTGCTAGCTCAGGCGCACAACAGCGCAATATATACTGTATGGAACGGAAAGCAACCATTAACGCTACCGTGATGACCGTGCACTCTGAGCAAACATACACCGTCTATACTGGCCAATTACGATTATCGCTAGCTCTACCTAAAGTGTGACACAAACCCTTTCAGGCCCCTGTCCAGCTAATTTCACCGAAAAGGTCGAAAAATTTCCATAACGGCTTGCTGTTATTATTTCGAGACGCTACTGTTACATCTCGTTGGTAACAGGAAGGTCACAATCCAGTAACCAACCGCCCAAAGACGTAACGCTTAATTTTTTGGTTTCTAGTGCAGGTGCGGTTGGCGGATTGTGAAGACAATGGAAGAAGAAATCATGCGAAGCAAGACTCAGCGGAACGCCGGCCGTCACCGCCAGATCGCCACCTCGCAGACTGCGAAAGGTCGTCTAGCACTGGTGACCGTCGCTGCAGGAGCTGTGTCCACCGCAGGTGTCGGTGGCGCAGCGGCCGCCAATCTTCAGGCAGACAATGCCGGCATGAAGGCGCAGACCGTCGACTACAACCTTGCTACCGAGTCTGACGCCCTGCAGGACGTTCAGAATGGCGCCCAGGCTGCCGCCAAGGAAGCTGCCGCCGCTGCCCCACAGATCCTGAACGTTGCCGAGGCAAAGCCGGTAGCAGATCTTTCTGCTCAGCTGGATAAGGCAGTTCAGGCATCTGAGGCACGTGCTGCTGCCGATGAAGCATCCCGCGCACCATCCGTCGTCCGCCCAGCCGAGGGCACTTTCACCTCCGGATTCGGACCACGATGGGGTTCCTTCCACTCTGGCATCGACATCGCTAACGCTGTCGGTACCCCAATCCTCGCCGCTATGGACGGCACCGTCATCGATTCCGGCCCAGCTTCCGGTTTCGGCCAGTGGATCCGCATCAAGCACGATGACGGCTCCATGACCGTCTACGGCCACATGCAGACCCTGGACGTTGCAGTTGGCGAGCGCGTGCACGCCGGCCAGAAGATTGCCGGCATGGGTTCGATGGGCTTTTCCACTGGTTCCCACCTGCACTTCGAGATTCACCCAGCAGGCCAGGGCGCAGTTGACCCAATCTCTTGGTTCGCAGCCCGCGGAATCAACATCTCCTAAAGCACTAGCCTTTAAAATTCCTTCTTCCCACCCTCCTTCTCACCTGGTTTAAGCGGTAACAGGACTTCGCTTCCTGTTGCCGCTTTCGTGGTTTTGGCCACCCACCCTTGCCGCCGCATTACTTACCCAGTAAGCTACGCTATAGGTTACCCGGTAATCAATGATTACTATCGGCTTGACCGGCAACTTTCCAAAATCTATATCCATCCCCCTGGCAGGAAATATGTCCATTAAACATTCTCTCTTGTCGCTCCTTAGCGCTGAGCCAGCTACCGCCAGCATGCTGCAAAGCCACTTCGCGGAAGCGCTGGATGGACTATGGCCACTCAACATCGGCCAAGTTGCACAAACGCTAAAACGACTCGAAAGAGACAACTTCATCGAGGAGCACGGCACAGCCGTAGGCCCCACGGGCAGGCATGCCACGACCTATCGCATCACCACACAAGGCCGTGCGGAGCTTGCGGACTGGTGGACGCGGGGCGTCGCCAAGCATGCGCTCGAAAGAGATGAACTCGTCCTCAAGGTAGCGCTCGCTGCCCAACGCAGCGACGTCGATGCCATTGAAATTCTGGATGCCCAGCGCTTTGCCACCCTGAAGCAGCTTCGGCTTCTAAACCAGCAGGCCGCCGAATTACCTGAAACCCGCAGCGCCACGCGGCTGGCCCTCGAACGCGAAATCTTTGACCTTGAAGCACTGCTGCGGTGGCTCGACCGGGCTGAGGCTCTAAATCCCCACACCTCCGCTTCTACTTCCAATCAACCAGAGGAATAGACCATGCATAACAGCGAAGAAACCACCCACCCTTTACCACTTGAGCTTCATAATGTCTCCCGCGAGTTCGGCTCTGGTGCGCGCCAAGTTACCGCACTTAAGGAGGCAAACCTGCAGCTTCATCCCGGCAAGCTCATCGCCATCATGGGCCCTTCTGGTTCCGGCAAGTCCACGTTGCTCAACGTCGCTGGGCTCCTGCTGCCACCGACCTCTGGACGCGTGCTTGTCAACGGCGAGGATGCTGCGGGGCTGTCCAAATCTGCTGCCGCTCAGTTGCGCCGCCGGAACCTAGGTTTCGTCTTCCAGGACTTCAGCTTGGTGCCCACCCTCAGCATCGGTGAGAACGTCACCCTACCCCTTGAATTAGATGGCGTTAGCCCTAAGAAGTGCCGCGAGGCCGCTGAAATTGCGCTTGCGGAAGTAGGCCTGGAAAATGTCGCTGACCGCTTCCCTGAGGAAATCTCAGGCGGTCAGGCGCAAAGGGCCGCAATCGCCCGTGCACTCATTGGCCCGCGCCAGGTATTGCTCGCGGATGAGCCGACCGGCGCGCTCGATACCGCCACCAGCGAAGAAGTCATGAAGGTGCTGCGCTCTCGCATCGACGCTGGCGCCGCCGGGCTTCTCGTTACCCATGAGCCACGTTTCGCCGCATGGGCCGACTCCGTTGTAATGATGCGCGATGGCGTCCTCAGCGGAAAGGAGCATTAGTCAATGTCTGCTCTTTTAGCCGCCGCCCGCCCCACCTATCGCGACATGTTGGCCCATCGCTGGCGCAGCCTAGCCGGGGTGGCATTGGTTGCACTTCCCGTCGCCGTTTTGGTGTGCCTGGGCATACTGGGCGTCAATGGCGATAGGTTCCACAACGTATTTTCAAGCAATCCGCGCACGATTGGCGTGGCGGCTTCAGAAGATACAAAAGCGGTGCACCTGGAACCTGCAGCGGGTTTTGCTTCCCGCGCAGAAGAAATCTTGCCTGGTGACCTGCGCCCCTCCCCGATTTTTGGGCCCGTCACCGTGGGAGTTCAGCACGATTCAAAGCACTCCAATATCCAGATCACCCAATTCGACAGTGCTCTACCGCCCACTAAAGCACAACCCCTCATCGATTCCGCGCACCCCGACGAGGGAACGCTCATGTTGTCCTATGCAGATGCGCGTTCATTAGGAGTACACAAAGGTGATGTTGTCAGCATAAGTTCCCCTACCCCTGGCGGCTTATCGGAGGCAAAGGTCGCGGGCATCATCCCCGGCGGTAGGAGCTATGCCACGGCACCAGTCCTTACGAACACGGAGTTCTTGGCCCAGCACCCGGAGCAAGCTACGTGGGCCATCGTGGGCGATACCGTGCTCAACCAAAATGACATCGCACGGGTGCAGTCGGCAGGCTTTAGCATTTACGACAAATCTTTATCTGAAGCAACGATAATCGATAGCGGCGTCCACCTAAATTTTGAAGCCTTCTTAAGCTTCATCGCCATCGCCAGTTCTTTTGCTTTTGCGGTTACGCTACTCCTTGCACTTATCGCGCCAGTGTTTAGCTTCGCTTTGCGCCGGAATACACGCATGTACGCACTCATGGCAGCACAGGGCGCACAACCAAAGCACATCGCTACAGCCGTATTAGCCTATGGCTTCTTCACAGGCCTGCTCGGCGCCACGAGCGGCGCAGTGCTCGGACTCGCAGGCAGCTATGCCATCGGGGCACTGCGTTTTCCTGGAGTAAAGCTCGATGTTCCACTGCTTTATCCACTTGCGCTCTGGGCTATCGCAATTGTTGCTTCCACGGCCGCCGCTCTGGTGCCCGCTTGGCTCGCCGCCCGCCAGGCGCTTGCACCCTCCCTCCACGGCGGCATGCCGGATCGAATCCTCAACTGGCGCAAGGAAATGGCATACGGCCCTGTCGCATTGCCCGTTATCCTCATCGCGCTGCTTACCCCATTCGGTAAGTCAATCTATTCACTGCTCATCCTGCTGGCTTTCCTCGCCACAGCCGCAAGCGTTCCCGCGCTGGTATATGCCACCGCACGCGTATGCAGTCACCACGGCCTCGCTTTGCGGATTGCCAGCCGCGATCTCATGCGACGTGGATTCCATACGGTCCCAACCGCTATCGCGCTCATCGCCGTAACCTTAGCTGCGGCCGCGGGTTCCGTAGGCGTTCGCAGTGACGAAGCATGGTGGGACAAGGTGGACACGGTAGTAAATCCCTCCACCTCAGCAATAGTCAGAAACACGGATTATCAAAAGAACTTGGGCGCACCGGCCAACAAGGTGGAACAGCGAGCCATCGATAGTGCGCTTGCACTGCAGCCTGGCAAGCCCCTTGAGACTTTTGGATATACCGATTGGAATTCCACCTCTATTCCTGGTTCTTCCATTCCAAATATTGCTCTCGAGATGGAATATGACTACACCTGCGAGCAGACTTCCTACAACGACTCTGTCGAGCAGGCTACCTTCATTGACAAAGATGGCCGCAGGACCGATGAGTCTGGAGAAGCACGGCAGAATTGTCTGCATGACATGATGACGTGGTTCCCGTCTAGCGCCTTCACTCGCTATGGCCGCACGCTAGAAGCAACGCCCGAAACGCTCGACCTCTGGAACTTCGACAGCGATGCTGACCGTCAAGCGGCGGCAGATACACTCCGTAAGGGCGGAGTTGTCTTAACCCATAACAGCCACCTCGATGGGCGCGACCATGCCGAGTTCACCGCTGTTCGAACCCCACAGGGCAAAACCGAACCGCGCGAAGAGGTTAGCGCTACGCTGCCTGCGGTCGAGGCGCTTCCCGCGTTGGGCCGCGATCTCAGGTTGGTTAGCCCTGCGGCAGCAAAGAAGCTAAAGATCTCCTCCTCCCGAATCGGCACGGCGATTGTCTTCGATAAGACTTTGGAGCGCAGCCAACAGAAGGAAATTGAAGAAGCCGTAGAAAACGCTACCGGCGGCGAATACGAGATTTCCTTCACAAAGACCACGAGCAAGGCAAAGGAATACGCCCCTGCCATTGCCCTATGGGGCATCGGCTTCATCTTGTTAGTGCTCATCATCGCCAACTCCGCGGCAGCGCTACGCCGCAGCGGAAAGCTCTTTGAGTCTTTGGGTGCAGAACCTTCCCTCATGCCGAAGGTCGCCGCTTGGCGCACGTGGTTGGTTGGCACGATCGGCATGACGCTCGGTTTCATCGTCGGCGAGATTATTGGAATCATCATGATTCGTGTGCCGCGGCCAGGCAGGCCCGAAGCAAACGAGCTGTTCTATCAGGGAGATCTCTACAGCATGGACTGGTGGCAACTTGCGGGCGTGTTCATAGTGCCTTTGCTTGGCGCGGGCGGTTCCTGGTTGGTGCACCGGCGCTTAAGTGCAGTCGAGGCTGAACAAAACGATTAGCCCAAGAGCCACAACAGCAAATTGACCCGAACGCAAGGCCTGTACCAAGTCTAGGCACAGGCCTTGTCGCAGCTCAGGAGGGGCTTTTACTGAATGAATCCTGGCAGCCCCATAACGTCACCCCCAATATCCACCCCCACAACCTAAACCCATACTTCACAGTCGTAACTATTTTCACATTAGTAACATGTGTAACATGCTGGCATGTTCGAATAATTTTCGAACATTTCCTGTCTTTACCTGCAATTTTCACAATTGCAACAGTACGAAAAGCTCGATAACTTTATCTCGTTGCCATAAACGGCCTCGATATTCCGGATTGGACTTTTTCGGCGTGTCGAAACGCGTCCGTTTGGCACTAAAGGCTTAACCGAGCCACCCCGACCATGCTCCGTCATGAAAAGGACTTGAAGTTATGAAGCGCAATTCCCGCGCACGCAAGACTGTGGCGCTTACTGCCTTGACAGTTTGCGCCACCCTTGCCACCACCATGGGCGCTACCGCCTCTGCCGCGCAGCCGGCAGCTAGCGTAGACGTCTCTGATGGCTCGTCACAGCCAGAAGTATCTACAAATGCAGATAACGCAACGCTTATCGACGCCTTCGTTGGGCTGACCAAGTCCACGGCCGGCGTACTCGCGGGCGCTGCTACCCCAGAGGTATCGAATGAGGGCGGCGCGCTGAACATCGTTCTCGACCCTTCGAGTGTTCCGGGGCTTGCCCAGGCTTTCGCACCTTCCGGCAACCACTCCGGCCTAAAACCGACGAAGAGCCAGGACTCCGCGGGCAACACCGTGGTGTTCCCTACTTCCGGCACTCTTACTTCCGGCTTCGGCCCGCGCTGGGGCGCCTTCCACAACGGTATCGATATTGCCAACCCGATTGGCACGCCGATTTACTCCATCATGGACGGTGAAGTTATCTCCTCTGGTCCGGCTCAAGGCTTTGGCCACTGGATCCGCATCCAGCACGACGATGGAACCATCTCCGTCTATGGCCACATGCCAGGTGACCAGCTCCTCGTAAACGTCGGCGACCGAGTCTCTGCTGGACAGCAGATCTCCGTGATCGGCAACGAGGGTCAGTCCACCGGCCCGCACCTCCACTTCGAGGTGCACCCGGGCGGCGGCGCAGCCGTGGACCCGGTCGACTGGTTCGCTCAGCGTGGCATCAACATCTAAGCGAACCGCCTAAAAGCGCTTAAAGCTTTTCCATCGGCACGCCGCCGATGAGCATCAAGCGCACTTTGCCGGCGCTTCCGAAGTCCACCGTCACCGTGGCGCGTGGACCGGAACCGGAGGCATCGATGACCGTTCCCAGGCCGTACTTGGCGTGGTTGACGCGGTCTCCCACAACTAAATTCAGCTGGTTGTTCTTAGGCATCGAGCTGGCAGGAGCAGGCTTACGCGTGCGTTGCGAAGGGGAAGACGTAGCGCGCGGTGAGGTTCTGCCCCAGCCGGACCAATCGGAGCCATAGGAGCGGCCATATTGGTAGGAATCATCTCCGCCCCATGCGCTAGACAGCGAGCTGTCTGGTTCTTCACGGCGCCAGTCGATGAGGTCTTCGGGGACCTCGGCGAGGAAGCGGCTGGCCGGATTCGTCATCGGGTTACCCCAGGACGAGCGAAGTATTGCGCGGGTGAGATAGAGCTGCTCGCGAGCGCGTGTGATGCCCACATAAGCCAAGCGGCGTTCCTCACTGAGCTCTTTTGGATCCCCTAAAGAGCGCATGTGCGGGAATTGGCCATCTTCCCAGCCTGTGAGGAAGACGACTGGGAATTCCAAGCCCTTGGCAGTGTGCAAGGTCATCAGCGTGACCACGCCAGTTTCGTTGTCAGGGATTTGGTCTGCGTCAGCTACCAAAGACACCTTCTCTAGGAAAGCCTGGAGCGAGCCGGGTAGGGCGGCCTCCCCCTCGGCGAGCTCTGGGCTTAAATCTTCTACAGCGTCGGCTCCGGTAAACGCCATCTGATTAGCCGCCTCGGAGCTAAATTCTCGGGCAACGGAAACCAACTCGTTGAGGTTATCCAGCCGCGCGCCATCCTGCGGATCATTCGAGTTCTCCAACTCCGCACGGTATCCAGTTGCATCGAGCACGGCACTGAGCAGATCACCAAGATCCGGCTGATGAGTAACCTCGTTAATCATGCTCGGAATCTGAGCGCGGATGCCTTCCATCATCTCGTTGAACTTCGACACTGCATTAACGGCTCGTGTGCCCATGCCCGCAATGTTGCCCGCGGCGGCATCGTACAGGGCCTTTCCAAAGCTCACTCCCAGGTTCTCTGCATGCAGCGCGATCTGGGATTGTGCTTTATCACCGATGGCGCGCTTTGGAACGTTGATAATGCGGCGCAGGCTCACTGTGTCATCCGGATTATCAATGATGCGCAGATAAGCCACCATGTCACGGATTTCGCGGCGTTCATAGAAGCGAGTGCCGCCCACAACCTTGTACGGGATTCCGGAGCGAACAAAGATATCTTCCAACGCACGCGAGGCATTGTTCGTGCGGTACATGATCGCCATATCGGAATAGGCGCGACCCTTATCTGCCAGAGAGTCGATCTCAGAAGCAATAAAACGGGCCTCATCATGCTCGTTATCGGCGACATAGCCGACGATCTTCGCGCCTTCGCCGTGCGCAGTCCACAGGTTCTTCTCACGGCGGCCCTCGTTCTTCGCGATGAGAGCGTTCGCCGCGTTCAGAATGGTCTGAGTGGAGCGATAGTTCTGCTCCAACAAAATGGTGTGCGCCTGCGGATAGTCACGCTCGAATTCCTGAATGTTGCGGATCGTAGCGCCACGGAAGGCATAAATGGACTGATCTGAGTCACCCACCACGCACAATTCTGGTGCATCGGGGCCTAGCTCTCCCCTACCCACCAATGCAGAAACCAGCGCATACTGCGCATGGTTGGTGTCCTGATACTCATCAATAAGAACGTGCTTGAAGCGGCGACGATAGAAATCCACCACCTGTGGGTGCTGATGGAAAATACGCACTACCTCACCGATGAGGTCATCGAAGTCCACGGAGTTAGCTGCACGCAGGCGGCGCTGATATTCATCGAAGACGCGTGCAACCGTAATCTCGAAAGGATTCTTGGTCTTTTCTGCTTCTGCCAAAGCGTCAGCCGGCGAGACCAGCTCATTTTTGTGATTCGAAATCTGATTGGCCAGCACGCGGGCGGTGTACTTCTTTAGATCCAACTGCATGTCTTTGGCGATCATGGTCAAAAGGCGGCGTGCATCATCACCGTCATAAATAGTGAAGTTGGTGTTCAGTCCTGGCACCAGCTGCGCGTTTTGGCGCAGGATACGCACGCAGATGGAGTGGAAGGTAGAAACCCACATGCGCTCGGCCACTGGCCCCACCAGCTGGCCCACGCGCTCTTTCATCTCCGTGGCGGCCTTGTTGGTAAAGGTAATAGCCAAAATCTCCCACGGAGCCACCCCACGATTGCGCATGAGATAAGCAATGCGGCGGGTAAGCACAGCAGTCTTACCAGAGCCCGCACCCGCCACAATCAGCAGCGGCGAACCAGCGTGCGTTACCGCCTCAAGCTGCTGCGGGTTCAGGCCCTCAGTAAGCGGATCGGGGTCCACAGCGCCAGGCGCGCCAGCTGGGTTCGATGCAGCACCAGCAGCAGGTCCCCTCGAAGTAGGAGCCCCAAAGCCACCCGACTGTGGCTGCGGCGCGGCAGGCCGAGCGGGCCCACCGAAACCGCCGAAGCCGCCAAAAAGATCCGGCTGGCTGTTGGCAGAATTTTTTCCATCTGGGCGTGGAGCTGGGGAGAATTCAGACGCATTACTCATAGTGCCTACCAACCTACTAGCACCACCGGACATCCCCTCATAACACGCCTTATGCAGGGGAATTCGAATTTATCTGCTGCAGTTTCCTTTTTGGTTTCTAAGTGGCAGAATCTTGGGCTATGTCCTCTGCGAACAACCCGACTGAAAACTCCGCACACGCCAATAGCCTCGATACCAACGTTGTGGACAACGGCATGGAGATCCGCATGCCCTCCGGCACCGATGATCCCTTGAGCGATGCGGAGATTCAGAACTATCGCAAGGAAATCAACCGCTTGGATCGCGTTATCCTCGACGCTGCGAAGCGCCGCACGGAAATCTCCCAGACCATCGGGCGCACGCGCATGAACGCCGGCGGCACCAAGCTGGTGCACACCCGCGAGATTGCCATTCTCAACCAATTTCGCGACGAGCTCGGTGAGGAAGGCCCAGCCATCGCCTCTGCACTGCTGCGCATGGGCCGCGGAAAACTCGGCTAAACCTTTCAATAAATTTCATTTTTCTGGATAAAATACAGTAATCTCTTCGCCATGAATGCAGTTCTTGTCGCGGTCATCGTCATGCTCGTCCTCGCGCTTTTGCGTGTGCATGTTGTTGTCGCACTATTCCTTGGCGCGCTGACGGGCGGCCTGCTTTCCGGCATGGGACTCGACGCCACCATGGTCGCTTTCCAGGAGGGCCTCGGTGGCGGTGCCAAAATTGCCTTGAGCTATGCATTGCTGGGTGCCTTTGCCATGGCGGTCGCCGCGGCGGGCGTGCCGCAGCTGCTCGCCAACGCCTTGATTCGGCGGATCGGCGGGGACGGGGCGTCGCCAAGCGCAGCACAAGCCACCAAGTGGATCTTGGTCGCCGGCCTCATCGCTATGGCTGTGATGAGCCAGAACGTCATCCCCGTGCACATCGCGTTCATCCCGCTTATCGTGCCGCCACTGCTCAAGGTCATGAATGCCCTGCGCATCGACCGACGTCTGATTACCTGCTGCCTTACTTTCGGCCTGGTCACCACCTACATGTTCCTACCGGTAGGTTTCGGCTCCATCTTTTTGAATGACATTTTGTTATTCAACATCGGCCAAGCAGGCCTTAATACCGAAAGCATTTCCATCATGCATGTCATGGGAATTCCTGCCCTTGGTATGCTCTCTGGCCTGCTGATTGCCATGTTCTTCAGCTACCGCAAACCCCGCGATTACGCCGATACCCCGCTCAGCAATGAAGAGCCAACCGAAGAAGCCCCGTCGCGTTACAAGATTTGGGTCTGCGTTGTCGCCATCATCGCCACCTTCGGCGTGCAGATTGCGATGCAGGCGATGGATTTCGAATCCGATGGTCTTATGGTCGGCGCCCTGACAGGACTTGGCATCATGTTGGTCACCGGCGCCATCGATTGGCGCAAAGCAGACGATGTTTTCTCCGATGGCATGCGCATGATGGCGCTCATCGGTTTCATCATGATTACTGCCCAGGGCTTTGCCTCTGTCATGACAGCCACAGGTCAGGTCGAGGAACTGGTGAGTGCAACCAGCGATATCTTCGGCAGCAACAAGATGATGGCCGCCGCGGTCATGCTCATCGTGGGACTTGTCGTGACGATGGGCATCGGTTCTTCCTTCTCCACGCTTCCCATCATCTCCGTCATCTATGTTCCACTGTGCATGTCACTGGGCTTTAGCCCCGCCGCGACGGTGGCCATCGTCGGCACCGCAGGCGCGCTTGGCGACGCCGGCTCCCCCGCCTCCGATTCCACCCTCGGCCCCACCGCGGGCCTCGGCGCGGACGGCCAGCACGATCACATCCGCGATTCGGTCATCCCGACCTTCCTGCACTTTAATATCCCGCTTCTCATCGCCGGCTGGATTGCAGCAATGGTCCTGTAGCTAACGGCAAAATGCTCCCGCGTGGACTACGGTGGTATCCGTAATTTTTAGTGTCTGACTAAAGCCAGAAAGGCCCTTGTAATGGACATCACCACCCAGCCCCAGTGGAACGCACTTGAGCAGCTCTTTGCGGAGAAGAAAGACCTCAATCTACGTGAGCTCTTCGCCGCTGACCCGCAGCGTGCGGCTCGCTTAACTTTCGACGCTGCGGGGCTGCATGTCGATCTTTCCAAGAACCTGGTCGATGACGATGTCCTCACGGCATTGGTAGAACTTGCACGGGCTGCAGACGTAGAAGGCCGCCGCGATGCCATGTTCGCCGGCGAACACATCAACAACACTGAGGACCGCGCCGTATTGCACACCGCCCTGCGTCAGCCGGCAGACTCGGAGCTTAGCGTCGATGGCCAAGACGCAGTAGCTGACGTTCACGAAGTTTTGGGCCGCATGCGTGCCTTTTCTGATTCCCTGCGCGATGGCAGCTGGCTGGGGCATACGGGCAAAAAGATCCGCACCGTGGTCAACATCGGCATCGGCGGCTCCGACTTGGGCCCGGCCATGGCCTCGAAGGCGCTGCGCAGCTACGAAGACGCCGGCATCAAGGCACTTTTTGTCTCCAACGTTGACCCGGCTGACATGGCTGCAGCGCTGGACCAGGTAGAAGCTGAGGAGACTCTGTTCATCATTGCTTCTAAGACCTTTACCACCCAGGAGACCCTGACCAATGCGCACGCGGCGCGCGCGTGGCTCATCAATAAGTTGGGTGATGAGGCGGCAGTGGCCAAGCACTTCGTTGCTGTATCGACCAACGCCGAGAAAGTCTCCGAGTTCGGCATCGACACTGCGAACATGTTCGGCTTCTGGAACTGGGTGGGCGGCCGCTACTCCATGGATTCCGCCATCGGCCTGTCCCTGATGTGCACCATCGGCGCGGATAACTTCACGGACATGCTTGCCGGCTTCCATGCGATGGACGAGCACTTCCGCACCGCGGAGCTTGCGCAGAACCTACCGGTCCTGATGGGCATGCTCGGCGTGTGGTACTCCGACTTCCACGGCGCACAGACCCATGCGGTCCTGCCTTATTCTGAGGACCTAGGCCGCTTCCCTGCTTATCTACAGCAGCTGACCATGGAGTCCAACGGCAAGTCCGTTCGCCGCGACGGCACCGCAGTTTCCACCGGCACTGGGGAAATCTACTGGGGCGAGCCGGGCACCAACGGCCAACACGCTTTCTTCCAGCTTATCCACCAGGGCACTCGCCTTATCCCGGCGGACTTCATCGGTTTTGCTCGCCCGCAGCAGGATTTCCCTACTGCCGACGGCACCGGCTCCATGCACGATCTGCTGATGGGTAACTTCTTTGCTCAGACCAAGGTTCTGGCATTCGGCAAGACTGCCGAGGAAATCACGGCGGAAGGCGTTGCCCCTGAGCTGGTTCCTCACAAGGTCATGCCAGGCAACCGTCCGACCACCACCATCATGGCGGAGCAGCTGACCCCGGCTGTGTTGGGCGCGCTCATCGCGCTCTACGAGCACATCGTGTTCACCCAGGGCGTTATCTGGGATATCAATTCCTTTGACCAGTGGGGCGTGGAGCTGGGCAAGCAGCAGGCTAATGACTTGGCGCCGGCAGTCTCCGGCAAGGAGGAAGCCGCATCCGGCGACCAATCCACCGACGAGCTCATTGGTTGGTACCGCTCCAACCGCTAAGCGCCTAGCACTTAACGGTTGGCTCGAAACTAATTAAGCCCCGGCCCGGGAATAGGGCTGGCAATGCGGGCACCACCAGATGATGCGCTCCAGCTCGCCTTCTTCCCCGCCGGCGTCAACGCCGCCGAGCGTCGACTTGGCAATTGGCGTGCCACACCGCCTGCACTTGGCGTTATTTCTGCCGAAGACATAGGTGGTCTCCCCGGCGCGCCGCACACCCGTGGTCACGCGCACTGGGGAGTTGCGGTTGGCCCACATGATGCGCCGCGATATCTCCAGAATCCGCGGCACATCCACTTGGGCCACGCGAAGGGCTGGGTGCACGCCCGCGATGAAGCAGGCCTCCGCCCTGTATTCGTTGCCGATTCCGGCCACGTTTTTCTGATCCAGCAGCGCCGCCCCAATGGTACGGGTGGGCTGGCTTAAGATTCGCCGCGCGGCTTCGTCCGCGCCCTCAGACTCCCACTGCTCGCTCAAGATATCTGGGCCCAAATGCGAAATCCGCTCGTTGTACAAGGAGGCAGGATAGGCCTCGACCATGCCCAGCCAGTGGCCCACCAGCTCAATATCGCGCGGGCTACTAGCGAGCTGCAGCACCACCCGCGCACTATGGCCCGGCTTGCGCCACCTATCGCCCTTGTAGTGAATGGCCCACTGGCCTTCCATCTTCAAGTGAGTATGCAGCACCAAGCTTTCGGCATCGGGCCGCGCGAACTGCATGAAAAGATGCTTTCCATAAGGCCACACACGAGAAACTGTGCTGCCCTCCAAATGCACGGTGGCATACCGGGGCACCCTAAGCGACGCCCCGGTGACCTCACGGCCGGTCATAAACTGCAGCTTATTGGACAACTGCAGGACGGAATCACCTTCTGGCATGCAACCAGTCTAACTAGATGGCAAAACCAGCTCGTTAAAGATGAGGTACCCGGTAGCCGCTGAGGCCCGTGGCACATGGATTTACCGTCTCGGATTTACCATCCTGGTTTTACCGTTTGAGTCCTGTTTCTAGCGGCGGCTGCCCCGCGGACGAAATCCACCCGGCGCGCCACGGCCTGGTTCGGGAGGATCGTTAAAGCTTAAATCCGGTAGCTCCGCCAGAGCTTCCGAAACGCTTCGGCCGCGGCGTGGCTCCATGGGCTTTTGCCAGGGGTCGCTGCGGTTGTCTTCGATGCGGCGGGACGTGCGCGGCGGCGCAGCCTTGGCCGAGATCCGCACGCCGCGGGGACTGATACCTGCGCCAAGGCCTCGCAAGCGAGTGGAGATTTCCGATTCGAATGCGGGCGCTCCGTTGATTTTCTCAATCACCAGCGGGCTCAAACGCCCTGCGGCGATGAGCTCCGTGAGACCTTCAAGCACTTTGCCAAGCACTTCATCAGCATCGATGTCTTCAGGCAGGGCGTCCAAGAAAGTTGTCAGCGTCTTTCCACCGCGGGTTAGATGCGCCACGCAGAGCCCGTCCATCAGCACCACTAGGGCACCGGCGCTACGGGTGGGGCCGTGGCCGCTGTCCGCGCCATCGCGCTGCGGCCAAGCAAGGGCTGCACCATATGGGTTGGCGGGATCCGTCGCGGCGAGCACGTAGGTATTAACTTCCGCAGTGCTCGCAGTGCCAGATGGCCAGCCCGTCACGTCGGGAGAATCGTTCATACCACGCAAGCGATCGATGACCGCGGGAGTAGAAAACTGCGCCGCGCCAAGCCCTTCAATCACATAGCCGCGCATCGCCTTGCCAGATTCCTCAAAGCCAGAGAGCACTTTATAGGCCAGCGCGAAGCCGCCGAGCACGTCCTCGGCCACCACGGAACCCCGAGTCAGCACGCCATAGCGGTCAAGCCAAGCCTCACCGTGTGCTACGGAGCGGCTCGTCGCGTCGACGCCTTGGCCTGACACGGAAGCAGCCCAACGGCCGGCCACGTCCGGGGCGGTTGCGGCCCCGCCGAGGCCCTGCGTTTGGGCAAAGGACGTGCGTCCCATGCGCAGCCGGGAACGGGTGGGGCGTCGCTTAGCGCGGTGCGCAGTTGCTCCCGAGCGCGAGCCGGCCGCGGCAATGTGTGTGCGGATTGGCGCAAAGGAATCGGGACTAACCAGGCCCATTTCTACCAGCTGCCACAGCGCTTCCCGCAGCTCCTCGGCAGTGCCCGGCACCTGCGCCGCGATATCGTTGAACAGGTAGCTGCCGCCACCGCGCAGGACCTCCAACGCCGCTAATTGCAACATGCTCAGCCCCTGTTCATCCGGGTTAACCTGCGGCGCCAACTGCGCCGCATAGTCCACCGGCAGCAACATGATCCAAGGGTCATTCGTGCCAGCCTTGCCAGCGCCCACGATGAGCACCTCGCCGTTAGAGGTCAGCTCATCGAGCATGGTCGGTGAGTAATCGCCCACGCGCGTCGGCAGAATCAGCGACTCCCACGCAGAGGCTGGCAGACGCACGCCGGCGAGCTGTTCAATCACGCTGTAGACGCCATCCGCCCCGCGTAGCGCAGGACGCTTGCCCACGGGCGCTACCTGCTGCCAATCGGGCAAGAAGCGTCCGAAAGCGGCGGCGCTAACAGGCTCCGTTGCAGCGCGTGCCGCTGCCAGCGAGCGCGAGCGAATGGTGCGCAAGACCTCCGCAGCGCAGTACTCGGTCTCCTCGATTCCTTGGCGGTAGCGGCCTTCCACCACGCTATCGAGACTCGCCAGCGCGGTGTGTGCTGCCGAGGCCGAAAGGCCAAAGGCCGCCTGCAAGTCCCCCAGCACGAAAGGACCGCGGGTGCGTGCCCAACGCGAGACCAGCTGTTGCAAGGCATCGGTGATGGTGGACTGTTGCGCGGCAACACCAGGCGGGACGGGCACGCCGAGTCCGTCGCGAAGCAGCGGCGCATCAAGAGGTTGCGCGAAGTGCTCGCGTCCGGCAATGCGCACCCGCATCACGCGGGCGCCCAGAGAATCAATTGCACTCAGCGGCACCGAGGCATGCTCCGCCATCTCTTCCACCGGAATCGGCCCCAGCACCCGCAGCAGGTCCGCGACTTCCTCCGTCGTGCGGGCCCGACGCTCCGCGGAGGTGCGCTGCAGCTGGGCATGCACCTGCTCGATGACCTCCGGATCTAAAAGCTCCCGCAGCTCCACCGTGCCCAAAAGCTTGGCCAGAAGCGCCGGATCAAGCGCCAGCGCCGCCGCCCGCTTTTCCGCCAGCGGAGAATCACCCTCGTACATGAAGGCGCCGGTGTAATTAAACAGCAGCGTCGAAGCAAAAGGCGAAGGCTGCTCTGTGGTCACCTCCGCGATGCGAATGCGACGCAAAGCCAGCTCGCGCATGGTTTCCGTCAACGCCGGCAGATCATAGACATCCTGCAGGACCTCGCGGACCGTCTCCAGGATGATGGGAAAGGAAGGGTACTTCCGCGCGACGTCGAGAAGCTGTTCTGCCCGCTGACGCTGCTGCCACAGCGGCGCGCGCTTGCCGGGATTGCGGCGCGGCAGCAACAGCGCACGCGCGGCACACTCACGAAAACGCGAGGCAAAGAGCGCGGAACCGCCCACCTGCTCGGCCACGATGTCCGAAATTTCATCGGCGTCGAAAAGAAAAAGCGCAGCATCCGGCTCCTTTTCCCCCTCGGGCAAGCGCAGGACGATACCGTCGTCGCCAGCCACTGCTTGCGCGTCCATGCCGGTCAGCTCCGCCACCCGCTGCCCCACCGCAAGCGCCCAGGCGGCATTCACACCCCGGCCGAACGGCGTGTGCAACACCACGCGCCAATCCCCGAGTTCGTCCTTAAAACGCTCGAGAACCAAGGTCTTCTCATCCGGAATAACACCCGTGGCCTCATGCTGTTCCTGCAGATAGGCCACGATGTTATCCACCGCATGCCCATCTGCGTCCTGGATGATCTCTGGAGAAAGGTGCACCTGCCGGCGATACGCACCCAAGGCCTTGCCCAGCTCATAAGGACGCCCTGCCTGGTCGCCATTCCAGAAAGGCAACCGGCCAGTGTGCCCCGGCGCAGGGGTGACAATCACCTGATCGCGCGTGATTTCCTCAATGCGCCAGCTAGTAGCACCCAAGGTAAAGATATCGCCCACGCGGGATTCATAGACCATCTCCTCGTCGAGCTCACCCACGCGCCGGGGCGCGGCATTTTCTGCCCCCGCAGGAAGGAAGACACCAAACATTCCACGGTCCGGAATCGTGCCGCCGTTGGTAACGGCCACGCGCTGCGCACCAGGGCGCGGGCTCAGCCGGCCAGTGATGCGGTCGAAGACCACGCGGGGTTTGAGCTCCGCGAAGTCCGTGGAGGGATAGACGCCGGAGACCAGGTCGATGACGGAATCGAATACCTCCCTGGCCAAATCGCGATAAGGCCACGCGCGGCGCACCATGGCGTACCAGGCATCCACATCTAGGCCACCCGCATTATCTGGGGAGGTAACCGGAGCAACCTCGGCGGCGGCGACGGCTGCCACGGTCTGCTGTGCCAACACATCTAACGGATTCTGCGGGGAGTGCATCTCCTCGATGAGGCCCTCGCGCATACGCGCCACGGTAAGAGTGGATTGCACAAGGTCAGCACGGTGCTTCGGATAGAAAGAACCCTGCGATACAGCGCCCACGGAGTGCCCGGCACGGCCCACACGCTGCAGACCAGAGGCTACCGAAGGCGGTGATTCCACCTGCACCACTAGATCGACCGCGCCCATGTCGATGCCCAGCTCTAGCGAGCTGGTGGCCACCACTGCTCGCAGTGTTCCTTCCTTGAGCATCGTTTCAGTCAATGTGCGCTCATCCTTCGACACCGAGCCGTGGTGTGCGCGAGCGATGACGGCAGGTGCCTTGCCGGCGACGTCGACTTGCTTCATCAGCTGCGCTGGGTCCCGGCGCGTAGCAGGCGACAAGCTTTCCGGATCATGCTCCATGGCATAAAGCTCATTGAGCCGGGAGGTCAGGCGCTCCGCGGTACGCCGCGAGTTCACGAACACGAGCGTGGAGCGATGCTCCATGATTTCGCCGTAAAGGTCTTCTTCAATAAACGGCCAAATGGATTTCGCGGTGGGCAATGCCGAATCAGCCACCGCCGCGGGGCCAGTAATGCCCAGTGGATCATCCACTGTCATCTCACCGATAGTGGAGCCTTGCTCTGGGGTGGGCAGATCCGACATGTCTTCCACAGGCACGTGGACATCAAGCTGCCAGCGTTTTTCAACCGGCGGTGCCACGATTTCCACGGGCCTGTCGCCGCCCAAAAAATTCGACACTGCAGAAAGCGGGCGCACCGTTGCCGATAGCCCGATGCGCTGGAACTCCCCCGCCACGGCCGCCAGCCGCTCGAGCGTGAGCGCCAAGTGCACGCCACGCTTGGTGCCAGCCAGGGCGTGGATTTCATCGATGATGACGGTATCGACGGTAGATAGGATGCCCGCGGCCTTCGAGGTCAGCATCAAATAAGCCGACTCCGGAGTGGTGATGAGGATATCCGGCGGGCGGCGTACCTGCCGGGAGCGTTCTGCAGAAGGTGTATCCCCGGAGCGTACGCCGACGGTGATGTCGGGGGCGTCAAGTCCTAATCGTTCTGCTGCACGAGCGATACCGTTCAGCGGAGCACGCAGGTTATTTTCCACGTCCACGCCAAGCGCCTTCAGCGGGGAGATATACAAAACCTTGACGCCTGAGTTGCCGCCCTTTGCCGGCTGTCCTACGGGCAGTGCAGTTTGGCCTTCCTTTTCCACGAGGGAATTTAGGGCCCATAAAAACGCCGCCAGGGTTTTACCGGAGCCGGTGGGGGCGACCACGAGCGCATGGTTGCCGGATGAGATCTGCTCCCATGCCTCGCGCTGTACGGGCGTGGGCGCTGCGAAAACGTCCTCGAACCATTGCCGGACTTGGGGCCGGAAGCGGGTTAGGACGTTTTTGTTCATGCCTTACTTTATCGTGCGCGGTAATCTAGCATGCATGACCGTCGAGATTTCTGATTCCCGCCTGACCAATTCACTAGCCAACGGCTGCGGTGAGATCCTCAAAGGTGTGCGCAACGGTGGCCTGCTGCGCGGCCTCGCGCTTGGCGACGCCGGCGATGAAGCCGCACAAGAATGGATCACCCGGGTAATTTCGCAACACCGCCCCGAAGACGGCCTGCTTTCCGAGGAAGCAGCAGACGATCTCAGCCGTTTGAAGAAGGAACGCGTGTGGATCGTCGATCCCCTCGATGGCACCAAGGAGTTTGCCACCGGCCGCCAAGACTGGGCTGTCCACATCGCACTCGTGGTCAACGGCATGCCACAGCATGCGGCCGTGGCCATGCCAGATTTGGGCGTGACCTTCCGCTCCTCCGATGCCCGGGCCGTTACCGGCCCGCTTTCTAAGAAGTTTGTAGTCTCCCGCAACCGTCCGCCCCAGGTGGCTTCCCATATTGGGGAGAAGATGGGATTTGAAACCGTCGGCATCGGTTCTGCCGGCGCCAAGGCAATGCACGTTCTGCTCGGTGACTTTGACGGCTACATCCACTCTGGCGGCCAGTACGAATGGGACCAGGCTGCGCCGGTGGGCGTTGCCATGGCAGCGGGCCTGCACTGTTCCCGCTTGGATGGCTCTCCAATTCGTTTCAACAACGAGGACACCTTCATCCCAGACCTGCTCATCTGCCGACCGGAACTCGCCGATGAAATCCTGGAGCACGCTGCTGCCTATGCCGAAGAAAACGGCGGCTTTTAGGCGTTCCATAACCTTTTAGGCGTTTCAGCAAAAAGGCTTCTAAACTTGAAAACCATGATCCAGACCCCATATGAGGACCTCCTCCGCAAAGTTTTGGAAGAAGGCGCGGACAAAGGTGACCGCACCGGCACCGGCACGCGCTCAATTTTCGGAGCGCAGTTGCGCTATAACTTGGCGGAGTCTTTCCCGCTGCTGACCACCAAGAAGGTCTACTTCCACGGTGTTATCGGCGAGCTGCTGTGGTTCCTCAAGGGCGATTCCAACGTGAAGTGGCTGCAGGACAACAACGTCCGCATCTGGAATGAGTGGGCTGACGCCGATGGCGAGCTGGGCCCTGTCTACGGCGTCCAGTGGCGCTCGTGGCCTACCCCGGATGGCACGCATGTTGACCAGATCCAGCAGGCTCTGGACACACTGCAGAATAATCCGGATTCTCGTCGCAACCTGGTCTCCGCCTGGAATGTGGCAGAACTAGACAAAATGGCGCTTATGCCCTGCCACCTGCTATTTCAACTCTACGTCGCAGACGGCAAGCTCTCCCTGCAGGTCTATCAGCGTTCGGCGGATATGTTCCTGGGCGTGCCTTTCAACTTGGCTTCCTATGCTGCGCTGGCCCACATGTTTGCGCAACAGGCTGGCCTGGAGGTCGGCGAGCTCATCTGGACCGGCGGCGACTGCCACATCTACAACGACCACCTAGAGCAGGTCAAGGAGCAGCTCTCCCGCGAGCCACGCCCCTATCCGCAGCTCAAGCTCCACAAGGCTGACTCGTTGTTCGACTACACCTTCGACGATTTCGAGGTCGTAGGCTACGACCCACACCCCACCATCAAAGCGCAGGTTTCCGTCTAATGCTGGGTGCTATTTGGGCGCAGTCCCTGGACGGCATCATCGGCGATGGCTCCGTCATGCCGTGGCACGTACCAGAGGACCTCAAGCACTTTAAGGAGGTCACGCTGGGCTCGCCCGTAGTGATGGGCCGACGCACGTGGGAATCGCTAAACCCGAAGTTTCGCCCGCTGCCAGGCCGCGATAACTATGTTCTCTCCCGCAAGGAGCCGGGCCAATGGTCCGCTGGGGCGAGCACAACCAGCAACCTCAACGACGTAACTTCCACGCTTTCCGACGCCTGGATCATCGGCGGCGGCCAGTTATATGCCTCAACCTTGGATGAGGTCGACGTCATCGAAATTACGTTGATGGGCGTTAACATCGGGGACGTCTACGGTGATGACGCAGTCTATGCCCCCGCAGTTCCGGAGACTTTCGGCTTGGCGGCTAGCACTGATTGGCTCACTTCTGAAAAGGGCCACCTGGCCATTCCGGGGCAGCCGCCGAGTGAGCTGCCGATTAAATACCGCTTTTTAACTTATGAACGAAAGGACGCCGCTTAAATGACCGTCGCAACTCCCGAAACCACCGAGCACGTCACGATCTTCTACGCCGACTGGTGCCCGTTTTGCGCGAAGCTGCTCAAGGCGCTGAACCGCACGGAGACGCCATACGCGCTTGTCGACGTCGAGGCCGAAGGCACTGAGGACATCAACGAGTGGATCAAGTCCGTCAATGACGGCAACCGCATCGTGCCAACCGTGCTTTACTCCGACGGCACCTCCGTTACCAACCCGGCTGCCTCCGCCGTGCGCAAGAAGCTCGCTGAGCTCGACGGCTCCGCCGAATAGTGCGAATAGCTCAAGTAGCTGCCGCCTCCAGCACACAAACGCCGAAGTTAAACATCCGATTTAACGCAGCCACATACCGTGCTGGTAACCTAATTGCGTTGCTTTAAAGCAACCCCCGCCCCAGTAGCTCAGGGGATAGAGCACGGCTCTCCTAAAGCCGGTGTCGGTGGTTCGAATCCACTCTGGGGCACCGTGCGAAGTCTCGAGACATCGTTCCGGTCGGTGTCTCGAGTTTTTCGTTTTCACTTGCCCAATTGCTAGGTGAGTCTGTTGTCTTTTGGTTGTAGTAGCTCTTGCCGTCGATCAGTGTGTAGGCGGCGATATGAAGTGCCCCGTCGAGTCCAGGGTGCTGGGTGGACGAACCACTAACCGTGTCGGTGAAGATGCGGAAGACTTTTTCTTTTTTAATGCTGTGGTTCGCCGGTTTTGTTTCGTTATCCATGTACCTACCCCAGCGGACAATGGGTCAAATGCGTCGAATGCAATTCCCGAACTGTCCATCTAGGGTGTAGACTACCTCGCCAGTGATAAATACATTTCTTCAACAAGGACTATGTCTTTACAAAACCCCGTCGGCCCATCTCCCGAATCTGAGTACATTGATGCAGATCGGCTTGCAGCCGAATGGAACCCAGACGAGTTTCCGCTGGTTGATTTGAATGCCCCAGTTTCCCGAGAGGGCATTCCAGAAACTGTGCTTCTTCAGCTGCAACAAGAACAAGCTAAACGAGATTCATCCACCCCCCTGGAAAACCAGTGATACTAGTAGCCGTTCCCGCCTTGGCGGCAGGACTCATTTGGGGCCTAATTACAGGAATTATTTTTACCACAATAAACCACCGTCGCTACTTTAGGGAAAATGAAAAGACACTGGGCTCCAAAGTGAAGCTTGGCGCTTTTAGTTTATTCTGTTCCATTGTTTTCTTTATATGGATTAAACCGGGAGGGTTTGAAAACTACCTATTAAGCGCAGCGCTTGTATCCCTCACTTTCGGCGTGGGAACATTCATTTCAGCAAAAACGATAATGTCAATATGGGGTCCGGAAAAACTTCCACGACCGGGCAATGATAAACCTTCCACTTGAGCAAATTAAGAATAAGAAGGACTCTTCCCGAACCCAGTAGACAAACTCAGCTTATGATTAGCGAAATTGGCGAGCTTCTCGAAGAGGCTCAGCGGTCTGGCTTAGCTACAAGCGAATTAGGGCTATGCGCACAATCACGCTTCTTCGAAACTAGTCTGCTGAGTTGGCTTGAACAACATAGCTTTCAGCCGCTGAAAAGTCGGTCAAATGAGGGTCCGATTTCTGAACTAACACCTCAAACACGGGAAATTGCCAGTCCACTCTCGCTAAGTACCGCCACCGGTCTTGACCAACAGTCGATGCATACAGACGGAGCTCATCTACGGGCCACACCAGACTTTGTGCAGCTACTTACCGCGACGCTTGAGACAGTACGCTGCCGGCGGCCTTCTTCGCAGCCGCACTATAACTCTTGCCGCGCAGCACCTTACTGGACGCCTTCCCTGCAGACCTTCTGGTCTGGTTGGGGTTGCGAGCCACTCTCCCCTCCCTTCCTAACAGGCGGATGATTCCCGGGACGAGGCAGCTAGCACCCCAGCTTGTGCGGCTTGATCGTAGCGGTCCAGGTCTTGACGGTGGTGACCCTGACGGCCACTGGCCCCTTGCGGACCGTGCGCACCTGGCGTCAAATGGTTGCCATTCTCTCCCCTCTCGAGTCAATCAGCCCGAGGGGAGAGATGCTCCGCTACTGCATCAGAAGATGCATGGATTCTGACAGCTCTCAGGACTTGCCGGCGGGGCACTTCGTTGCAGCGAGGTGCCCCTTTTTTCATGCCTGGCCCCATCTTGCAGAAACGGAATATCTGGGATATTATACTTCACACGATGGGTGATGAGCGCTAGATGAGTAGAGAAGAATGAGTCACGTCAGATGGGCGCGGCGCTAGCGAACTGGACGAGGTGGACTTGGTGCGCATCCTCTTCGAGGACGACGAACTTCAACGAGTGGCCGAGGATGCCTCCTACATCCCCAAACGATGGGGTTCGGACATCATTAAGGCATATCGCAAGAAAATCCAGATCCTGAAGGGAGCCGTGGACGAACGTGACCTGCGGGCCATGCGGTCGTTACATCTGGAACAACTGAAAGGCGACCGAGCCGGGACCTCTTCTATCCGCCTGAACAAGCAGTTTCGGCTCATCCTCAAATTCACAACCAACAGCGATGGCCGCGTGGTCATCGTTATTGAAATGGTGGATTACCACTGAGAGAAGGTGAACTCATGAATACTCCAATTGCGGCGGAGCTATTCCCAGCCGGAGAGATCCTCGCTGACGAGCTAGACGCACGCGGCTGGACTCAAGCCGACTTTGCCGAGGTGCTCGGACGTCCGGCACAGTTTGTCTCGGAGATTATTTCTGGAAAGAAGGAGATTACGCGCGAATCTGCAGCCCAGATCGGCGCCGCCCTGGGCACCTCCGCGGAATTCTGGCTTAACCTCCAGGACTCCTATCTGCTATGGAAACAGTCCCAGGACGACCGGATACAGGACAACCTCAACGCCGTGAAAACCCGCGCACAGTTACGAGAGCTGGCCCCCGTCCCCCTGCTCGTCAAGCGGGGGTACATCACAGCCACCGACGTCCAGAGTCAGGCATACGAGGTGCTGAACTTATTTGGCAAAAAATCCTTTGAAGATCCCTTGGGAATAAGCTTCGCCGCCCGCCGCAGTAACCACGAGGAAAATGTCACCGTTCTGCAGGAAGCGTGGGCGGCTTGTGTTAGAGCAACTGCCAGCGCCCTCGACGCTGCCCCCTACTCCCGTAAGGCACTAGAAGACCTCGCCCGGACGCTGTCGAGTAGAGCGCGTGACCCGCTGGCGTTTGCTGAGTTCCAGACTCTGTTCGCCGAGACGGGGGTGAGGCTTGTTTATGTGGAGGCTTTTCCGGGAGGAAAACTCGATGGCTGCGCCATGATGGTCGACGGGCACCCCGTGATTGGCATATCAGGACGAGGGAGGCGGCTCGATAAGATACTATTTACCATCCTGCATGAAACAGCCCATATATTATTGGGTCACCTTGTCGATAATGGCGAGGTCATCCTCGATGACCTATCAGATGACAGTGCCAATAATGAAGCCGAGGCAGACCAGCTGGCCAGCGAACTCGCGATCTCTAGCCCTCTACCGGCGGTTCCTGATCGTGTGCACTCATCCTGGATTAAAGAACAAGCCAGCCACCTAGGGGTTCATCCCATCACCCTGATTGGAAGGCTTCAAAAAAAGGGTGACCTGTCGTGGAAAACTACTCTCGTACGCAACGCTCCCACCGTCATCGCTCAGCTTGAAAGCTGGAAATCACCCATCCCATCTTGACTGGGAACGTTAGCTTCGTTCATCATCAGACCGTTTAATGCAGTCTTGAAAGGGCGACTTAACCACCTCACCCTCCAAGCACCCGATCAAGGGTGCTAAAAATTTACTGCACGTTTACATCGATCCCAAGTTGTCTTAACTTCAGTGCAGTTAGATTGATGTTCCTGATCACTATTCTCTCTGGAGGAACTCCCACGATGAAGTCGAAGCACACTTCTCTCTCTGCCATAGCCCTTGCTTCAACCGTCCTTCTTACTTCGTGCGGTGAGCCTGCGTCCAACCAAGAAGATTCACAGGCGACCAGCGACTCAACCTCAATAACCGTCTATACCTCCGAACCAGAGGAAAAGGTCGATGAGATCAATGCGGCCTTCAACGAGGAATACCCCGATATCGAGGTCAATGTATACCGCGCTGGCACCGGTGATTTGAACGCCCGCATCTCTTCAGAGAAGCAATCTGGCGACATTGAAGCGGATGTTTTCTGGGCAGCCGATGGACCTACCTTTGAAAATTACGCTGAGGATGGTGACCTCATCGAGCTTGCCGATGTCGATTCCGATGACATCATCGACGAGGCCAAGGACGACAAGAATTTTTATGTCGGCACGCGCATAATCCCTACGATAATTGCTTATAACACCGACGAGATCGCAGAAGACGATGCCCCGACCTCCTGGGCGGATCTCACCGATCCGAAGTACAAAGACAAACTCGTCTTACCTAACCCAGCGGTCTCCGGTGCAGCGGCATTCAACGCCTCAGCGTGGAAGAATAATTCAGACCTCGGAGAAGCGTGGATCGAAGATCTGGGCAAGAATGCCCCGATGATCGCAGACTCCAATGGCCCTACCTCCCAAGAAATCGCCTCCGGTTCCAAGCCCGTGGGCGTGGTCGTCGATTACTTAGTCCGCGACCTGGCGGATAAGGGGTCCCCAATTGCCCTCGCCTACCCCACCGAAGGATCACCATATATTTCTGAGCCTGCGGGCGTATTCAAAGACTCCCAGGAACAGGAAGCAGCCCAGAAATACATCAACTTCCTGCTTTCAAAGAAGGCACAAGAAATCGCCGTCGAGCAGTCGTACCTCCCGGTGCGTGAGGACGTGGGAACCCCAGCAGGCACCCCTGAACTCACAGACATTGAGCTCATGGACCAGGACTTGGGGAAAATCACCAAGGATAAAGACGCCGCCGTCGAGGTATTCCAAAAGGCAGTGTCTTCCTAGTTCTTGGTGGCCCACTTGTTGAAAAATTCCTCCGTATCCGCGCTACGCGTTGGCGTGTGGCTGATTGCCATTGGCCTGTTCATCGCGCCTTTGACCCTTGTTGTCTCCCTTGCACTGGGCGGAAACCAAATTCCCATCTTGCTAGAGCAAGGGCTCGGCATCGCCACATGGAATTCGCTATTTACCACGGCGCTTTCGGCTCTCGCTGCCGTCATCATCGGCACCGTTATTGCCATCGCGCTAGACCGCACAGATATCTACGGCTCTTCGGTACTGCGCCTATTCTTGCTTTCGCCTCTCTTGGTTCCGCCATTTATCGGAGCGATCGCCTGGATTCAACTCTTCGGCCCGAATCAGGGCTTGAATAAGCTTTTTGAGTTCGAAATATGGAATATCTACGGCGCAGACGGGGTCATTGCGCTGATGACTATCCATTCTTTTCCCACGGCATATGTCATCATTTCTTCAAGCTTGCGCTCCATCTCCCCCGATTTTGAGCTAGCCGCCCGAGTATCTGGGGCTTCCGTGATGACAGTTCTGCGCACGGTCACCCTTCCACTCCTGCGCCCCGCACTATTGTCCGCGTTCACTCTCACAGCAATTGCTAATCTGGCTGATTTCGGCATTCCCGCTATCATCGGATCGCCGGCTCGGTTCGAAACGCTCGCGACGATGATTTACCGGTTCATTGATTCCGGCACCGTATCCAACCCCTTACAAGTGGTCTCGACCATCGGCGTTGTCCTCTTATTTTTGGGAATCGGCGCAGTAATCATGGACTATCTCACCTCCCTGAAAAACTCGTCTTCTACACATGACTCCGGAAGTCCGGCGCGTTTCGCACTGCATTCGGCGCGCTGGCCGGTCACGATCATCATGTGGGTGTGCGGGCTCGCCATATCCATTGGCCCAATTCTCGGTTTGGCCTACCGCGCATTGCTGCCAGCTCCTGGGGTTCCATTTACCTTAGAAACCATCTCGCTGGCGAACTTTAGCAGCGCTTTATCCAACCCGCGCGTCATCGACGGACTCAGTAATTCCGCATTTCTGTCAATAACCGCCGCGATAATCTGCGGGGTTCTTGGTTGGGTCATCGGAATTCTAGTGACCCGAACTCAGGCTCGAGGAAATACGCTTTTAACCCTTTCTGCACTGCTACCGAGCGCGCTGCCTGGGCTTATCATCGGTGTCGCCTGGCTGATTGCCGGGCGCTATACCGGGCTGTATAACACCATTTGGATAATCCTTATCGCCTACGTCTGTGCTTTTACCGCACTCGTTGTCCAGGCCGTGCGTGCCCCGCTAATAAGCACCCCGGTCACCATGGAAGAAGCAGCGCGCATTTCCGGCGCCACGCCGCTTAAGGCGCTATTTACTACCACCGGCGCGATGACCATTCCAGCGGCGATATCCGGTGCGGTGCTCGTAGCGGTGACCGCGATTCGAGAACTTACTATTTCCGTACTCCTCGTCGCACCCGGAACGACAACACTGGGTGTCCAAGTCTTCAACCTGCAACAGGCAGGAAATTATAACCAGGCATCGGCACTCGCCCTGCTCTTTGCGCTACTTGGCATCATTGCCGTCGCACTGACTATCCGTGCTCCCAAGGTAAGGACTTAATAATGGCGAAAATTGCAGCTTCCCACCTCACGGTCACTTTTCCGGACGGAACCACCGGCCTGCGCGATATCAACCTCTCCATCGAACCTGGGGAACTCATTGCACTCGTTGGCCCGTCAGGCTCCGGTAAAACCACGCTCTTACGCACCATCGCTGGTTTTATTTCTCCATCGTCAGGTGAGCTTTACATAGATGGCCGGCAGATGACTGCTATTCCTCCCGAGAAACGCAGCATCGGCATGGTCTTCCAACAGCACGCGATCTGGCCGCACATGTCTGTTAAAGACAATGTTGGCTACCCGTTGCGCCAGGCGAAAGTAGCAAAGCCCGAGCGCGAAGAGCGCATTTCTGAGACTTTAGCTCTCGTGGGCCTGCCAGGATTCGAGAACCGTACTCCGGACAGCCTTTCTGGTGGGCAGCGCCAGCGCGTTGCGCTGGCCCGGGCGATCGTTGCTAATCCCACGGTTTTATTACTGGATGAAGCTCTTTCAGCCCTCGATGAACCATTGCGCGATAATTTGCGCCGCGAGCTGGTAACCCTGACGCAAAAGCAGCGCTTAACCACGGTGCACGTCACCCACGATCGCGCCGAGGCGCTGGCAATCGCAGATAGAGTCGTGGTTCTAGATGGCGGCGAAATCCAGCAGATTGCTACCCCACAACAGCTGCTGGAAAATCCCGGAAGCCCGCTGGTCGCGGGATTTATTGCGGATGCCACAATAGTCCAGGCCGCTGTCTCAGGAGGCCGCGTCGAGTGCCCAACCCTTGGCATTTCTTGGCCATTGAGTGAAGTCTCCGTGCGGGGCGAAGGCACTAAGGCCGCCATCCTACCGCACCACGCAACAATCGTGGAGGAAAACCATCCAGGTGCCACGGTTCCAGCAGTAGTTGACTCTGCCATTTACGAAGCCGGCCACTACTCCGTTACCGCCACCCATGGATCGGGAACCACATTCCGCACCACCGCGGACGATAAGCCAGCGATGGGACAAACGGTGCGCATCCGCTTCGCGCCGCCCTTGGTTTTTTAGATCACCACCCCGCAAGAACCATGACCAGCTCAGCGATGGCACGGCGCCGCCGTTTTGCAGCGGTTACACCCGCCGTCTTAAGCATAAAATTTTAGGCTAATACCGATCACAGCCGACACGGAACGCTGGTTATCACACCCATCTTCATCACCATGCTCTCAGAAGGCAGTGTCGTATATAGTCTGAACCCGCTTGAACTCTAAGCCATAAGTGAGAGCACTAAGCAATCCTGCATTGACCTTAACGGCGTGGAAATTCCGGTATACCGCGCCATCAATCCGGATGACGCCAGCATCTCGCTCGTCCGCCGGGAACGGCTAGTTATCGTTGGAGGGACACCTGTTGGCGGCCGTCGCGGGGTCTGCCGCAGTGGAGGTAGACGTCGTAACGTCCCAGCGCGCGGAGCCGAAATCTTTTGATGTGCACGTGGAAGGCGACCGCGTAAATGAGGACGGGGCATCGCGCCAGTCGGAGGTTCGCGTGGGCTTCGATCTATCGTTCCCGGAAACCCCCCGAGGGCAACCAAGCGCGCAGGCTCGTGGACAACCTGATTCGCATCTCCCATGAGAAGGACTGCACGGTATCGCGCACGGTTGAGAACTCCACGCAAGTGACGTTTAGGAACGACTCAAAATAGTTTCCCGAAGTAAAAGCGCGACATGCGGTTGCACTCCGGGAATGCCCCAAGACCTCCTGCTATGGTGCAATTGTTAACCACTGTGGCAAATGTGATTACTGCAGGAGCTCAACATGTCACCATCTTTCTCCCGTCGCGACCTCTTAAAGGTCAGCGCTCTCGCCCTGACCGCAGGCGCCATCGGTTCTGCCGTTCCGAATGCAGCGGCGCTTGGACCGGTGCGCGGCACCATCATCGACTTCGCCGTCGGAGTGCCTTCCGCCGCAGGCATCAAGCGCGCGGGCCACCTCGGCGCCATCCGCTACGTTTCCAAGCGTCGCCCCGGCGCCGAATCCTGGATGACGGGCAAGCCAGTCACCTTGCAGGAGACCAAGGCTAATGCCGCGCAGGGCTTAGCGACGGCCTCCATCTACCAGTTTGGCCGCGCCGAAACCGCCGATTGGAAGCAAGGTGCCGCAGGTGCAGCCATCCACGCCCCGCAGGCTATTGCCCTGCACAAGGCAGCAGGCGGACCGACCAATCGCCCGATTTACATCGCGATTGACGATAACCCCACCCGCGCCCAGTACGACCAACAGATCAAGCCTTACCTACAGGCCTTTAGCCGCCTGCTTTCGGCAGCGGGCTACCAGACCGGCGTATACGGCAACTACAACACCATCGAGTGGTGCGTGCGCGATGGAATCGGCTCCTTCTACTGGATGCACGATTGGGGTTCGAACGGCAAGATCCACCCACGCACCACGATTCACCAGCTGCCGGGCAACATGCAGCGCACCATCGACGGCGTCACCGTGGACATCAACGAGGTCTACGCCCGCGACTGGGGTCAGTGGATGCCGGGCCAGAAGGCCCCGAAGGCACCTGCTGCACCAGCCAAGCCTTCCGCACCGAAACCGGCCGCACCGGCACAGCCGGGCAACATCCCGGGTATCTCCCCGCAGTCTTCTGATGCGATGGGTGCGCTTAGCTCCCAGGTAGAGCACGCGGTGCCAGGCATGCGCATGCCGCGAGTAAACCAGAACGGGATCTCCTACGGCGGCTCTTCCGTCTCCCAGGACCAAATCAAGGGAGCCATCGACCTAGCTTCTACTATTCAGAACGCTTTGAAGTAGCGCTTTCAGATTGAGCCGACGAGGTCGGCTCTTTCTTTTTGTCCTTCTTTTTCTCGGCGCTCTTCTTGCCGGCGTCGGTAGGCTCCTTGCTCTTATCCCCGCGCTTGGCCTTGCCACCGTCTTTGCTCTGGTCCTTATCAGAGCTCTTCTTCTCGGACTTCGGCAGAGTCGAGGTCACGGTGATGGTCGTCCTGGAAGCAGGCGCAGAAGGCTTCGAAGGACTTACAGGAGCAACGCTCTCACCGTTGAGCGCCTTTTGGTAGCGATCAGTCCCCTTACGCAGGTTGCTGCCCGTTACCGCGTCTTTTACAAAGTTCGTGAGATCATCGGCGCTGCCATAGGTGGTAGCTGCAACAACGAAGTTCTTGCCAAAGGAAACCGAAGAGTGCAGGGTCTTGTCATTTGACCAGCCCCACTTGGTGCCCACTACATTTTGCAGTTTCGCCGTGCCGTAGTCCTGCTCGTATCCGTCTTCCGAGATGGGATCGGCGTGGGCCATCGCCACCAGGACCGGGTGGGTGGGGTTATCTTCCTTCAGCTGCACCACGAAGCGCACCACGTCATACATGGAGGTCACCGAGGTGCCCCATTGATCACCGGCCTTCGTGGCCTGCAATCCATATTCCTTTGCCACGGAGTCAATGGAATTCGGGTACTTCTCAAAGAGATCTTCTGCGCTTGCATCTGAGGAGCTGGCGATCATATCTAAGGCTTCGTATTTATCCTCGAAGCTTCCCTTTTCTAGCACGTAGGTCGCGATATACAGCTTGATAAGGCTCAATGCCGGGCGCGGCTCATGCTCATTTGCCGTTGCCATACGCATTCCATCACCGATGCGGTAGTAGCTCAGCTGCTGGTCTTCATTACCCGCGAGGAACTGACTGACGTCATCGGGGACGTCGGAAAGCGCAGGCTCCCCCAGCTCATGCCGAAGGTCGGACGCAGACGCATTGCTTGCCGACGCCGAGGTGGCCTTACTATCGTGCTGCTGCGACGGTGTACATGCGCACAGCAGGCCGCCGGCGAGTGAAAACGCGGCGAGGGCGGTACCGACCTTCATCGGCACCGCCTTCGTTTTAGACAAAGAATCGAGCACGCATTAGATAATACTCAGAGCTCTGCCAGGTTTAGTGGTTGACTGGGGCCTCCACGCCAACGCCGGTCAGAGACCGTACCTCCATCTCTGCGGACAGATCCTCAAAGTCATCCGGCGGGGTCAGGATGGAAACCAACCAGCCTGCGATGAATGCCAGCGGAATGGAAACCAGGCCCGGATTCGACAGTGGGAACAGCGCCCAATCCGCGTTCGGGAACATCGAGGTCTCAGAACCAGATACTGCCGGGGAGAAGAAGATGAGCAGCAGGCAGGAGATGACGCCGGTGTACATGGACGCCACCGCACCGGCCGTGTTGAAACGACGCCAGTAAAGCGAGTACAGGATAGTCGGAAGGTTTGCAGAAGCCGCGACGGCGAAGGCGAGAGAGACCAAGAACGCGACGTTTTGAGTCATGGCCAGAATGCCCAGGATGATGGCGGCGATGCCGAGGACTACGACCGTAACTTGCGAGACGCGGACTTGCTCCGACTCGGTGGACTCTCCCTTACGAATAACCGCGTGGTAGATATCGTGCGCGATAGATGCAGACGCGGTAATCGCCAGACCTGCAACTACTGCCAGCACCGTGGCGAATGCAACCGCCGAGATGACAGCCATGAATACCGAGCCGCCAAGCTCTAGCGCCAGAAGCGGCGCTGCGGCATTGGCCCCGCCCGGCGCGGCCAGGATGCGGTCCGGGCCCACGAGTGCCGCGGCACCGTAGCCCAGGATGAGGGTCATCAGGTAGAAAGCACCGATAATGACGATGGCCCAGGTCACGGAACGGCGCGCCTCAGTTGCAGTCGGAACCGTGTAGAAGCGCATGAGCACGTGCGGCAGGCCGCCAACGCCGAGCACCAGAGCGATACCGAGGGAAACGAAGTCCAGCTTGGTGGTCAAAGTCTTTCCATACTTTAAGCCTGGTTCCATGATTTGAGAAGCTTCGTAGCCCTTCTCCTGGAGGTAATCCGAGCCCGCATGCATATCGACGGCGTCGGAGAACAAGGTGCTAAAGCCGCCCTTCACCGCAATGAAGGTCATGATGCACATCGCCACGACGCCGGTGACCAAGAGGACTGCCTTGATCATCTGCACATAGGTGGTGCCCTTCATACCGCCCACCAGAACGTAGACGATCATCAAAACACCCACGATGCCAACCACGACCGCCTGCCAGGTGAAGTCATGGATATCCAAAAGCACCGACACCAGGGAGCCTGCGCCGGCCATCTGCGCAATCAGGTAGAACAGCGAGACAAAAAGCGTAGAGATGGACGCCGCCACGCGTACCGGGCGCTGCTTCAAACGGAAGGACAACACGTCTGCCATGGTGAAGCGACCAACGTTACGCATCGGCTCGGCAACCAGCATCAACGCCACCAGCCAGGCCACGAAGAAGCCGACAGAATACAAGAATCCGTCATATCCGTTGAGAGCGACCGCGCCGACGATACCGAGGAAGGACGCGGCAGAAAGGTAGTCGCCGGAAATGGCCAAACCGTTCTGGCGGCCAGAGAAGGTGCCACCACCGGTGTAGAAGTCCGAGGCCTTCTTCGTGGTCTTTCCTGCCCTTAAAACCACCCACATGGTGATGACAAGAAACGCACCAAAAACGGCGATGTTGAGCACCGGGTTTCCGGAGCCTTCTTGCGCTGCCTCAGCAGCTAGGTTGAAGGTCAGCATAATCTATCCCTCCAATGCCTCACGAATAGCTGCTGAACGCGGCTCAATTTTCTTGTTGGCGTACTTGACGTAGATCCACGTAATCGCGAACGTGGTGACAAATTGGGCGAGCCCGAATACGAGCCCCACGTTCCACCCACCGCCAATTTCGGTGCCCATGAATCCAGGCACAAAGACGGCAGCCAACACGTAGATGACGTACCACAGGAAGAAGGCAATGGTCATCGGGAAAGTGAAGTTACGATATGCACCGCGTAACTGCTTAAACTGCGGGCTATCGCGCATCTCGATGAAGTCCTGCGCTGTCGGTTCGCGGCGCTCGAGCATCGAGGTAGGTGCGCTAGTCATGTCGCTCTCCTTGGGTTCTCAAGATTCCACACGAAAGTGATTAATGAACCACACGAGATAGAGATAGTGTGATGAATCACGTTTCGCCTTACGAGTAAGTTACCCAATTCACATTGCGAGGTTGTAAAGCTTGCCAATCGATTTTTGATTAGCAAGCCTTAGCTACCCCCTAACCCCATTGCTTACTGCACTTTTTAAAGCGTGAAAAGTACCCCCATATCTTTCAACGCTCGAGTTTGCAAACATTGCGAAAGGCCATATGTCAAGAAAAGGCGGCAGAGAACAATGCCGTTCCCTGCCGCCTCTAAGCCGTTTTCCGGGCCGCCTTTAGCGTTTAGCCCGGAAACTCACGCGGGTCCTTGTACAAGCGCCCAGCCGCGCCGTTATCGAGGGCGTCGATTGCCGCAATGTCATCGTGGCTAAGCTCCAGCTGCGCGGCCGCCAAGTTCTCCTCTAGGCGCTCACGCTTGGTGGATTTCGGGATTACGGAAATCCCCTTGGCTAGAAGATAGGCGATTGCTACCTGTCCCGGGGTTGCCTCAAGGCGCTGCGCCACATTCTTGATCTCCGCATTGTTAAGGACCTCTCCCCTCGCCAGCGGCGACCATGCCTCTGTAACAATGCCATGTTCATCATGGAATTCTTGCAACTCCGGCTGGGTAAACCCCGGATGCAGCTCCACCTGGTTCAACACTGGAACGATACCCGTTCGCGCGATGATCTCCTGCAGCGTTTCCTCGTAGAAGTTAGCCACGCCGATGGAAGCGATCTGTCCCATGCCCTGCAGACGAGCCATCTCCTCAAAGGTCTCCACATAGAGTCCAGCCTGTGGCCACGGCCAGTGGATCAGGTAGAGGTCTAGGTAGTCCAGCTGCAGCTTCTTCAGCGATTCAGTAAATGCTGCGTCTACCCCCTTCGCCCCGTGGCTATCATGCCAGACCTTGGAGGTGATGAAGAGTTCATCACGGGTGACGTCACCGGCGCGCATCGCATCATTTAGGGCCTGGCCTAGCTCTGCCTCGTTCTCATACAAGGTTGCAGTATCGAAATGGCGGTAGCCGAGCTCGATGGCTTCACGCACCGCCGTGATACATTCCTGACCCGTCATCTTGTAGGTGCCCAGACCAAGCTGTGGCATCTCGCGATCATCATTAAAAGAGATAAATGGGACACTCATGGTTCCATTGTGCACGAGTTTCGCCACGCGCGACGCCGAAAATTCAAGTTCTTGCCCCCACAAAAAGAAACTCCACCTTCTGCCCAAGCAATTCGGGCAAAAGGTGGAGCCAAAAAGAAACGTTATTTACGCACGCAGCAGGTCGATAACGAAGACCAAGGTGCGTCCAGCAAGTGGATGCGCTCCGCCAGCTGGGCCGTATGCCTTCTCCGGAGGGATGATGAGCTTGCGACGGCCGCCCACCTTCATGCCCGGGATACCTTCCTGCCAACCTGCAATGAGGCCAGTCAGCGGAAACTCGATGGACTGTCCGCGACCCCAGGAAGAGTCGAATTCCTGGTTGTCCTCATACGAGACGCCCACGTAGTGAACCTCAACAAAGCCACCCGGCTGTGCCTCTGCGCCGTCGCCGACGATGATGTCCTCGATAACTAGCTCAGTCGGGGCCGGCTCAGTATGAGCCTCAATTACGGGCTTATCCATTGGGGAAAATCCTCCTTGGGAAACGTTTGTGATATCGATTCGGCGCCTAGTTGTCTCGCTTTTAGGCCGAGAACTAGGCCTGCACGAACGGCGAAAGCCGAATCGCAGTGTGCCCAGTATAAGGGTTCATCTGCGATTCGGCTTTATTTGGCCTACGCAATGACTTGATTTGTCATCATTTCGTGACTAAAGCCTTGCAATTCAAAGGGCCTATTATGCACGCTCAGCGCGCGGGGAAACGGTGCGCAAGGTCTCGCCGGTGTAGATCTGACGCGGACGGTTGATCTTGGTGTTCAGCTCCAGCTGCTCGCGGTACTGAGCGATCCAACCCGGAAGGCGGCCGATGGCAAACAGGACGGTGAAGAAGTCCGTTGGGAAGCCCATGGCGCGGTAGATAAGGCCGGTGTAGAAGTCGACGTTCGGGTACAGCTTGCGGGAAACGAAGTACTCGTCCTCCAGAGCGATCTTCTCGAGCTCCATTGCCAGATCCAGCATTGGGTCGCCGCCCAAGTGCTCGAGGATCTCGTGTGCGGTCTCCTTGACGATGGCTGCGCGTGGGTCGTAGTTCTTGTACACGCGGTGGCCGAAGCCCATCAGACGGACGCCCTTTTCCTTGTTCTTCACGCGGTTCATGAAGTCGGTTGCGTCGCCGCCGTTGTTCTTCTGGATTTCATCGAGCATCTCGAGAACGGCTTGGTTTGCGCCACCGTGCAGCGGGCCGGACAGAGCGTTGATGCCGCCAGCGATAGCAACGAAGAGGTTTGCCTGTGCGGAACCGATCATGCGGACGGTGGAGGTGGAGCAGTTCTGCTCGTGGTCTGCGTGCAGGATGAGCAGCTTGTCCAGAGCCTTCGCGACGACTGGATCGACGTTGTACTCCTCGGTTGGGTAACCGAACATCATGCGCAGGAAGTTCTCGCGTGCGTTCAGGTTGTTGTCCGGGTACATGTAAGGCTTGCCCTGGGACGCGCGGTAAGCGTATGCAGCCAGCATCGGAACCTTAGCCAGCAGGCGGACGGTTGCCTTGTCCAACTGCTCCTCATCTAGTGGGTTGAGCTGATCCTGGTAATAGGTGGAGAGAATGTTAACGGAGGATGCCAGAACCGCCATCGGGTGCGCATTGCGCGGGAAGATGTTGAACTGCGCCTTGAAGTCCTCATCCAGCAGGGTGTGGTGGCGAATTTCATCGTTAAAAGCGCTCAGCTGCTCCTGGTTTGGCAGCTCGCCCTTGATAAGGAGGTAGGAAACCTCGTTGAAGGTGGCGTTGTTTGCCAGATCCGCGATGTCGTAGCCGCGGTGGCGCAGGATGCCTTCCTCACCGTTAATGAAGGTGATCTTGGACTCGGTGGAGCCGGTAGCGGCGTAGCCGGGGTCAAAGGTTACGAGGCCAGTCTCATTGCGAAGCTTGCCAATATCAAAGCCAGAGTCACCTTCGGTGGACTGCTTGATATCCATCTCGTACTCGCCACCTGGGTAGTGGAGAACAACCTTGTTGTCTTCAGAAGCCACTTGTTGATCCTTTCTCAACACTTAAAACACCGGCTCCAAACCGGCATTACGTTTTAAATCTCTTCACACTTTATCAAAATTTGTGACGCTGCCAACATCCTAAACTTTCAACGTTTACCAATAGGGTGACCGAAATTAGGTTAGACTGTGCCTCATGCTCCACACAGAACCGACTTTACCTGCAGATCTTCTCCCCATCGACGGTCGCTTCGGATGCGGCCCTTCCAAGGTACGACCCGCCCAAATTGAGGCAATTACTGCGGGGGCTAAATCCATCATCGGCACTTCTCATCGCCAGCCCGCCGTGAAAAACGTGGTGGGTTCGATTCGCGAGGGATTGCGAGATCTATTCAAGCTTCCAGACGGCTATGAGATTATTCTTTCGGCCGGCGGCGCCACCGCTTTTTGGGACGCCGCGACGTTCGGCCTCATCGAAAATAAGTCCGCGCATTTGACCTACGGAGAGTTCTCTTCGAAGTTTGCCAAGGCAAGTATTGGTGCACCGTGGCTCACAGCGCCCATCGTTTACGACTTCCCCGCCGGCACCGCTCCCGACCCACGCACGGTGGATTTCGGCGATGCTGACGTTGTGGCGTGGGCACACAATGAGACCTCGACGGGCGCGATGGTTGACGTGCTGCGCCCACAGCCAAATAATCCGGAGCAACTCGTTGTCATCGATGCGACCTCGGGCGCTGGCGGATTGCCCGTCACGATGGCCGAGGCTGACGTCTACTATTTCTCGCCGCAGAAGTGCTTCGCATCCGAAGGTGGGCTCTGGCTCGCGGCGGTCTCCCCTGCTGCGATTGAACGCATCGCAAAGCTTAATGCTGCACAACGTTATATCCCGGCTTTCCTGAACCTGCAGACCGCCGTGGATAACTCGCGCAAGAACCAGACCTATAACACTCCAGCCGTGTCTACTCTTCTGATGCTGGAAAATCAGGTCCGCTGGATGAACGACAACGGCGGGCTCGACGGTATGGTTACGCGCACCACAGCTTCCTCCACCATTGTTTATGACTGGGCCGCATCGCGAAAAGAGGCCAAGCCTTTCGTCGCCGAGCCCGCTGGCCGCTCGTTAGTCGTGGCAACCATCGACTTTGACGAGACCGTGGATGCTACGGCCTTAGCCAAGGCCTTGCGGGCGAACGGCATCGTGGATGTCGAACCTTATCGCAAGCTAGGGCGCAACCAACTGCGAATTGGTATGTTCCCCGCGATTGAGCCAGACGACGTCGCAAAGCTCACGCAAGCAATCGACTACCTTCTGGATAGGCGCTAAGAGCAACTGACAGGGCTTTTCCAGCCAACATGCCCCGCGTTCTTCATAAGGCGCGGGGCTTTTCTGGGTTAAAGTGGATTTCATCACACGCGCCCCGTTGGGGTGTGGATCGATTGCACTAGTCGCAATGCCTAGATGCGGTTTTAAATAAACTGTCAGTATCCAAATCCGTTGTCCGAATCCGTCGACAAGCAAAAGGAGCGCCCCTCAATGCGCGAGCTCTTCCTCGCAAAAAGCGACTCAACCACTACTTCTTTGGTCATGGAAACCGAAGAAGGCGAAGAGTTTTTCCTGGCCGTCACCGACGATCTCCGCGAGATTCTAGGCGCACCTAAGCCAGAGGATGACGCATGGGGCAATGTCTCCAGGCTCCCGTTCGCGGCGGACGCAGATGACTCTACGGATGCTGCAGATTCTGTGAATTCTGCAGCATCCAGCGACGCAGACTCGGCTGCAAGCACCGCCTCCGCTGGCGAACACGAACAGCGCGACGCGGAAGCAAAGAAAGATGACGACGAGTCATCCACCGCGGCTGAGTCCACTGACTCCACTGCGCCTGCTGAGCCACAGCTGACCACAACCACTCCGGCGCCTATTTCGCAGCCGCGCTCTGGCATGCGTGACCACGGCGACTCCCGCCCGCACGCAATCAGCCTGCGCCCGGCGGAAATTCAGGCCCGCATCCGCGCTGGCGCATCTGCTGCAGAGATCGCCGAGGAAATTGGCGCCCCCGAATCCCGCATCGAGCCTTTCGCACACCCGGTACTGCTGGAGCGCGCCCGCATTGCCGACGTCGCCAAGCAGGCCCACCCCATCCGCGAAGACGGCCCGGCCAAGCTGACTCTCTGGGAGATTCTCGCCACGGCCTTTGCCGCACGCGGCCACTCCCTCTCCGAGTCGACCTGGGATGCCTACCGCCATCAGGGCGAACCGTGGATCCTTCGCATCACGTGGAAGGCTGGCTTGTCTGAGAACGAGGCGGAGTGGACCTTCAAGCAGTCCATGTCCTCACCGGCTACCGTGGAGGCTCGCAACTCCGTTGCCGCCGATCTCACCGACCCTGACTTCGTACAACCAGTGCGTTCCCTGACCTCCGTCGGCCGCGGCGAGCGCTATGACAAGGCCATAGACGGCGAGACGCCGAGCGCAGTCACCAGCATCACCGACTTCACTGCACCGACGGTCGTACCGGATCCGCAACCTGCTGATGTCGAAGCGGACTCCGCCAATGCAGACTCCAGCGCTACCGGCGCGGCCCGCCCTGCTGGCGCCGCTGAAACACAGGCTTCTGCATCAGAGACCTCCTCTGCTACCGAGTCTGCGGCAGATAAGCCAAAGGCAGAAGGCAACGACGAGGAGTTCCTGCAGAACCCTTCGCCGGAGCCAAAGCCAAAGAGCCGCCGTCGCCGCGCTACAACCCCGCACTGGGAAGACGTCCTGCTCGGAGTGCGCTCTAACACCAAGCGTCCGCGCGAGTGAACGCGAGTGGATTGACAGCCAAGAAAAGTAATTAAGCGAGTTTTTACCGTGGACCCTCAACCTGTTCTCACTCTCTGGTACGTCACTGTCGAAGATCCCGCTGCTGTGCTGCGGGAGGAGCCAAAGGCCGATCGCGGCTTTGGCCGGAAATTCTTGGCACAACTCAATCCCAACCTGCCCGTAACCCCCATCGGGCAATTTCCTCTCAATCGCTCTGCCCAAGCCGGCGATAGCGAGTACTACATCGGCGGATACCCCGGCGTTACCGTGGTTCAGACGGTCATCGAGGAAGATGCCATGGTTCTCTCGCGCCTTCCAGAGCAACTCTTGAAGGCGGTTCCCGCGCTCGAAATCTATGCCTTCGTCTCGCAGGAAAGCACCGGCTATGCCGGTTTTGCGCACTGGACGGCCGGTGAGCTCAAGCGCTGCCTGTGCGGTACGCGCTTTAACCTGCAGGAAGACTCCGGCCTACCAGAGCCCTTTGAGGCGCCGTTCTGGGCCGGCGAAAAATACGAACCGGTCGGCGGTATCTCTCTGCCTTTCGAACCACAGGGCATCACCGAAGCAGCGCAGTCTTATTGGCTCGGCGTGGAAGTAAATGACCAAGGCCCCGACCTCGACGTCGTGGGTTATGCCACCGACGGACGGCCCGAGCCCAAGGTCGCGCCAAAGAAGCCGGAGCGCAGCCTCGGCACCATCGCCTCTGCTTCCGTGTCCAAGCTCGGCTTCAACGACTACGACGATTACGAGGCCCACGACCAAGAACCAGAGTCCACTGGCGAGGAAATCCTCGAAACCGCCAAACGCCTCGGCGGGCTAATCAGCAGCTACGTGCGTCAGACCTCGAAGTCAATTCGGGAGCGCTGGCGCTCATAAAAAGCGATGGCCGCTGAGGTAGCCACGTTGAGCGAATCTGTACCTGGGGCCATCGGTATGCGTGCGCGCACATCGGTGGCCTTCATCGCATGTTCGGTAAGGCCGGGGCCTTCTGCGCCCACGAGCAGAGCAGCCTTAGTTGCGCCCCTGAGCGCCTCCGCGAGATGAACGGCTTCTGGGTGCGGGGTCAAGGAAACGAGGCGGAAGTCGGCGTCGCGAAGCGCCTGCAGAGAACGCTGCCACGTGGTGTATCCGCCGTCCAGATGGGCAAAAGGCAAACGCAGCACATGGCCCATGGAAACGCGCACCGAGCGACGATAGAGCGGGTCTGCTGCGCCCGAGCCCAACAGCACGGCGTCAACGTCCATGCCCGCCGCATTGCGGAAGATGGCGCCGATATTTTCGTGGTCACCCACGCCCTCAAGCACCACCACGGTGCTTGCCGTCTTCAAGATCTCATCCAAGCTCGGCTCTGGCGCGCGGTCTGCGGCAGCCACCAGCCCACGGTGCATATCAAAGCCGGCGACGGCCGCGAGAGTTTCTCGCGAGACCTCGTACATCGGGCAACCTGGATCCCCATACTCTTCCACGTAGGCATCCAGCTTTGCACCAAAACCTACGACGCAGCGCAGCGGGAAACGCGAGTCAGCCAGGCGGGAGACCACCAGATGACCTTCGGCAATGACAAGACCCTCGCCTTTCTTGTCCGACTTATTCAAGTCACGGACGTCATCAAGGCGAGGGTCTAAAGGGTCAGCAATTACTTCACGCATGCACGCTAGCTTAGCGCGTTGGTCAGCGGAGCCATGCCGAAGTAGACCACGAAGAGCGCGGCGATGAGCCACATGAGCCAGTGCACCTGCTTTGCCTTACCGGCAAACGCAGACATCAGGGCGAAGGCGATGAAGCCCACGCCGATGCCGTTTGCAATGGAGTAGGTAAACGGCATGACCACGATGGTGAGGAAGGCCGGGATGGCAACTTCCATCTTGGTCCATTCGATGTCCTTGAGCTGGCTTGCCATCATTACGCCGACGATGACCAAAACCGGAGCGGCCGCTTCGATAGGAACGATCTCATAGAGCGGAGTCAAAAACATCGCGAGCAGGAAGATGACACCCGTAGTGATGTTGGCCAGGCCGGTCTTCGCGCCGTCGCCAATGCCGGCTGCGGAATCCGCAAAGACGGTGTTGGAGGAAACCGAGCCCAGACCGCCGGCAATGGCGCCGGCGCCTTCTACCACCAGTGCGGTGCGCATGTCTGGCAGGTTGTCATTCTCATCGACCAGACCCGCCTGCTTGCCCAAGCCATTCATGGTGCCCATGGCGTCGAAGAAGTTCGTCAGCAGCAGGGTGAAGATAAGAAGTACGGTGGCCACGACGCCGAGCTTGGTAAAAGCACCCACGAGGCTGACCTCGCCCACGATGGACAGATCCGGCAGACCGCCGAAGGAACCAGGAATCTCTGGTGTTGCCATGCCCCAGTCCTCAGAGCCGAAGATGGCCTGCAGAATCATTGCGATGACGGTGGTGATGACGATGCCCAGGAACAGGCCGCCGCGGACCTTGCGGATAACCATGAAGGAACAAAGCAAAAGGCCTAGGACGAAGACGAACGCCGGCCAGGTGGAAACAGAGCCATTGATGCCAAGGCCCACCGGAACCGTGGTGTGCGCTGCATCGGGGACACGCGTTACAAAACCGCCATCAACGAAGCCGATGATGGCGATGAACATGCCGATTCCCACGCCCATCGCAGCCTTCATCGAGGCCGGAATGGCATCGAAGACCGCTTGACGGAAGCCCGAGATGGCGAGCAAGACAATGATGATGCCTTCGAGTATCACCAGGCCCATGGCGTCTTTCCACTCCAAGCCCTTGGTGGAGACCATGGTGACGGCAACGAAGGTATTCATACCCAGGCCCGCCGCCATGGCGAATGGATAGCGCGCAATCGCGCCGAAGGCAATGGTCATGATGCCGGCGATTAACGCGGTAGCTGCGGCGACCTGCGGAATGCCCAAGGTATGGCCCGCAGCATCGGGCGAGGTGCCGAGGATGAGCGGGTTGAGAAGAATGATGTAGGCCATCGCGAAGAACGAGACCACGCCGGCGCGAACCTCAGTTCCGATTGTGGAACCGCGTTCAGAGATTTTGAAATAACGATCGAGAGCAGCGTTCATCGCTTTTGAGACAGCCCCTTTACCTAGTGCCAGGAGGATTGAGTTTTACTGGCCTTAGTAAAGTATTTGCGACTCCAGAAAGCAAACCACGAAAGCGCTAGTAGATAGGTTTATCGTCATCAAAAGCGGTTTCGGTCACGGATCCTTCTTCCCGGATTTTTGTCTCCGAATGCGCGCCGCATCCGTATCTTGCGTGCACTACACGGCCATCTGCCGAAAATTCGTTAGCGCACACACCAAAGTTATCCATCAGCTCCAAATAGAAAGCACAGGTCTTACACTGCAGCGGCGCTTGCGCGGCCATCTCGGTATTAGGGCCAAAGGAGCCAGTGCGCCACCTCTTTTTCGCCTCATCTAAACCCTTTGCGGAAAGCTTGCCGTCTTCCAAGCGTTCGTCGTAAGGCGCAGGCGGCATCAAATCGCCCGGGCCCAAATCCCCCGGACGCACGCGCTCGTTATACGGCACCCACTCCGGGGCTTGCAGTGCCTGTTGCCCCGGCACCAGCGCTACCTCGTTAACGGTGATAAAACGCGAGCCCTCCGCGCAGGCCACAACCGCTTGCCATTCCCAGCCTGGGTAGCCTGGCATATCTGCTTCAAAGCGATGGGTTGCGACGTTTCGGCCTAGCCCTGCGACTCCGCGGTGCTTGCCGACGCCGCCCTCTCCTACTTCTTCCGCTGCAGCGCGAGCAATGCGCACGGCGGTCTTGTTAAGAAGTGGGTTCGTTGGCTCATTCTGCTTAGTCACGCACTACATTATCCATGACATCGTGCACAATGACTTCCATGGGTTCTTCTAAATCTTCTCTCGCTTTGACTTCCACCGCCGTTTTAAGCGCGCTTAGCGCAATCGGCCTGCTTGCCGGTTGCAGCAGTTCAGAGGGCGATTCGCCGGCTCAAGAAGGAACAAACGTGCCACGCGAAGTTGAGCATCTATCCGTTTCCATCAAGGAACACACTGCCATGCTCCCCAATTCTTTTACCCAGGGCCTCGAAGTTGATCCCGCGGGCAAGCTGTTGGTGGGAACTGGCCTATACGGGCAATCCCGGTTACTGCGCCTGCAACCCGGCGCGAAGGAACCCGAGCAGGAAGTGTCACTGCCTCCTTCTTTGTTCGGTGAGGGCATCACACAAACCCAGGATGCGATTTGGCAGTTGACGTGGAAGGCGGGCGAGGCCATCAAGCGGGATCCCGTAACCCTCGAAGAAACCGGCCGCGCTCGCTATGAGGGCGAGGGCTGGGGATTGTGTGCCGCGGGCGAGGATAAATCTGAGCTCATCATGTCTGATGGAAGCAACGAGCTGCGACATCTTGATGCCCAAACTTTCGAAGAGACTGCACCGCGGACCCCCGTTACCCTGGAGGGCCAGGCGGTAGAAGAGATTAATGAGTTGGAGTGCGTGGACGGCCAGGTCTTTGCGAATGTGTGGATGAGCGAGGATATTTTGCGCATTGATCCCACAAGCGGCGAGGTCACCGCGGTTATTGATGCTGCAGGACTGAATAAATCTGGGCCGCAAACCCAAAACGATGTACTCAATGGCATCGCCCATATTCCAGGAACGGAAGAATTCTGGATTACTGGTAAGCGGTGGGTTGATTTGTATCGCGTGACCTTCGAGTAGGATTCTTTGCCATGGCAACCCGTAAGGAAGCAAGGAAGAAGTCGCTGCTGCAGCTTTTGGCGCTGATTATCGCCGTGGCAGTCATTGTGGTCTCCGTGGTCTTATTCCAGAATTGGTGGAATAGCCGCCCAGGTCCTGAGCCGCAGGACATCACCGTCAAGGCCAGCGTGGGTGAGAAGAGTCTCGACGTTGCGCCTTATATGGTCTGCGAGCTGGGCACCGAATGCCCTGAGGGCGAGGCTCCAAACCTCACCGTCGGCAAGGATGACACTTTGCATCTAGAGATCCCAGAAGAGATCTCCAACCACGAGTGGCGCATCCTTTCCATCTACGATGACCCGGCGGCTAACGACGAGCAGATTCACGGCGCCGGCGATTCTTCCACCGTGGACGTTCCGGGTTCTGTTGACCCCATCAAGGCCTCTACAGGAAAGCGACCGCGCCTGATGGTGGTCGAGATTTCCTCGCTGATGATTGGCACCGATGGCAAGGGCGAGGAGGCGCCGTTTAGCACCGTGTGGTCCCTTTCCACGATGTCTGACAAGGAGCTTGCCGAGGCCACAAAGACCGCTGCACCTGATAAGCCCACCGAGCCGAGCAAGGCTGCTTCCAAATAAACGCAGCCTGCGAAAAAGCGCGAGCCCAACTTCTAGATTCCCACAAGGGGAGACGAAGTTGGGCTCGCGCTTTTGCTTGATTTTTAGCTATCCAAATCCTTGGCGATGGCACGCAGGATTTCAGCGACCTGACGGCCAGTCTTGCGCTCTGGGTAGCGCCCCTGCGCCAGCACCGGCTGCACCTGGGTTTCCAGCAGCGTCATTACATCGGAGAGCATGCTCGACAGCTCGTCCGGCTTACGGGAAGGAGTGCGGCGGCGCGGCTTGTCCAAAACCTTGACACGCAGTGCCTGTGGACCGCGGCGGCCTGCCGCGAAATCAAAGTCGATCCGCTGGCCTTGGACCAGCTCGTCGACGCCCTCGGGCAGCACGTTGCGGCCGACGTAGACATCCTCATCGCCGGGGTTGCTCACAAAGCCGAAACCCTTGTCAGCATCAAACCACTTAACTTTGCCGATTGGCACGCCCCTACTCGCTTTCTTACTCGGGAATAAAGAGAATTATTCTAACTCCTATAACACAGCAATTGAAGTTGCTGTCACATAAACAACACACGTTACAGGGGTGATCTAATTCACGTTTTCGGAACGACCTGCGAAAATGCAATGAGTTCCCAGAGGAAAGACGCCATGCCGAGTCAGTTACGTGACTATTTCGTTATAAACCGTTACTGTTTGGGACAGGCACTTGGCCGCCAGCGAGGAAGTCTCGCCCCCACACGCAGTCCGGGCTTCCCCGTGGCGGCCGATATTTGTGCAAGACAACTTTAAAGCAATTACTTTTGCCGGACTGAGCACAACGTGGGCGCGAGAAATCTAGAGAAGAGGAATACTTTTAATGGGACGCCACTCCGCTAAGAACAACTCGTTCGCTACCAAGTTCGCAGCTTCCACCGTCGCCGTCGGCGCCGCTGCAGCCATCATGGCACCGACCGCATCCGCTGCTCCGGATTCCGACTGGGACCGCCTCGCGCAGTGTGAGTCCGGCGGAAACTGGGCAATCAACACCGGCAACGGCTACTACGGCGGTCTGCAGTTCTCCGGCCAGACCTGGTCCGCATTCGGTGGCGGTCAGTATGCACCGACCGCAAACCAGGCAACTCGCGAGCAGCAGATCGCTGTCGCTGAAAAGATCCTGGCTTCCCAGGGCTGGGGCGCATGGCCCGCTTGCTCCGCTTCCTTGGGACTGAACTCCGCGCCAACCCCGCGTGACGCCGCTCCGACTCCGGCTCCAGCACCGGCTCCAGTTCAGCAGGCAGCTGCACAGCCTTCCGACGAGCTGGCTGTTGACGCTCTCTACAAGATGGTCGAGGACACCGCAGCTAAGTACGGCCTGGCTATCCCGGCTGAGTTTGCAAACCAGTACAAGGCAAACCGCCACAACTTCGACGCGTTCTACTCCGCGAACCGCCAGTTCATCGATCCGATCGCTCAGCTCATCGAAAACCTCTAAGGCTTTTCAAACTAAAGCTGCGCAGATTCGCGTTTAAAGCTCCCAGCTCTAGGTGGAACTTTCCAGTTCCTTCTGGCTGGGAGCTTTTGGCTTTCTTAGCGTACGAAAAATGGCCCCACCACAAGGCGGCCGCTGAAGGGCGCGCGGTGGGGCTAGGCCTGCGTTAGGCTAAAAGCTTTTCTTCTAAGTAAGAGCTTTTAGCGGTTAACGCGGGTGTATGGGTGCACGTAGTTGAGCTTCTCCGCCGGCATTGGCAGGATCAGATCGTCACCGAACGGGCTGGATGCACCAGCGAACGGCGCGTAGATTTCGGTAATTGCGTGCTCGCGATTTTCATTCTTCGGCCAAGCCGGGGATACGAAGCCATTCTTCTTATTCGACATAGGCCTTATTATTCCAAACCCCGGCCCAAAAAGTAACTCAATAACCCACTAAACTTATTCGCCACCATGACCCCACCTCACAGCACTTCCTCCGCGACGGTCCAATTCCGCACGTGGCTTGCAGATCTTGACCAAGAGCAGCTTTCGACGCTGCTTGGCTATCGCAGCGATGTGCTCTCACCGCTACCCCCGGGAATCGCCCCGTTGGCAACGCGCCTTAGCCTGACCACTTCCCTAGCGCGCGCACTCGCGCAGTGCGATGCCGAGTTGCTTGCTACTGCCGAGGACATCGCTTTGCGGGGCGGCGAACTGGAACCCGTAGAGATTTTGGCCCCAGAGCCAACCGCACGGCTGCTCGAGCGGGGCCTCGCATTCGAAGTGGAAGCACAGGGCGTATGCCTTGCCCCAGGGCTCATGCAGGCGCTTCCCACCGGGTGGTCGCTGCTGCATCAGAGCACCACCGACCCCGAGGAGATCGCGGCACTGCCCGAGGATGAGGCACGGATTCTGCAAACCCTGGCCGGCTCTGGCGGAGTGGGCGCTACTCGCGACGCAGCTCCCGATGCTGATCCCACGCGCCCAATCCCCCGCCTTTTAGCCAAGGGCATTCTCACCCGCGTCGATTCCCGCACCGTGCGCCTGCCGCGCGCCGCCCGTCGCGCGCTAGAGGGACACAGCCCCGAGCTCATTCCGCTGCGCCCAAGCGGCCGTGCCGGCACCCCGCCACTAGAGAAGAAGACGGGGGAAGCAGGCGCCGCCGCTGGGCTGCAAGTAGTTCGCGAGCTGGAAAGACTCATCGATCTTGTCGGTGCTCGACCCATCGAGCTTTTGAAAGACAAGACTGTAGGCGTTCGCCCGCAGGCCCAACTCGCCAAGGAACTCGGTATCACAGAGCTGGAGCTGCGCCGCCTGGTTTGCCTCGGCTTTTCCGCGCGTCTCTTAAGCCGCGGCGAACCGAAGGGCTTGGAGGGCAACTTCTTAGCACCTACCCAAGGCGCACAGGAATGGCTAGATGCCGGCCTGTCTGAGAAGTGGAGCCTGCTCCTCGATGCCTGGCAGTCCTCTACCTGGCAGCCTTGGGCCGAAGGCCGCCTGCTTTCCACCGAAAGCGTCTCTGAGCATTTGGCCCGCCACCGCCGCACGGTGATGGACGTCTATGCCCACGCCTCAGTCCCACTTAGCAAAGAGGAATTTTCCGAAGAGCTGCGCTTCCGCGCCCCGCTTTTTACAACGCACACTAAGTCCTCCACCATCGATGCCCTCGTTGCCGAAGCTGAATGGATCGGAGCCATTGCGCTAGGCCAAGCCACCCAGGTGCTGCTGGATCCTGCGGCCACGCATACCCTTACCCCGGAAGAAGTGGACTACTTCATCATCCAGGGCGATCTCACGGTCTTGGTTCCCGGACCGCTAGAGGCCAGCGCGCATCGCCGGTTGGGAGATCTCGCGGACTTGGAATCGCCAGGCCTAGCCAGCGTCTACCGTATTAGCGAGTCCACTCTGCGCCGCGGCTTGGACGTAGGCATGACGGCGCAAGAGATCACCGACTTCTTCGCCGCCCACAGCGAGGTGCCTCAAACCCTCGAGTTTCTCATCCACGACGTCGATAGGCGCCACGGCACGCTGCGCTCCGGCCCTGCGCTGGCGTACCTCCGCAGTGAAGATCCCGCCCTTCTCGAAATGGCGGTGCGGGCGGTGCCAGAACTGCGCCGCATCGCTCCTACCGTCGCAATATCGCAAGTGCGCGTCGGTGAGCTGCTGGAGAAACTGCGCGCCCACGGACTTGCTCCCGCCGGCGAAGATGAATCAGGTGCTTCCCTGAATATGACGCTCGAGCCCTACGCACTGCCTACTCCGGCACCTCGCAAGGCTGGCCCCACTCGCCCGGATCCGACGAGCGTCGCCAAGGCTCTGCTTGATACCGAATCACCCGCGCCCACCGCAGCGGACGAATCCAGCCTCGACGTTCTTCACGCTGCTGCCCGCGGCGGGCGCCCCGTCAAGATCACCTATGCGGATAAGAACGGCAATTCCAAGTCCAGGACTGTAAAGCCGCTGTCCGTCGCCGGAGGTCAGGTCGATGCCACCGGCACCGATGGTTCCACCATCCGCTTCCCTTTGCACCGCATCACTGCCGTGGAACTCGCTTAGCGCCAGCAGGGCGATCGGGGCTATACTTTTGGCTTTCTACCATTGGCGAACCTGTACAAAGGAGCAAGTAGATGCCCGGACCGCTCATCGTACAATCTGACAAGACGGTGCTCTTGGAGGTCGACCACGAAGACGCTGCCGCAGCCCGCATCGCGCTTTCGCCCTTTGCAGAACTGGAGCGCGCGCCAGAGCACGTTCACACTTATCGCATCACACCGCTGGCGCTGTGGAATGCCCGCGCCGCGGGCCACGACGCCGAGCAGGTGGTCGACGTGCTCGAGCGTTATTCGCGTTTCCCGGTTCCGCAGGCGCTGCTTATCGACGTCGCGGAGACCATGTCGCGCTACGGCCGCGTGCGCCTCCACTCGCATCCGGCGCACGGCCTCATCTTGGAATCTGCCGAGGTTCCGATCCTCGAAGAACTCGCGCGGCACAAGAAGGTCAGCCAACTGCTGGGCGCTCGCATCGATGACAGCACATTCGCCGTGCCGCCTTCGCAGCGCGGCCGCCTCAAGCAGGAGCTGCTCAAGGCCAACTGGCCCGCCGAGGATCTTGCCGGTTACGTCGACGGCGAGTCCCACCCCATCTCTTTGGTGGAGGAAGGCTGGGCGCTGCGCGATTACCAATCCTATGCCGCAGAATCCTTCTGGTCCGGCGGCTCCGGCGTGGTCGTGCTGCCCTGTGGCGCCGGCAAGACCATCGTGGGCACGGCGGCGATGGCCAAGGCCCAAGCCACCACGTTGATCCTGGTTACCAATACAGTGGCCGGACGCCAGTGGCGCAACGAGCTGCTGCGGCGTACCTCATTGACCGAGAACGAGGTTGGCGAATACTCCGGTGAAAAGAAGGAGATCAAACCGATCACAATCGCCACCTATCAGGTGGTAACCCGCAAGACGAAGGGCGAATACCGCGCCCTTGAGCTCTTCGACTCCCGCGACTGGGGTCTAATCATCTACGACGAGGTCCACCTGCTTCCTGCTCCCGTGTTCCGCATGACTTCGGATCTCCAATCGCGCCGCCGCTTGGGCCTTACCGCCACGCTCATCCGGGAGGACGGGATGGAGGGAGACGTCTTCTCCCTCATCGGCCCCAAGCGCTACGACGCCCCGTGGAAGGAGCTCGAAGCCGCCGGCTACATCGCCACGGCGGAGTGCATCGAGGTACGCGTTGACATGGACGCCGAGGAGCGGATGCTCTATGCCACGGCGCAGGCGCGGGATCGCTACCGAATCGCGGCGTCGTCAAGCGCAAAGCACCGTGCCGTGGATAAGATTTTGGCCAAGCATGCTGGCCAGCAAGCACTCATCATTGGTGGTTACGTGGAGCAACTGGAAGAACTCGGCTCGCACTTGGGCGCGCCAGTAATCGACGGCAAGACCTCGAACTCCAAGCGTGAAAAGCTCTTCCAAGCTTTCCGCGACGGCGAGGTGCAAACACTCGTGGTCTCCAAGGTGGCAAACTTCTCCATTGATCTTCCCGAAGCTGCCCTAGCTATTCAGGTCTCCGGCACCTTCGGCTCGCGGCAGGAAGAAGCCCAGCGCCTAGGACGCCTCTTGCGCCCGAAGGAAGACGGTAAGGAAGCAGAATTTTACACGCTCGTCACCCGTGATTCCGTGGATGCGGACTATGCGCTCCACCGCCAGCGCTTCTTGGCGGAACAGGGATACGCGTACCGTCTCGTCGACGAAGTAGACTTATGACCTGATGAAGATTTTCAAGTTTCAGGTCGACGAGACCTACGCCAAGAAGAACAATGAACTCCTGCGCGATTCCGCGCGCCTGCGCAACTCCGGCCTCATCATGGGCTTGCTGCTCATCATCGGTGCCGCTGCGGTCTACATGACTGTGGATGCGGACTGGGGATTTACCATTGGCCTCGGTATGTTGCTCTTCGGCATCCTCGTGGCCATCGTGGGCGTTGCAGCCGCGCGCCAGGTTGGCACCGCACAGCACCTCTATGATTCCTACCCGCTGGCACCAGCAGTGGTAGCTGAGGTCAACGAACGTGACATGGTGCTGATGGCGCTAGTGAACACCAACGTTGATCCCGGGCTTCCGCCGCGTTGGGCAGCTTGCCTGCGCACCGTTACTTCCGTGCCAGGTGTCAAGCGCACTGTGGGCACAAAGCTGCCGGTTGCCGCAGTTTCCGGTCACCGCAACAACAGCGATAAAGAACACTGGCAGCAGGTCACCCCGATGCCCATTGCATGGGGCACGCCGGACGCTGAGGTCGTCACCATGGCGCGTAAGGCAATCCCGGAAGACCAGTGGCAAAAGCTCGACCGTGCCCGCAAGCGCCTCAATGATGTGAAGGCCACCCGTTACGATCTTTTGGTGCTCTAATGACGGTTAAACGTCTGCAGCAATTTGGCGAGACCATCTTCGCCACCATGACCCAGCTGGCAATCGATAATGACGCCATCAATCTGGGACAAGGCTTCCCGGACTCTGATGGGCCAGAGCGCATGTTGGAGATCGCGCAGGAGCAGATTGCGACGGGAAATAATCAATACGCTCCCCTGCGCGGGCGCCCTGAGCTTGTCGACGCACTGGCGCATTACTACTCAGTTTCTCGCAAAGCAATCGTGGTCACCGCAGGCGCCACGGAGGCAATCACAGCGACTGTTCTCGGCTTGGTAGAGCCGGGCCAGGAAGTAATCGTCCTTGAGCCCTATTACGACGCCTACGCCGCCGCAATCGCGCTTGCCGACGCCACCCGCGTCGCCGTGCCGCTCAAGCCTTCCGGAGAAAGCTGGGACCTCGACGTCGATGCTGTGCGCGCCGCTGTGACGGATAAGACCGCGATGGTGATCGTCAATTCTCCGCATAACCCCACCGGTTCAGTATTTAGCCGCACAGCACTAGAGGGCCTCCGCGATATCTGCGTGGAGCATGACTTGCTCGTGCTTTCCGACGAGGTCTACGAGGACCTTACCTTCGGCTCTGCCACGCACGTGGACATCCAGCGCATCCCGGGCATGGAAACCCGTACGGTCAAGGTCGGCTCGGCGGCTAAGTCCTTTAACGCCACCGGCTGGAAGACGGGCTGGGCATTCGCACACCCAGACCTTCTAGACGGAGTGATAAAAGCAAAACAGTTCATGTCATTTGTATCCGCCACGCCTTTCCAAGCCGCAGTGGCCCACGCACTGGTATATGAGCGGGACTGGCAGAAAGCCATGGTGGAAGAACTGGCCGAATGCCGCGACATCCTAGTTGCTGGCCTAAGTAAGGCCGGCTACCAAGTCCACGAGACTCAAGGCACTTACTATTTAGTCGCCGACGTGAGCTCCTCTGGCATGGACGGAGTTGAATTCTGTACAAAGCTCCCCGAGACACACGGGGTTGCTGCCATCCCGCTTGCTGCCTTTGCCGATAACCCCGAACCATGGCGCTACAAAGTCCGTTTCGCGTTCTGTAAGCGCCCTGAGGTAATCAAAGAGGCAGTTAAGCGCCTGAGCGCTTGATCTTCTCCAAAGCCTTACCCTTCGCCAGTTCGTCGATTAGCTTGTCGAGCTGGCGAATTTTTTTGCATCACTGGGTCTTGCACCTCCTGAACCTTCACGCCGCAGATACTGCCGTTGATAAGAAAGCGATGCGGATTCATCTCTGATGCTTGCTCGAAGAACTGCTCAACAGTAAGTTCCCCTGCCGCAGCCATGCCTGGGACATCGTATCCCGTGAACCAGGAAATAACTTCATCTACCTCAGCGCGAGTACGGTCCTTACGTTCCGCCTTGGCGATATAAGCGGAATGGATCTGCTCCCACCGCATGCTAAAAATTCGAGGCTTAGAAGTATCTGACATGGCTTCCATCCTACTGCTGGGGCGCAGACATCCTTCTCCAAGGTTCATCAACGCCACGTTGAACTACTCCACTCCCCCGCCGTGCATAGACCGGAGATGCCGGTTAATAGTTGCCTTGCTGAAACAAGCTGCATTCGAACCATCGACGCCATGAAATCTAGCGGCCGCAACGCTCCTCGATGGTTCGAATGCAGATCCCAACGCCTCCATCCGCGCGCGAACTAATCTCTAATTCACACTGTTTTTAGCCACAGTGACAATTCAGAAGGCTGACCCGTATAGTCCATAAACCACGCGATAATGAACACCGCAGTTACCTGGGACACTTCATGTGGTGAACAAAGCTGCGTTCGGCCCATCGAAGCCGCCGAAACCGGGCGTTGTGGGC
>NZ_KV788532.1:0-55752 GCF_001807315.1 Corynebacterium sp. HMSC06D04
TAGCTGAGGTAGGAACTAAACCCAGGACGCTTCAGATAATCCCATTATCTGCCGGCAGGAAGTCTTTCGATGGTGCATGCGCTACAACACCCGCAGACGGCACTCCTGGTGCAACCTTCTAGCCCCCAATGACTTCGAAGCACTCACATCAGCTACACTGACCCAAGCAGCATAGCTAACCCCCGACGTGTCTACTTTCCGGGGGTCAGGCCCGACCGCGCAGTTCCAGGGCATTGGGAAGGCGATCTCATCATCGGACAAGGAGGAACCACTGCACTTGTAACCTGTGTAGAACGCAGTACTCGCTACACCATGATCCGCAAACTAGATGTTCATGATTCCGCCACGACTGTCGATAAGTTGATCGAGATGTTTACCGGCAAAATACGCAACATCACTAAAACTCTGACCTGGGACCAAGGCGTAGAACTAGCCCAAGTAGACAAGCTGAGCATCGCACGTGGACTAGCAGTCTACTTCTGTGATCCACACTCGCCGTGGCAACGTCCTACCAACGAAAACACCAACGGGCTAGTCAGAGACTTCCTGCCCGAAGGAAGCGACTTTAGTGCCCTGACCGACAAGGATGTCCAACACATTCAAGACCTTCTCAACGGGCGCCCCAGAAAAGTCCTCAACTGGTATAAACCAGAAGAGAAGATACAAGAACTATTCAAGTGATGCATCCACCACTTGAAACCGCCGAACTTTTTTGCTCACGATTTGGCATCTGGGGCGGTTTCGGCCGCATCTTCGGCGCCGTCTGCAGCGGGTTGTGCGCTCCCACCGTCTTGCGGTTGGGCCTCCCACTGCGTGGTAACCGGCCACATCTCGGTGATGGACTCCCATTCTTCCTTCCAGTCCTCGCCGATGGCTTGGTCTTGGAGCATGCGTACCTGCTGGGCAGGCATCGGCGGCTTGGGCCCCAGCTTCGGAGGCAGGACGGGGCGGTTGACCTTGGGGGCGAAGGGGGAAAGCGGCACGCGCGGAATGCGTGGCTTGCGGGCAGCTAGGCGGCTGGCCTGGTGGAACGAGAAGTGGCCCACGCGCTTGATGGTGGCATAAGGGCGGAAGTACTGCGGGCGACGCAGGCGGCGGGCCACGCGTTCGCCCAGCACAACTCCGGCAGCCAGCGCACCGGCGATGGCTAGTGCTCGTGACAGGTTGGTAAAGCCGGAGATCATCTGCTCATTCAGCGAGGCGTACATGCCGCGGTAGAGGGTAAGGCCAGGCAGCATCGGCGTATAGCCCACGATCATTGTGATGAGCGGCGGCATCATGTAGCGGCGCGAGAGCAGGCCGCCGGCCAGGCCCACCGCCGTGGCGGAGATGCCGCAGGCTACGACGTCGCTCACGCCGAAAGGAATGACTACGAAGTAGTAGAAGAGCATACCGGCGCCGGCGGTAAGTCCAGAGACGGTAACCTCAATCCAGGAAGCGCCGCAGGCCAGGGCGAAGGCGCCTGAACCGATGCTGCCGCAGAGGATGAGCAGCGGGACCTGGTGATAGACCGGCGGCGCGAGCGTAGCCAGGGGCGGCAGGGTAAAGCCCATCCAGTCAGAGAACTGAATGCCCACGCCGACGCCGGCGATGATGGCGCCGGTGGCCAGCATGGCTTCGAAGAAGCGAGCGGCCGATGTTACCGGTGCGCGGGTGATGCCGTCGACCAAACATTGCACCAGGGTAAGGCCGGCGACGAGCACAATGATGCCTGAACCAATGATCTGGGAAGGCGAGAAGGTAATGCCGATTCCGGCGGCCATGTTGTAGAGGATCGCCGCCGGTACGACGGCGAGGAATCCGCCCATGATGTTTTGGTAGAAGGGTGGCACGCGGAACTTTGCCGCCCAGGCGTTGACGCCCATAACCAGCAAAGAGACGAAAAACGCCATGACGCCCACCAAGGCGTCGCCGCCGAGCATCACGGAGAGAATGCCGCCCATAACGCCCCAGCCCAAAAGGACGGTGGAGGTGCGATAAGGCGGCTTCATGTTGTTGATCTCGTCCAAGACGCGCTCGGCCATGGCCGGTGGTGTGGCGCCGGAGCGGATCGAGTAGATCAGGCGGTCTACCGCGGAAAGCTTGGAAAAGTCCACCGAAATTGAAGGGGCCACGCGGAAGACGTGTAGGTTACGGCGGTTAGAGCCCGCGCCCATCGCGGTGTGAATGGTGATGGTATTCATCATGATGTCCACATGGCAGTAGTGGAGACCATAGGAAGAAGCCACCAGGTGAATCTGTGCCTTGGCATCAGAGTTGGCAGTGCCGGCGCTGATTAGGATTTCGCCCACGCGCGCAGCGATTTCCATGACACCGGTGACCTGCGCGGCGTCGGTTAGATCGACTGGTGCCAGCGGCGATGGTGGTGGCGCGGCCTTTGCCGCATCGATGGTGGCAACGTAGCCGGAAGAAGCGCTAAAACGCTCCCTCAGCGCGGAAATAAATGACACGCAACAAACCCTTAAAAACTGATTGAGACTCTTGCTTGCACTCTATCCGCTGGGGTTGCGCGACGCACGGGCCACCCCAGTGTTTTCGTCCGCTCGCCTGCTCGGGTACGATTCTTCGCAGCGGTTCAATCCGCGGTGCTGGAGTGGCGCAATTGGTAGCGCAACGCACTTGTAATGCGTAGGTTGCGAGTTCAAGTCTCGTCTCCAGCTCAATGGCCCTGGTGAAATTTATTTCTACCGGGGCTAATTTCATTGGAAAGCAACGCCGAGCTTCTGACTTGGCAGTCGCCGACTGAGATTAATACCCCGTGACAATTGTCATCGCCGACTAATGACAATTGCTATACGTACTCTTCGCGGTGTCGCATGAGACTTGAACCATGGCAAACACGGAGTCCACGTTAAGAGTTGAATCACTAACAAAGTCATTTGGTGAGGTTTGTGCAGTAAAGGACCTCAGTTTCTCGATTGAGCGCGGTGAGGTCGTAGCCCTTTTGGGACCTAATGGTGCGGGTAAGACTTCCACCATCGATCTCACCTTGGGCCTAAGCAAACCAGATTCAGGAAACATTGAAGTATGCGGGACGACGCCGCGCAACGCGGTGGTGCTCGGTCGAGTTTCTGCAATGATGCAGTCGGGAGGCCTGCTTCCTAACTTAAAGGTTCGCGAAACGGTTGAGCTTATGGCCAGTTTCCATCGTGATTCCTTAAGCGCAGAGGAAGCATTAGAACGCGCTGGTGCTGGCGAGTTTGCAGAACGGTACGTGGGTAAATGCTCAGGAGGCCAGCAACAAAAGCTACGTTTTGCAATGGCTTTGGTCAGCAAGCCTGACCTCATCGTCTTAGACGAACCTACAGCTGGCGTGGATGTAGAAGCTCGACGCGATTTTTGGGCGAATATACGTGAAGATGCTCGCGAGGGACGAACCGTTATCTTCGCTACCCATTATTTGGAAGAAGCCGACGATTTTGCAGATCGAATCGTGATGATGAATCACGGTGTCCTTGTAGCGGACGGCAGCCCACAGGAGCTACGAGCGCAAGTTTCAGGAAAAACAATTCATGCCAAACTTCAAGCTTCGCAGTCAGAAGTGGAACAAGCATTAAGAGATTTTCCTCAGATATCGCTCGATATGCGCAGGGAAGAATTCGTTTTGGTAGCCGAGGATACTGACAAAATCGCACGCTTGCTTTTAACTCGAGGTCTTGCGAGAGACATCAGCATTACTGCGCGCAGCCTTGATGACGCCTTTATCGACCTAGCTCATCAGGAAAGGTAGATATGTATTTATACAAATTGGAAATGAAGCGCATTTTGCGCAATGTCCGTGGTCTAGTTTTCGTCGTGGTTATCCCCATTGCCTTTCTGTTCATATTTGCTACTGCAGACTATGCACAGCAGGAATATGGGAATGGAAACTGGGCAGCAAATATCTTAATAAGTCTTGCCCTTTATGCTGGGTTAATGGCGACTGCTGGAACTGGTGCAGCAGTCGGCATCGAAAGAGCAAGTGGGTGGAGTCGGCAGCTGCGTTTAACTCCTCTTCGCCCAATTAACTATGTAGGAGCTAAAGCCACAGCGGGATTAGCTCTGAGCGGTATAGCCTTGCTCACGGTTTATATCTGTGGACCGCTGGTCCATGCACACATGCCGGCTCTGGCTTGGGCTCAGTCTTTTGTCATCGCATGGTTGGGCTCAATCATTTTTATGTCTTTTGGGTTGTTCATGGGATACCTTTTGCCTGCAGAGACCACAATGCAGGTAGTTGGGCCTTTGTTAGCGTTGCTGTCTTTCCTCGGGGGAGTATTTATGCCACTGACTCCTGGATCGACTTTCGACAAGATTGGAAGTCTTACCCCGCTCTACGGACTTCATAAGTTGGCGCTTTCGCCGATGGACGCGAGCAACTTTTCGTGGGCTGCAGTGGCCAATGTTGTGGTTTGGCTGTTCGTATTCTTGGTCGGGGCAGCCCGGAAGATGCGCTATGATACGGCTCGGGTTTAGCTAAGATGAAAAAGTGATGACTCGGTATATTACCTGGCCAAACAGTATTTGGGCCATTTTCTGGTTGGCCCTTACTGTTCCAATTCTTTTGACGGTTCGAAGCCACCCGTATCCGGTTTCAAGCGCGGTTCTTGTTCTTTGCTGCGTATTTTGTCTCATTGGTTCCTGGGCTATCGCAATCGATGATCTGCGCCTAGGTGTGATGCGGGTCAATCTCCGTGCAGTTTCGTTGTTAGTGGTTGGAACCTTTCTCGCACTGATCGTGCTTAATCTTGTCGGAACCGATGCGATTCAACTTGCATACTTCATTGCCTCGGCTGTTGCATTTGTATTTCCGTGGCAGGTTTCCCTGCCTTTTACTGCAGTCGCCGCGATAGCGATTCCTCAGTCGCTATGGCCGTTCGGCCACTTGTCTTTGATTACAACCGGCATTGCCTGTTTAGCAAGCCGAATGGCGATTATTAGCCAAGCGCAAAGGAAGATACAGGAAGTTCGATCCCAAGAACTCGAAGTAAACGAAGAGCGCAACCGCATGGCTCGCGACATGCACGATATTTTGGGACATTCTCTCACAACGGTGACACTTAAAGCGGAGCTTGCAAAGAAGCTCATTGAGCTCGACCCGAATACGGCGAAGTCACAAATTGCAGAAATTGAGGAAATCTCGAGGTCTGCGCTGGCAGAAGTTCGCACCGCAATAAATGGCTATCGAGAGCTCAGCCTTTCCGGTGAACTAGCTCGGGCATTAAGCCTCCTTCAAAGCGCAGGTATTAAAGCGAAGATGCCGAATTCGGTAGATGAAGTACAGGTTGATTTGAGGGAAGTGTTTGCTTGGGTAGTGCGTGAAGGGACTACGAATGTTGTCCGACATTCCGGTGCAAAGAGATGCTCCATCAGTCTGACCTCCAAATCTGTATTGATTGAAGACGACGGAGTCGGAATAGCAGAGATAAGGGAAGGAAATGGTCTGCGAGGGCTGCGGGAGCGATGCCAAAATAACGGAGTCGAATTGTGCTTGGGTGAAACCACCATGGGAGGTCTGAAGCTTACAGCCCAGGCCGTTCAAACCGGGCCATGGGCTAAGGAGCATTAATGATAAAAGTGATGCTTGCTGATGATCAGGCTATGGTGCGAGGCGCATTAAGCGCCTTGCTTAGCTTGGAAAGTGACATTGAGGTAGTGGCCGACGTTGGCGACGGAAGCGAGGTCATGGAGGTCGCCTCGGTGGCTTGTCCTGATGTTATTTTGATGGATGTAGATATGCCGAATGTGGACGGTCTGACTGCTACGAAACGCCTTAGAGAAGCGCTACCGCAGGTAAAGATATTGATAGTTACAACGTTCGGGCGCCCGGGTTTCTTGCGTCGCGCGGTTTCCGCGGGAGCACATGGCTTCATCGTTAAAGACGCGCCTGCCGCAGAGCTCGCTGATGCGGTGCGCCGAGTTCACTCCGGCTTGCGTGTAGTTGATCCCAAACTTGCTGCAGATTCTTTTCTATTCGGTGAATCGCCTCTCACCGTTCGAGAATCCGAAGTGCTTCAAGCAGCCGCCGATGGTGCGGTCGTCGCGGAAATCGCGAAGCGGGTTAACTTATCGGAGGGCACGGTGCGCAATCACTTGTCGCGTGCGATGGCTAAGACTGGTGCTGACACTCGTGCAGCGGCAGTAAATCTTGCCATTGAGCGGGGCTGGATTATCAGTTGACGTTGCTTAATCTTTAAGCGGTGCGGTTTGTAGCTTTCCTGAATCTAGGAATTCCAAGACGAGTTCCACTGTCTTTTTGCGAGTAGCTGTGGGTATCTTTCGTTCAGTCAAGTGGTCGTGGACCCAGAGGCCATTGCCAAGGATGGTGGCGATGAGCGCGGTTTGGTCATCAGCTGCCGGATCTGGCAGCCAGCGCTTGTCGACGTCGCGCCATTGTTCCATGAAGTCCGGGTGTTGCTGAGAGTGGATGCTCATCAGCAATTCGATCAGAGGGTCGTTCTTGCCTAGGGATTGCACGAGTGCGCGCAGGCGCTCCTTTTTGTCTAGCTCCGCGGCCTGCTTGCCGCCGGCTAGCTCTTCGAGTTCCGCTTCCCAGCGCGCGGCGCAGAAGCGGTGGCACTCGATGAGTAGATCGTGGCGGGAAGGAAAGTGATAGATGAGCCCGGACTTTGACATTCCCGTGGCGGTGGCCAGGGCGTCGTAAGTCACGGCATGCACGCCCTCGTTCTCGATGATGGTGAGGGCGGCTTTTAGCACTTCGGTCTTTTTACTAATGCGCGGCATCGTAGCCTCCCGACTTCGGGTTGTTTTTAAACAAATAGCCGGTCACTGCGGCGAAGAGCAGCATCATCGCGAGCAAGCCGCCGAGGGTCGTGAGGTAAGCGTTGTCGTAGGCGGCTGCGGCGAGGTCGTGGGTCGCGGCGTCGTAAAGCGCTTGCATGCCCTCGACATCCGCGGGCAGATTGCGGGAGTAAAGCAAAGGCACAATGGAGCCGGTGATAGCGATGGATAGCAGCGTGCCGAGCTCGTAGGAGACCTCCTCGACGCCTGCGGCCATGCCGGAACGATGGGGTGGTGCCGCGCCGATGATGGCGGTTGAGGCCACGGACATCGTGAGCCCCGCGCCGATGCCCATGCAGAGCAGCCCCGCAACGAAGCACCAAAAGATGCCGTGGTGGCCCGCCCACATCGCGATGGCGATGCCCGCAGCCATGAAAGCAAACCCGCCGGCGATGATGGGCAGAAAGCCCCAGCGGTGAAGGTTGGCGCCGCCTAGGGTGGACATCGGAAGTGCCGCAATCGCCACCGCGGAAATGGTGATTCCCGCATGCAGGGGGCTTAAACCATCGACCATCTGTAGCTTCTGCGTGGTGAGCATCTCCAACCCGGACATGCCAAACATTGCGCCGCCCGCGGCAATGACGCCGCCTGTGAAGATGGGGGAGCGGAAGATATCGAAGGTGAGCATCGGCTCAGAAAGCTGCTTTTGGCGGCGAGCAAACGCGAAGCTGCCGATGCCGCAGGCCACCAGCGCGCCGCCGGCCAGCCCATAGTGGGAACCCGCCACCGACTTAATGGCCAGCACTAGGGAAGAAAGCGTAATAAGCGCAAAGAGTGAGGACGCGAAATCCCAGTGCTTGTCTGGGTTCGGTTGGTTGGGCGGTGCCAAAAGGAAAGTCAGTAAGAGTGCGACGAGCACGATGGGCACGTTGATTAAAAAGACCGAGCCCCACCAGAAGTGCTCGAGGAGGAATCCGCCGACGGTAGGGCCGGCCGCAGCGCCCACGACCGCAACGGAGGCCCAGATGCCGATCGCGGTGTTGCGTTCGATTTCATCATCGAAGGTCAGGCGAATCAGTGCCAAAGTAGCGGGCATCATCACGGCAGCGCCAAGGCCCAAGAATGCGCGCGCAGCCACCAAGAACCACGCGCCGGGGGCGAGCGCGGCGGCGAGGGATGCGCTGCCGAAAAGCACAAGGCCGATGACGAACATGCGGCGATGACCAATGCGATCTCCCAGGGTGCCCGTGCCCAGCAATAAGCCGGCCAGCACCAGCGCATAGGCGTTGATGATCCATAGCTGTTGGGTAGAGGTGGTGTGGAGCTGATCCGTCAGTGCTGGGAGGGCGGTGTAGAGGATTGAGTTATCGAGGCCGACCATGAGTAGGCCGAGCGAGATCACGGCAAAGAAAGTCCAGCGCTGTACGGCGGTGGACTCGGTGTTCGTGGCGGCGCTATTGGAATGGCCTAAATCGGTGGTGGACATGGTTCGAAAATGTACCGAACGTTCATTACAGTTTCAAACGCTCGAATGCGGCCTGTGTTTCGTATCACCAAGCAGGGGGGTTGGTGAGTCTTGAGTAAAAAGCTGGCACAAAGGGGAATTAATAAGGACACTGGATGGAGAAACTATTTACTATTCCTGAAAGAAGTAGTGATATGGCGAAGAATTACGCAGAACAGCTCGTAGAAACTCTCGAGGCCCAAGGCGTCGAGCGCATTTATGGTCTGGTTGGTGACTCCCTGAACCCAATCGTGGATGCGGTGCGCCGTTCCTCCATCGATTGGGTGCACGTCCGCAATGAGGAAGCTGCCGCGTTCGCAGCTGAGGCAGATTCCCTGACCACAGGCAAGCTCGCCGTGTGCGCGGCATCCTGCGGCCCGGGCAACACCCACTTGGTGCAGGGGCTTTACGACGCCCACCGCAACGGCGCCAAGGTTCTGGCCATCGCATCCCACATTCCATCTCGCCAGATTGGCTCCAAGTTCTTCCAGGAGACCCACCCGGAGATGCTCTTCACCGAGTGCTCCGCTTACTGCGAGATGGTCAACTCCGCTGACCAGGGCGGTGTCATTTTGCACCACGCTATCCAGTCCACCATGGCTGGCAAGGGCGTTTCCGTGCTCGTTATCCCAGGCGACGTTTCCACGCAGGAGGCTGAAGATGATACCTTCACCACCTCCACCATCTCCGCTGGACGTCCAGTTGTCTTCCCGGATCCGGCTGAAGCAGCCGCGCTAACCCAGGCTATTAATGAGGCTAAGACCGTCGCGCTCTTCGTCGGTGCTGGCGTCAAGGATGCCCGCGAGCAGGTGCTGGCGCTGGCGGAAAAGATTAAGGCGCCAATCGGCCACGCGCTGGGCGGCAAGATGTACATCCAGTACGACAACCCGTTCGACGTCGGCATGTCCGGCCTTCTGGGCTACGGCGCGGCACACGACGCCACCCACGAGGCCGACCTGCTTATCCTTCTGGGCACCGACTTCCCGTACAACGACTTCTTGCCCAAGGGCAACGTCGCACAGGTCGACATTGACGGCTCCCACATCGGCCGCCGCACCAAGATTAAGTACCCGGTTACCGGTGACGTGGCTGTCACCATCGAGAACATCCTTCCGCACATTGATGAGAAGAAGGATCGCCGCTTCCTCGACAAGATGCTCAAGGAGCACTACAACAAGCTCAACCACGTGGTGGAGGCATACACTAAGAAGGCTGAGAAGATGAAGCCTATCCACCCAGAGTTCGTGGCCAACATCATCGATGAAGAAGCAGCTGACAACGCCGTCTTCACCGTCGACACCGGCATGTGCAACGTCTGGGGCGCTCGCTACATCACCCCGAATGGCAAGCGTGAGCAGATCGGTTCCTTCCGCCACGGCACCATGGCTAACGCACTGCCGATGGCCATCGGCGCACAGGCCGCTAACGAAGGTCGCCAGGTCATCTCCTTCTCCGGTGATGGTGGACTGTCCATGCTGATGGGTGAGCTGCTGACCGTGAAGCTGCACAACCTGCCGGTGAAGACCTTCGTCTTCAACAACTCCTCGCTGGGCATGGTCAAGCTGGAGATGCTGGTCCAGGGTCTGCCAGAGCACGAGACCGACCATGAGCACGTGGATTATGCCGCGATCGCAGAGGCTGCCGGCATCAAGCACATCCACATCGAGGACCCGAAGAAGGCCCGCAAGCAGATTCGCGAGGCCATGGATTTCGATGGCCCGGTTCTGGTTGACATGATCACCGACCCGAACGCTCTTTCCATCCCGCCGACACTGACCTTCGAGCAGCTGCTGGGCTTCTCCAAGGCCGCCACCCGCACCGTCTTTGGCGGCGGCGTTGGTCAGATGCTGCAGCTCGCGCAGTCCAACCTGCGCAACATTCCGCGCCCGTAGGCGGCTAGCCGCTAGTCCGCTACGTACTCCATCGTTTCGAACCGTGCAGTTTCGGGTGTAGCCGTCAAGAACATTTCGGCAAGGCCTGAAGACTGCACCATGGTGTGGAAAGAAAGCGCGTCTTCCTTTTCACTGAGATCAGGAAATGCGCCCCACAGTCTGACCGTCCGCCCGTCATGGAGCTGTCGGTTCCACAAATCCAAGTGGTACCACGTGCTCTCTCCAGAAGGGTCTATGCTCCTGCGGGATTGAATTCCGACTCCGGTGAGAACGGTTCCTTCGGGCAGCATGTCGCTTTCAAAGACCTCGTTGGTGAGTTGGTCGATGAATCGGAACTGTTCTTCGGACAACGTGAGTTTCTTGCGCACTTGGAATCCTTCTTCAGATTGGTTGCCGTGATTGCCATCGGTGAAGTCGACTTGGTGTTCACCTTACGTATTCCGGCCTGGTTGTTGGCGCCGTTGGCTAGGATGGGAGTTCACAGGTGATGTCCAGACTCCCTTCAGTGCCCTTGGAAGGCTGGGTGTCATTATTGCGAAATAGCAACAAGCACTCGCTGAAGGAAGTAACAAGAGCTAATGGACGACAATAAAGAAGTAAAAGTCCTCGTCGTTGATGATGAGCCCAACATCGTGGAGTTACTCACCGTTTCCCTGAAGTTCCAGGGTTTCGAAGTATTCAGCGCAAACTCCGGCACTGAGGCGCTGCGGGTGGCCCGCGAGGTTAATCCTGATGCCTACATCATGGACGTCATGATGCCGGGCATGGACGGCTTCGAGCTGCTTGGCAAGCTGCGTCAGGAAGGCCTCGACGGCCCGGTGCTTTACTTGACCGCAAAGGACAGCGTCGATCAGCGCATCCATGGCCTGACCATCGGTGCCGATGATTACGTGACTAAGCCGTTCAGCCTGGAAGAGGTTATCACCCGCCTGCGCGTTATCCTGCGCCGCGGCGCGAACGTCGATGACGCAAACAGTGACGCCACCATTTCCTATGCTGACCTCACCTTGAATGATGACACCCACGAGGTCACCAAGGGAGGCGAAATCATCGAGCTGTCCCCAACCGAGTTCAACCTTCTGCGCTACCTCATGCAGAACAAGGAAGTGGTGCTGTCCAAGTCCAAGATCTTGGACAACGTCTGGCACTACGACTTCGGCGGCGATGGCAACGTAGTCGAGTCCTATATCTCCTACCTGCGCCGCAAGATCGACACCGGCGATACGCAGCTTATTCATACTGTTCGCGGCGTCGGCTATGTTCTGCGCATGCCGCGTAACTAGTAGTTCGCCACAGTCCTTTTTCGAGTACTAATACATGAGCACTACCCACTCGGCGGCGGAATCTACGCTGCCTGAAACCCCGTCCGTTGCGGTTCCCTCCGGGGAGCGCGCTAAGCGACGCCGCGTGCAGCGCCCCAAAGCGATGCCGCTGCGCACGTGGCTTTTGGTGCTCATGGTCTTGGTCTCTGGCCTCGGCCTGGCGGGTGCCTCTTTGGCGGTGTCCTCGATTATGTCCGACGTCATGTATGGCAACGTCGATGATCAGCTAAAGGATGCCACCAACGGCTGGGCGCGCAATATGAGCAACGACTACTATTTGGGGGACTACTCTAGGCGCCCGCCTACGGAATACGTGGCGCTTAGCTACCTGCCGAATGGCACCGTTTTATACACCGGCCCCAAGACCAGCATGCCGGACGCGAAGAACCTCTACATCGGTGACGAGCCTGCCACCGTCGGTTCCGTTGGAAACGACGAAACCAAGTGGCGCGCCGTGGCCATCAAGGTCGATGGCACCGTGACCGTAGTGGCCAAGGATCTCACCCACGAGCGGCTTATTCTCCGCGGTCTAGCGATCGTGCAAATAATCATCACTGCCGTGGTCATGGGCATTATCGCCGTGGTGGGCATGTGGTTTATCCGCCGCGCGCTGCGCCCGCTGCGCGTCGTTGAAAAGACCGCCTCCGAGATTGCCGCGGGTGACTTGGACAAGCGTGTGCCGGAGTGGCCGAAGCACACCGAGGTTGGTCAGCTCTCGGCTGCGCTCAACGTGATGCTGGGGCAGCTGCAGCGCTCAGTTGTCCAAGCCCAAGATAAAGAGGAGCAGATGCGCCGTTTCGTCGGCGATGCTTCCCACGAGCTACGCACCCCGCTGACCAGTTTGCGTGGCTACACCGAGCTTTATCGCTCCGGCGCCACCAAGGATGTGGATCTTGTTTTTTCCAAGATCGATGACGAGTCCAAGCGAATGTCGCTATTGGTGGAGGACCTGCTTTCTCTGACCCGCGCCGAGGGCTCGCGCCTGGACATGCGCACTGTGGACATGCTGGAGCTGGTGCTTTCCGTCGGTTCCTCCGCGCGTGCCGCGTTTGCCGGCCGCCAGATCGACGTGGTTAACGAGACCCACGATATTCCGGTGGTCAAAGGCGACCCTGATCGCCTGCACCAGGTGCTGCTCAACCTCGTCTCCAACGGCATTCGCCACGGTGGCGAGGAGGCCAAGGTCAAGCTCACCATCCGCGAAGAGGGCGAGGGCGCGGACAAGGCGGTGCTTATCGACGTCGCCGATGACGGCAAGGGCATGTCCCCCGAGGACACCAGCCACATCTTTGAGCGCTTCTACCGCGCGGATTCTTCCCGCACCCGCGATACCGGCGGCTCGGGCTTGGGCCTGGCCATCGTGAAATCTTTGGTGGAGCAGCACGGCGGCAGCATTGCCGTGAGCTCCCAGCTGGGGGAGGGCTCCACCTTTACGGTGCGCCTCCCAGCTTCATAATTAATCGGCCGCTAACGAGGCCTTCTCATGAGGACGCTGCTAGTTAGCGGCGTCCTTCTTCGTCGGTGCCCAAGTGCTGGCGAATACGCGTTGCTGCCTCATCCATGGCGGCAGGGTCGGTGGCGTCGGCAGCAAATGCCTTGGCGAAGTCGTACTCTTCCATCTTCTCGGTGGGGAAGAGGTGGATGTGGGTATGCGGCACGTCGAAGCCGGCGATGATGTAGCCGGTGCGTGGAGAGTTAAATGCCGTCTTGATGGCGGCGCCGATCTCCAGTGCCACCTCGTTGAGGTGTGCCCAGGTCTGTGGGTCGAGGTCGGTCCACTTATCTACTTCCTCAATCGGAACTACCAGAGTGTGGCCGTAGTTGAGGGGCTCGATGGATAAAAAGGCCACGCAGGTCTCGTCGCGGTAGACAAAGCGACCTGGCAGTTCGCCATTAATAATCTTGGTAAATACAGAAGACATGGTGACTAGGCTACCGCCAGTTAAGATAGACGGCATGCGCATTCTCGTAATTGGCTCGGGCGGCCGCGAACACGCCCTGCTCAAAGGTCTCAAGGCAGATCCACTGACCACTGAACTCCACGTTGCCCCTGGCTCGCCGAACTTCGATTCCCTGGCCACGGTGCATCCTGAGTACTCCAAGGTTGATGACCCAGCACAGATGCTGGAGCTGGCGCAGAAAATTGACGCCGAGCTCGTCGTCGTTGGCCCCGAGGTGCCGCTGGTTGCCGGCGTCGCAGATGAGCTGCGCGCCAACGGCATCGCCGTCTTCGGCCCCTCCAAGGAGGCCGCGCAGATTGAGGGCTCCAAGGCCTTTGCCAAGGACGTCATGAATGCTGCTGGCGTTCGCACCGCTCGCGCGGAGCAGCTGGTGCCGGGGGCTTCCGACGCCGACATTGAGTCCGCCCTCGACCGTTTCGGCCCGCACTTCGTGGTGAAAGATGACGGCCTCGCCGGCGGCAAGGGCGTCGTTGTCACCGACGACCGCGCTGCCGCGAAGGAACATGTAAACGAGGTTCACGCGGCAGGAAACCCGGTCCTGCTCGAGTCCTTCCTCGATGGCCCAGAAGTTTCCCTGTTCTGCTTGGTCGACGGCGAGACCGTCGTTCCGTTGCTCCCAGCGCAGGACCACAAGCGCGCCTACGACAATGACGAAGGCCCCAACACCGGCGGCATGGGCGCCTATACGCCGCTGCCGTGGCTGCCTGCCGACGGCGTGCAGCGCATCGTCGACGAAGTCTGCAAGCCAGTTGCCGCCGAAATGGTGCGCCGCGGCACCCCGTACTCCGGCCTGCTTTATGCCGGCCTCGCGTGGGGCAAGGAGGGCATCGCCGTTGTCGAGTTCAACTGCCGCTTCGGCGACCCAGAAACCCAGGCAGTTCTTTCCATGCTCGAGTCCCCGCTGGCTGAGGCGCTTAACGCCACCGCCACCGGCAAGCTTGCCGAGCTGGACGAGCTGAAGTGGAAGGACGGCTACGCCGTTACCGTCGTCCTGGCCGCTGAGGGCTACCCAGCCTCCCCGCGTAAGGGCGACGTCATCACCGGCCCGGGCCTGGATGATCCGAACAAGGTCCTCCACGCCGGTACCTCGCAAGCCGAAGGCTCGCGCGGTGTTGAAGAGGAAGTCGATGTCATCTCCAACGGCGGCCGCGTGCTCAACGTCCTGGGCCAGGGCGCCACACTCGCCGAGGCCCGCGCCGCCGCCTACGAGGTGCTAGAAGGCCTTAAGTTGGACGGCAGCTTCTACCGTCGCGACATCGGAAAGCGTGCCGAAGACGGCGAGATTTCCATCTAGCTTTTCTCTCGCACCCCCGTATAGCCCAGCTTGCTACCAAAAGGTACAGGCTGGGCTTTGTACATGGAATAATGTTTCCCGTGGCTGAAAAGAAGAACATTTCCAACGTCCTATCCTCCCGCTATGCCTCCGCAGAGCTTTCCAATATTTGGAGCCCGGAGTACAAGATCATCCTGGAGCGCCAGCTGTGGATCGCCGTCATGCGCGCGCAAAAGGATTTGGGAGTCGATATTCCAGCAGAGGCCATTGCGGCCTACGAGTCCGTGGTTGAGCAGGTGGACCTCGAGTCCATCGCTGCCCGTGAGCGCGTAACGCGCCACGACGTCAAGGCCCGCATCGAGGAGTTCAACGCCCTCGCTGGCTTTGAGCACATCCACAAGGGCATGACCAGCCGAGATCTCACCGAGAACGTCGAGCAGCTGCAGATTCATTCCTCGCTGCGCCTCATCCGTGACAAGGCCATCGCGGTCGTCGCGCGCATCGGCAAGCATGCGGCTGCTTACCAGTCTCAGGTCATGGCCGGCCGTTCCCACAACGTTGCTGCTCAGGCCACCACCCTGGGCAAACGCTTTGCTTCCGCAGCCGATGAGATGCTGCTGGGCATCGAGCGCGTCGAATCGCTCCTGGCTGCCTATCCGCTGCGCGGCATCAAGGGCCCGATGGGCACCTCCCAGGACATGCTCGACCTGATGGGCGGCTCCGAGGACAAGCTGGCCTCCCTGGAGACTGCGATTGCTGATCACCTGGGCTTCCACCGCATCTTCAACTCCGTTGGTCAGGTTTACCCACGCTCCCTCGACTTCGACGCCGTTTCCGCTCTGGTTGAGCTGGGCGCCGGCCCGTCTTCCTTGGCCACCACCATCCGCTTGATGGCTGGCAATGAGACCGTCACCGAGGGCTTCAAGGAAGGCCAGGTTGGTTCTTCCGCGATGCCACACAAGATGAACGCCCGTTCCTGCGAGCGCGTGTGTGGCTTCCAGGTCATCCTGCGCGGCTACCTCACCATGGTTGCGGATCTCTCCGGTCAGCAGTGGAACGAGGGCGACGTATTCTGCTCCGTGGTGCGCCGCGTTGCGCTTCCCGACGCCTTCTTTGCCCTCGACGGCCAGTTCGAAACCTTCCTGACCGTGCTGGACGAGTTCGGTGCCTTCCCTGCGATGATCGACCGCGAGCTCGAGCGCTACCTGCCTTTCCTTGCCACCACCCGCATCCTGATGGCGGCCGTGCGTGCCGGCGTCGGCCGCGAGACCGCGCACGAGGTCATCAAGGAAAACGCCGTCGCAGTGGCGCTGAACATGCGCGAAAACGGCGGCGATCAGGACTTGGTCGAGCGCCTTGCCGCCGACGAGCGCCTGCCGATGTCCGCCGAGGACCTGGAGGCTGCCTTGGCCGATAAGCACGCCTTCATCGGCGCTGCGGAGTCCCAGGTCAACCAGGTTCTTACCCGCATCAACAATCTGGTCAGCGAGCACCCGAAGGCCGCCGCTTATACCCCAGGCGAGATTCTCTAAAAGCGAATTAGGATAGGACTCATGCGCCCAGAACTTTCTTCTTATAAGCACCTTGCTTCCGGCAAGGTCCGTGACATCTACGACGTCGACGAGAACGCTCTGCTGATGGTCGTCTCCGACCGTATTTCGGCCTACGACCACTCCCTGGACCCGGCTATCCCGGACAAGGGGCGTGTTCTGACCGCGACCTCGAAGTTCTTCTTCGACGTCATCGATTTCCCGAATCACCTCGCCGGCCCGCTCGATGACGAGCGCATCCCAGAGGAAGTGCTGGGCCGCGCCATGGTGGTCAAGAAGCTCGACATGCTGCCTTTCGAGTGCGTCGCGCGCGGCTACCTCACCGGTTCCGGCCTAAAGGAATATAAGGAAAGCGGTACCGTTTGCGGCATCGAGCTGCCTGAAGGCCTTACCGAGGCCTCCCGCCTTCCAGAGCCGATCTTTACCCCGGCCACCAAGGCGGCGCAGGGCGAGCATGATGAGAACGTGTCCTTTGACGCGGTCGTCGCCAAGCTGGGCAAAGAGCGTGCGGAAGAGCTGCGCGCTGCCACCCTGCGCATCTACTCCGAGGCCGCCCGCATCGCGGAGGAGAAGGGAATCATCCTGGCCGATACCAAGTTCGAGTTCGGTCTCGATGAAAATGGCACCCTGATTCTGGCCGATGAGGTCCTAACCCCGGATTCCTCCCGCTACTGGCCAGCCGATACGTATGAGGAGGGCAAGGTTCAGCCTTCCTTCGACAAGCAGTACGTGCGCAACTGGCTGACCTCGCCGGAATCCGGCTGGGACCAGGCTTCTGATGCCAAGCCGCCGCGCCTGCCTGACGACGTCGTCGAGGCCACCCGTGCGCGCTACGTCGAGGCTTACGAGCGTCTTTCGGGAAACTCCTTTTAAGGCCTAAAGCCTTCGTTACGGTAGGGTTTCGAGAAATCTCACTACAAATAAGCCCCCTAATCTAGCGAGGAGAACATGACTGAATTGACCCCGCCGATTGCCGCAAAACACCCCATCACCCGCGAGTTTCATGGCTGCAGCTTCGTGGATGATTACGAGTGGATGCGGGATAAAGAATCCGCAGAAACGCTCGATTATCTGCGCGCGGAGAATGCTTATACTGAGCAGGAGACTGCGCACCTTGAAGAGCTGACTGAGAACATCTTCCAGGAAGTAAAGTCGCGCGTGAAGGAAACGGACATGTCCGTGCCTTCGCGCAGGGGCCAGTACTGGTATTACGGTCGCTCTGTCGAGGGCAAGAACTATGGCATTAGCTGCCGCGTTCCGGTGACCGAAGGTGCTGACCCGTGGACCGCTCCCGTTATTCCAGAAGAAGGCGCGCCTGAGGGCGAGGAAATCCTCCTAGATGCCAACGAGCTAGCAGAAGGCACCGAATTCTTCGCGATGGGTGCCTCCACCGTCTCTGACTCCGGCAACCTGCTGGCTTATTCCGTGGATACCGCTGGCGACGAGCGTTTTTCTCTGGTCATCAAGGACTTGCGTACTGGCGAGCTGCTCTCCGACCGCCTCGAAGGCATCTTCTACGGTGCAACCTGGGTGGGCGATGACTACATCTTTTACACCACGGTCGATGATGCCTGGCGCCCAGATACCGTCTGGCGCCACAAGGTGGGAACCGCGCAGTCCGAAGACGTGCAGGTCATGTATGAAGCCGACGAGCACTTTAATATCGGCGTCGGCAGTATTCGCAGCGAGAAGTACCTGTTCATCGTCATCGGCTCGAAGCTGACCTCAGAGACCTGGGTGCTGGATCGTACGGACCCGGAAGGCGAATTCCAGGTTCTGTGGCAGCGCGAAGCAGGTGTTGACTACGACGTCGACTATGCCGAGATCGACGGCCAGGCCTATTGGTTTGTCACCCACAACGCATCAGGCCCGAACTTCACCCTGGCCACCACGCCGCTGGCAGTAGGGGAGGACCTCGCACCGCTCCGCGAGCTCGATGTGCTGATTCCGCATCGCGAGGATGTGCGCCTGGAAGGCGTGGATACCTATCGCGACCAGGTCGTCGTAGGCTACCGCCGCGCCGGCATCGGGCGTGCCGCAATCATGGATGTACGCCATGGTTGGTCCGAATTTAAGGAGTTAAACTTCAACGAAGAGCTCTACACCGTGAGCGTTGGCGGCAACCCGGAATGGGATGCATCGGTACTGCGCGTGAGCTACACCTCCTTCATCCAGCCTTCGCAGCTTTTCGATTACCGCGTCGAGACTGGCGAGTACACCTTGCTCAAGGAACAAGAAGTTCCGGGCGGTTACAACAAGGATGACTACGTTGCCTACCGCATGTGGACGCAGGCTTCCGACGGCACGCAGATTCCGGTCTCCATCGTGCACCGCGCCGATCTTGACCGCACCAAAGCTAACCCGACGCTTCTCTACGGATACGGCTCTTATGAAACCAGCATGGACCCGTACTTCTCCGTATTCCGTCTGTCCCTGATGGACCGCGGGATGATTTTTGCGATGGCGCACGTCCGCGGCGGCGGCGAGATGGGCCGCACCTGGTACGACAGCGGCAAGCTTCTGCAGAAGAAGAACACCTTCACCGACTTCATCGCGGTGGCCGATGACCTCATCGCGCGCGGCGTCACCACCGCAGATCAGATGGTGGCTGAAGGCGGCTCCGCCGGAGGCCTGCTGATGGGCGCGGTGGCAAACATGGCCCCGGACCGCTTCACGGCCATCCAGGCCTCTGTGCCCTTCGTGGACCCGCTGACTTCCATCCTGAAGCCGGAGCTACCGCTGACGGTCATCGAGTGGGAAGAGTGGGGCGACCCGTACCACGACCCAGAGGTCTATGACTACATGAAGTCCTATGCGCCTTACGAGAACGTCACTGCGCAGAACTACCCGGACATTTTGGCGATTACCTCGCTCAACGACACTCGCGTGCTCTACGTGGAACCGGCGAAGTGGATTGCCAAGCTGCGTGATACCGCAAAGGGCGGGCAGTTCCTGCTCAAGACGGAGATGGTCGCTGGCCACGGTGGTGTTTCTGGACGCTATGACAAGTGGCGCCAGAATGCCTTCGAGTACGCGTGGACCATTAACAAGGCCACGGGGTTGAAAGCTTAGACGCTCCTCGCCGCGCGGACTCGCGGTGGCTGTGCGATAATTGCACTTATGCATGGCCACCTTCTAGTTTCGATTTCCAGCATCTTTTCTGACACGCGGAAGCAAACTAGTAACCTCCTCAAAGAACTAGACCGGGAAGAAATCCCGGTCTCTTTGCTGGTTGCCCCACACATTGATGGCAATTGGCACCTGGCCAAGGATGACAAGACCTTAGGCTTTCTCAAAGAGCAGGAATCCGCGGGTAGGTTGCTTATTCTGAATGGCTTCGACCAAGCGGTGCAAGGTCGTCGCGCTGAGTTCGCTAACCTCGACTCGCACGAGGCCAATCTCCGTTTGAAGGGCGCCACGCGGCAGATGGCCAAGTTGGGCTTCGAGTCGAGCATCTTCGCACCTCCACGCTGGCGTATGTCGCCTGGCACCTTGGAGGTCCTACCGAACTTTGCTTTCGACGTCGCGGTCTCCACGCGTGGCATTCACGAGCTGCGTTCCGGCAAGTTCCACCAGACCCGCAACCTGTCCTTCGGCGAGGGCTTCGGCGCGGCGAAGTGGTGGCGCCGCAACATTATTCGCGCAGCTGAGCGCTCCGCGCTGCGTGGCAACACCGTGCGTCTTTCCATCTCTGGCCGCAACCTTAATGACAGGAAAGTGGTCTCTGACTTCATCAAGGCGGTTGACCGCGCCGCGAGCGCCGGCGCGCAGCCCGCGGACTACGGCGTCTTTTTGACGAAGCGCTAAAAGCCTCCCGCGGAAGTGCACGCCGAGCGTGCACCGAACGCACGGCACGCGTGCAAAAGCGTGCACCGAACGCGCAAAAGCGCACAATTTGCCAATTAGACTGCTGAATCCGCGCTAATTCAGGGCACTATTTGGCAAATTGTGCGTAGGGAGAGGAGACGCTCCGGGGAAGACGCCCCGGAGGAAACGCTCCCGGGAGCCTAGAGCTTGAGGAAATCCCGGACCTGCGGTGGCAGGGCGTCGATGAGCTGGGGTGTCAGGAACTTCAGCGAACCGCCGAGCAACATTGCGATGCCGGGGACGGCAACCGCAAGGATCAATGCGATGATGCTGCCGGTGCTCGAACCAGAGCTAGAGCCGTTACTGGAGCTGGAGCCTTTGTTGGTGCCGGGCTTGCTGTCTGGGTCGGTGTCTGGTTCTTCGTCTGGGTTAGCGGCCGCCTTGCCCAGGCTGAATCCGACCTTGACCGGGTCGTGGTCGGAGGCGCGGAACGGGGAATCGTCGTAGAAGTCCACGATGTTGTAATTGCGGCGAGAGTACTCAAAGGCCACCGGCTCGTCGGCATTGATGTTCCACACCTGGGCGTCGGTTACCTTGCCGGATACAACCTCGTTTGCCAGGACGTGGTCGAGGGAACCCAACAGGCCAGAGAACTGGTAGGAGGCATCCGCGTGGTAGTCCTCAGCGGGAACGGTGTAGCCGCTGTCGCGGAAGACATCGATGGCATCGCCGTGGGTATAGGTGTTGAGGTCACCCATCACGAAGGTGGCCTTGTCCTGCCAATCTGGCTGCTTAGCCAGGTGCTCAAGAACGGCTTCGGCCTGTGCCTTGCGCACGTTGGGGTTATTGCCCTGGCCGTCGCCGGTGTCGGCGTCACCCTTAACAACGGAACCCTTGGACTTGAAATGATTGGCCACGGCCACGAAGGTCTCGTCATCCGCGGCGTCGACTGGCGCGAACTCCTGCGCTAGCGGCTCACGGGCGGTTCCAGTGAAGCGGTCGTCGACGAAGATGCGGGATTCACCAACCGGCTTGACGCGAGCCCTTTTATAGATGAACGCGGTGCGGATGACGTCCACGGTGTCCGGCAGCTTCTCCGGGGAGGTCACGTAGGCCCACTTCTCGGAACCAGCGGCCGCGTTGAGCTCGTCTGTCAGGTGCGCCAAGGCTTGGTCACGCTTGGACTTGTCGCCGGTGACGCCGTAGCCGTCTTCGATTTCAGAAAGGGCGATGACGTCGGCATCAAGACCGTTTACGGCCGCGACAATCTTGCGCTGCTGGTTCTCGAAGGCCTCCGCGGTATAAGCACCGCGGGTCGTGCCGCGCTTGACGGTGACCGGGTTGCCGTCCATGTCATCGTAAGAGCTGCCGCCGTATTCCTCGCCAAGGGAGGTGAAGTAGTTCAATACGTTGAAGGCACCAATGGTGTATTCGCCTTCGACGTCGAGTGCGTGCAGTTCCTTTTCGCGGGAGTCTTCCCAGGTAATCGGCAAATCGCTGCCTGCCGTATTGCCCGTTACCGGTGCGGTGGGCTGGTAGCGCCACTGTTCATGGGAGTAACCCACGATGACCGGGTGCTGGAAAGTTACCTGGTCAGTGGTGCGCAGGGACTTGATGGTCTGTGCGTTGTCCTGCGCGATATATGGCAGCGGGGTGGATTGGTCAGACTCGAGGTAGTTTTTCGTGCGGCCATCGTCCAGCGTGACCAGCTTGGCGGCGTTGGAAGCGGCGAGTTTCTGTAGGTCGGAGTCTGGGTCTGTCGACGGGTCATAAAGGTCCGACGGCTGGCGGAGTGCCTCAGTGCCCGGCGCCAGGCCTACCTCGCCATACTGGTTGAGCGCGTAGTTGTTGGTCACGGTGTGGGTGCCAGGCAGCACCAGCATGTGCTCGTAGGCCTCACGGGCGACGTCGCCTTCCGGCAGGGCCTCCAGTTCGAGCGCGGTGACCTCCGGCAGGGGAGCATCGAGCTTCTCGACGGCATTTGCGGTTAGCTGGGTGGCGTCAAAGAACTCCGAGACCTTGCCAGAAACCTGCACGGAATCCCCGAGCTGCGGATAAGCAGAGGCTTCCTTGTTACCCATGTAAATAAACAGCGCCGGGGAAGCAGCAGGAGCCTCGTTTCCGGTGCCGCCGGTCTGGATAGTGAAGCCGTTGATGCCGCCCTCGGACCACACGCCAGTGACGACGCCCTTGGTCGTGACGTTCTGGTCTTTAACCGGAGACTGAGCGCCGGTTCCCTGGATTTCTTCGATGCTTAGCTCGCGGCCGGGGTCTGCAGGCTGCGTTGGTTCCTCTGGCTCAGCGGGCGTGGTTGGTTCGTTGCCGGAAGGCGTAGGAGTGGGCGTGCTGACATGGAAATCGGCAGCGTTGTCGTCGGTATCGGTGCCCGCCTCATCGCGAGAGACTGACTCTGCATTGGAGGTGCTTGGGGCGGGGGTGCCTTCTGCCAGCTGGGCGGAACCGTAACCGGCGAGGTCAACCTTGTTGCCGGAGGCGTCGTAAAGCTTGACCGATCCCTTCGAACCGGACAGGTTCAGGGAGGATTCCGCGTCTGGGGTAGGCAGTGGCGTGGAGCCGCCGCTGCCCTGGCCAGCTTGAATCAGGTAGTGCTTGCCAGCCGGAATCGCGCCGCCGAGAGCAGCCTTGCCGCCCGAGTTGCCACCGGCGGAAAAGTACTCGACGGACCAACCATCCAGCGAGACCTCGGCTTCGGTGGGGTTGAAGAGCTCGATGAAGTCGTGGGTAAAGGTCGCACCAGAGTTTCCGCCGCCGCCGTAAACCTCAGAAAGAACCACGGCATCACCTGCGGGCGCTGCATGGGCGGGGACGGTGAGAGTGGAGAAAGTGGAGATGAGCGCGGTTAAAGAAAGCGCGCGAAGAGAACGAGAGCGCATGAGAAACCTTGCAATAGGAGATATATGACCATTTGTTTCTAAGGCACCGCGCCGGGCTTGCCAAGCGTTCATCCCCCAGATGTCTTGGGGGTTTACATGCACGCCCAAAAGGTTTGTCTTGCGGTTCACCGGGTGTTTACGCGGGCTTTGCGGGGCAGGGGCGTGCGAACTGCGCACAATTTGCCAAGCAAGCCCGGAAAATCAGCAAATTTGGGCGCACTATTTGGCAAATTGTGCCCACGCGAGGCCTCGGTGCCAGTAATCCTCCAAACCGAACCACCCCCAACCCGCCGCCCTATAGAATTGGTTTTCGTTCCCCGCGGGAAATACTGTGGGCACTAAGTCGACTACCGAGTTAAAACTTGAGCTGAATGAAACTGGAGGCACGATGGTTCAGCGCGTGTATGTGGAAAATCGCGAGGGCGGGCATGCCGCTGCATTGTCGAAGGAGTACGGCGTCAACGTGCGCGTGCTCAATCGCTACGACGTAGAGGGCACCACCGATTCCGAATTTGCTACCGCGGTCAAGTTGGTTCTTTCAGAACCGCAGGTAGACACTATTTTTTCCACGCTGGACGAGGCTGGAGTTGCAGGCGGGGTTCTCGCCGTTGAACCGCTTCCAGGCCAGTTTGATCAGCGCGCCGATTCTGCCGCACAGTGCATTCAGTTCCTCTTTGAAAGGGAGCGCCCCCGCGTGCGCACCGCGGTGGTCTATGCGGTAGATGGTGAGATTCCTGCCGCCATGCGCAAGGATCTGATTAACCCCGTCGAGTCCCGTGAAGCAGCGCTGGAGCTGCCGGAGACTTTGGCATTGCACGTCGATACCCCCGCAGACGTTGAGACCCTTGAGGGTTTCACCGCGCTTTCCGACGCCGCCCTTCCCGAGTTCGTTGCCTCCCACGGCTTGGCCATGGACGCGGACGACGCCACCTTGATTCGTAACTACTTTGCTTCCGAAGACCGCGAACCCACCATCACCGAGCTCAAGGTGATTGATACCTACTGGTCCGACCACTGCCGCCACACCACCTTCGAGACCGTCCTCGATTCCATTACCTTCAATGAGCCGACCGTTGAGGCCGCTTACCAGGACTACCTTGAAGCCCGCGAGTCCATCGGCCGCGCTAAGCCGGTGACTTTGATGGACATGGGCACCATCGCTGGTAAGGTGCTGCGTGCCACGGGCAAGCTCGACGCCATGGACGTCTCCGAGGAGATCAACGCCTGCACCGTTCATGTCACCATCACCGTGGATGGCAAGGAAGAGCCGTGGCTGCTGCTGTTTAAGAACGAGACCCACAACCACCCAACCGAAATCGAGCCTTTTGGCGGCGCTGCTACCTGCATCGGTGGCGCAATCCGTGACCCACTGTCTGGCCGCGGTTATGTCTACGGCGCGATGCGCATCTCCGGCTCCGGTAACCCGCTGGAGACCACCACTCGCGCAGGCAAGCTGCCGCAGAAGACCATTGCCCGCGTGGCAGCTGCCGGCAATTCCTCCTACGGCAACCAGATTGGCTTGGCTACCGGCCTGGTTGATGAGGTCTATCACCCGGGATACGTCGCCAAGCACCTCGAAATGGGTGCGGTAGTGGCGGGCGCACCGGCGGCGAACGTGCGTCGCGAAGTTCCGGCGGCGGGTGACCTCGTGGTGCTCGTCGGCGGTGCAACGGGCCGTGACGGTATCGGTGGCGCTACTGGTTCCTCCAAGTCGCACACCGTGGAGTCGCTGACCACCGCGGGCGCGGAGGTGCAGAAGGGTAACGCGCCGGAGGAGCGCAAGCTCCAGCGCCTGTTCCGCAACCCGGAGTTTTCCAAGCTCATCAAGCGCTGTAATGACTTCGGCGCCGGCGGCGTCGCCGTCGCAGTGGGCGAGCTGGCGGATTCGCTGGAGATCAACCTCGATGCGGTCCCGAAGAAGTACGAGGGCCTGAACGGCACCGAGCTGGCTCTGTCCGAATCCCAGGAGCGCATGGCCACCGTCGTTGAGGCAGGCGACCTCGACAAGCTGATCGCGCTGGCTAACGAGGAGAACCTCAACGCCGTGGTCGTTGCGGAGGTCACTGACTCGGGCCGCATGCGCATGCATTGGCGCGGCAACACCATCGTTGACCTTTCCCGCGAATTCCTAAACACCAACGGCGCCGACAAGCACGTCGACGTCGAGGTTGCCCCCGCCGCTGATTGGCGCGGCGCGGCCCGCGAGTGGGCACGCCGGGAGGACTTCAACGCGTCTTTCCTCGGCATGGCCTCCGACCTCAACGTGGCTTCCAAGCAGGGCCTGTCTGAGCGCTTCGACTCCACCGTCGGTGCCGGCACCGTGCTGATGCCTTTCGGCGGCACCCGCCAGGCCACCCCGATCCAGGCCACGGCACACACCCTGCCGGCGCTGGGAGAGACCACCAACTGCTCCGTGATGTCCTGGGGCTACAACCCATACGTCACTGAGGCCAGCCCGTTCCACGGGGCCTACCTCGCGGTGGTGGAGTCGGTGTCTAAGCTGATTGCTACCGGCGCCTCCTTCGACGAGACCTACTTGTCTTTCCAGGAGTACTTCGAGCGCATGGACTCCGCTGCGGCGTGGGGCAAGCCGGCTGCCGCGCTGCTGGGCACCATCAAGGCCCAGCTTGGACTCGGCGTCGCCGCGATTGGCGGCAAGGACTCCATGTCCGGCACCTTCGAGGAGCTCAGCGTCCCGCCGACGGTCATCTCGGTTGCCGTCAGCCACGACGATGCCACGCACATGGTGCCGAACTACTTCAAGGCAGCGGGCCACAAGGTCACGCTCTTCCAGCCGGAGATCGCTGGCGCAGAGGATACTGCGCTGGCCGGCCTGCCCACCCCAGATTCCCTGGTTGCCAACTTCCGCACCGTGACGGAGCTGCTGCGCTCCGGCAAGGTCATCTCCGCTTACACCCCGGGCTTCGGCGGCCCTGCCGAGTCCGTGCTGAAGATGGGCTTGGGCGAGGGCATCGGCTTCGCCTTTACTGACGACGCCCCGCTCTACGACTACGCCTACGGCGCCTTCGTCCTGGAGTGGGCAGACGGCGAGGAGCCAACCGCGGGCTCGGTTATTGGTGAGACCGCTGAGGGCGGCTTCACCTACCGCGGCACCGAGGTTTCCTTTGCCGACGCCGAGGCCGCCTACCTGGGCACTCTCGAAGAGATCTACCCGAGCTTCATTGAGCAGACTGGTTCGGTCTCCCTGGCAGACGCCACTTCTTCGGTCTCCGGATCTGAGGCGCCGACCATCACCCCGACCCACGGTGGCGCCAAGGCTTCCGCTCTCATCCCGGTCTTCCCGGGTACCAACTGCGAGTACGACTCCGCCCGCGCGCTGCGTCGCGCTGGCATCGAGCCGGAGATCCTCGTGGTGCGCAACCGCACCCCGGAAGACATCGCTGAGTCCGTCGACCGCATGGCCGCGGCTTTGGATCGCTCCCAGATGCTCTTCCTGCCGGGCGGCTTCTCTGGCGGCGACGAGCCGGACGGTTCCGCGAAGTTCATCACGTCCTTCCTGCGTAACCCGTCGCTTACCGCGGGTGTGCAGGGGCTTCTCGACGAGCGCGGTGGCCTGGTCCTCGGCATCTGCAATGGCTTCCAGGCGCTGATCAAGCTGGGCTTGGTGCCGTTCGGCAAGATTACTGAGCCGGGCACTGAGACCCCGACGCTAACCTTCAACACGATTGGTCGCCACCAGTCGCGTATTTCGCGTGTGCGCGTGGTCAATAACGCATCGCCGTGGCTGTCCAAGATTAACGAGGGTGATGTCTTCACCGTCCCGATTTCTCACGGCGAAGGCCGCATCACCGCTGGTGAGTCCGAATGGGAGCGTCTAAAGGCAGCTGCCGTTACCCAGTACGTCGACGTTGCAGGCAACCCGCTGATGGATATCTCCGTTAACCCGAACGGTGGCCTCTTCGCCCTTGAGGGCATCATGTCCGAGGACGGCCGCGTCCTGGGCAAGATGGGCCACTCTGAACGCATCTCGGCATCTACCTACAAGAACGTGCCGGGCGAGTACGATATGAAGCTCTTCGAGTCTGCGGCGGAGTACTTCCGCAAGTAGTTCCGAGCCCGGCTGGTTGGGTCCCCCTGGTTGGGTCTCATTCCTTGGCTCCCTTTGCTAGCAAAGGGAGCCTTTTTTACCCCAAAACACAAAACTCCACTCGCAATAGGACCCAACCAATGGGACCCAAAGACGGGGACCCAAAGACGGGGACCCAACCGGGGTGGAAGCCTCAGAGCGAATGGAGTTCGTGATGCCCAGGAGAAATCGCGTGAGCGCCGCGACTTAAGCGCCGATTGCGCGCGCGATGGTCTGCGCCCAGCTGACCTTCATCTCGTGTGTAAAGAGCCCGAAGGAGTGCGAACCCTGCTCGCTGTAGTAGCGGTTAACGTTCACGCCGGCGCGGCGCGCGTTGTGCGTGAAGGTCTCGGTGCACTGGTTGGCAACCACCTCAACTGCACGCGGGCCAACGCTGGTCACCGGGTTGATGTTGTTGCCATCAATCGGACCCGGGTTGCCGGATGCAGAAGCCACGAAGACATCTACACCGCGCAGGCGACCCGGATTGAAGTTCGGGTCATGGTCCGCCCACTGCGGCGAGCCCGGCAGACCCCACGCGTTGAAAGAGGAGCCGCCTCCGTAAGCCATCATTGCCGTCGAGGTCAGAACGCCCGTCGGATCAGAGCGCACTGGGCAGCCAGAGTAGGAAGCGGCCGCCTTGAAACGCTGTGGCGCATGCGCCGCGATATCGAGCGCCGCCGCACCGGTGGAGGAGAGGCCGCCGATGGCATCGCGGCCGGTGCCGTGGAATTCGGCGTCGATAAGCGGCGGAAGCTCCTGGGTCATGTAGGTGTTCCACTTGTTTACGCCCAGGATTGGGTCGGCCTGGTTCCAGTCCGTGTACAGCGAGTATGGGCCGCCAAGCGGCATGACTACGTTGACGTTTTTATCCGCGAACCATGGTCCGACGTCGGTATGCGTCATCCAGTTCATGCCCTCCTGGCCGCCCTGGATGCCAGGCAGGAGATAGAAGCTCGGGCGCGGTTGGTCGCCGCCCGGCAGCAGCACGTTGTTGGTGATGATTTCGCGGTTGGCAGGAGACCACACGTCGACGACCCAGTGGTTGCCGTTGATGTGGCGTTTGCCCACGATCTTGGCCTGGTCACCCAGCCAAGGCTGCGGGTTGGTCACGCGCGAGGAGACCTTCTCCAGGTGGCTCGACTGCGCCATGGCGGGGGTGGTGGTTGAGCCGATCGTCAGCGCGAGGACGCCGGCGGCAGCGACGGACTTGAGCAGGGTTCCAATGGAGCGTGTGGAAGTCATAGTGGGAGCAAGTGTACAAGGATTTTTCAGCTTGTATAAGTATTTCCCAGGAAAAGTTGAAAAAAGATTCAACTACTGAGACTAAAGTGGCACGCGCTATTCGATGCCGAGCGCTGGCCCGAGCGTCGTCTCCCAGGCCGTGTACAGCTGCGCTCCGAAGAAGATTTCGTAGTCGGTCGAATCCGGTCAGGCCTCGCCGATTTCGGAGGTGGTGCAAAATTTAATAAGCATAACAAAATAGTGGGCATTTCCTTGAAAGCGTCGGACGGGCGCCGTATAGTTACGGCGACGTAAGTTTTCTCCGAAGTGAGGCGGCTACCCATTGATGGCTAACAAGGAAAACACTGCGCTATTAGAAGGGGTGGAGCAGGCGCCACCTGAGGGGCTCGTCGAGCGGCGCTATTTCATCGCTGACCGTGGCCCACGCCCCCTCACTCGCGGCTGGGGCCACTTTTTTGCCGCGATTTGCTCGGTGATCGCATCTACTGTGCTGATTACCTATTCCTGGATGACGCTGCCCTGGTGGCACGCGCTAGCCGTTACCGTCTACGGCGTCGGCGTAGTGGGCTTGTTTGGCGTGTCCGCCCTTTATCACCGTTGGCCATGGCCGAGCTTGCGGGCAGTGCGTTGGTGGCGTCGGGCGGATCACGCAACCATCGCTGTCTTTATTGCGGCGACGTATACGCCGCTGTGTGCCATCGTCTTAGACGTGAAGCAGGCATCGCTCATGCTGGCTATTGCTTGGGCTGGGGCAATCTTGGGTGTCATCCTGAATCTGTTGTGGATAGACCATCCACGCTGGCTCGATGTGGTGGTCTATCTGGCATTGGGATGGTTGGTGGTCCCACTCATTCCCACCCTGTGGGGTGCCGCTGGCGCCGTAGTTGTGTGGCTGCTTTTTGCCGGCGGAGTGATCTATTCGCTAGGCGCTTTGGCCTATGGCTTCAAATGGCCGGGCCGCAACGCCCGGTGGTATGGCTACCACGAGCACTTCCACAGCGCGACTATCGCGGCTGCGGTTGTGCACATGGTGGCCATTTGGATGGTCGTGGCGGCCTAGGCGTTCAAATGGGGACAGGCGCCTAATCGCGCAGCGGGTCCACGCCGGCTTCGGTGAGCATCGGGATGTTGGATACCTCGGAAGGTAGGCCGAATGCGTCAACCAGAACCACGGACCACGGTGCCAAAGAATCCACCAGATCATTGATTGCAGCGCGGGCGGCCTTCATACGGCCGGCCGGAAGCAAGTTGTGCTCCTGATACCAGCCCGCGTGCTCGACCAGCGTGGACAGCACGAACAGGTGACGTAGCTGCTCGAAGACCTGGCGTGCGAGGGACCCTACCTCCAGGCGGTCTTCCGCCTCAATCATCGCTTGGACCAGCAGCGTATCTACACGGGCCCAGCCTGCCGCGATGAGGTGATCCTGGCATTGGTCCACGATGGCGGCTGCCTGCACCTTGTCGGCCTTGCGGGCCGGCTGGATACGATGAACGAGAGAAAGCAGGACGGACTGGGCACGGTCGTCGATGAGCTTGGCTTGGTAGACGGCGTCGAAAAGCGATGCCTCGTTCGGATTGACCAGGTCCACCAGCCCCTGCAGACGCGTGGTGAAACCAGTGCGGCGGCGCACGACTTCAGTGGCGGTCGTCGCGGCATAGCGCACGGTATCCCATGGAGACATGTCATTCATCGCGCGGCCGTAGGCGGTGAGCAGGTTCTTGCCTACCATCTGAATCAGCACGGTGTTATCGCCTTCAAAGGTGGCGAAGACATCGGAGTCGGCGCGGTAGGTGGTCAGGCGGTTTTCTGACATATAGCCCGCGCCGCCGCAGGCTTCACGGCATTCCTGAATCGTGCGGATGGCGTGCTGGGTCTGTGCGGCTTTAATCGCGCCGGCCAAAGACTCCATCTCGCGGGAGGCATACTTTTGCTCCTCGGTGGGAGTGGTCACGGACCACGAGCCTGCCTCCTGGCTGTCATTCATCTCCTGGTAGCGCTCCAGAATTTGGTTGTGTAGCAGGTGCAGCGCATAAGAGCGCGCCAGCGGGATGAGCAGGCGGCGGCGGTGCTGGCGGTGATCGATAAGGTGCTTTTCGGCGCCGGTTGCGCCTTCGAATTGGCGGCGTCGGTTGGCGTAGCGCACCGCGATGTCCAGCGAGGCCTCCGTGGCGGCGCCCGCGGCACCAGCCACGCCCATGCGCCCGCGGATCAGCGTGCCGAGCATGGTGAAGAAGCGGGCGTTGGGGTTTTCAATCGGCGAGGAATACCTGCCTTTTTCATCGACGTCTGCGAAGCGGTTGAGCAGGTTTACACGCGGTACGCGCACGTTGTCGAAGCGGAGCGTGCCATTATCGACGCCCACGAGTCCACCCTTGTGGCCGTGATCGCCCAAGGTGATGCCCGGCAGCGCGTTGCCTTGCTCGTCACGAATCGGAACGATGATGGCGTGCACGCCGTGGGTGCGGCCATCGCTTTCCGGGGTCATAAGCTGCGTGAACACGACGGCGGCACGGCCGTCCTGGGCGGCGTTGCCGATGTAGTTCTTCACCGCGGTATCGCTCGGGGTATTTATGATGAATTCATCGGTTTCCGGGTCGTAGTTCGCCGTGGTCTCAAGGGATTGCACATCAGAGCCGTGGCCGCGTTCGGTCATGGCGAAACAACCAGGTAGCTCCAGGGATGCGGCCTTTTGAACCCACTCGATGTGGCGCTCGGTGCCGAGCTGGTCGAGGGCGCCGCCCCACAGTCCCCACTGCACGCCGGACTTGATGGCGAGTGAGCCGTCGACCCAAGCCAGGCCTTCGAGTGTGAAAGTGGAAAGAATCGGTTTGCCGGGCCCGCCATTGTCGCGGCGCAGACCTTTTTGGAAACCGCCGAAGTCGCGCACCTTAGCGAGATTGTTGAAGGTATGTGCGCGCTGCTCGGCGACGGAGAGATCTGGATGCGGGAAGAGCTCCGGATCATTGATGAACTCGCGTAGCTCCTGACGGAAAGCGGCGTGTGGGCCATCGAGTAGGTTGCCCAGCTCGGTAGCTACGGATGGCTTCGGTGTCTTGGGCAGGCGGCGCGGGCTGCGCGGCTCTGCTTGGGCGGTGGTGGAACGAAGATTTGCGCGGTTTGCCTCGGTGGTGGAAGCAGCGCTGGAATCCTTGCTTTGAGTCTTGAGGAGTGCCATGATTTTTCCTTCTTTGGGCGGCTGCTTTTGGCAGCCGGGGATTTTTTGGGGTGCGGGTTAGCGTTCGATGATGGCGGCCACGCCTTGGCCGCCGGCGGCACAGATGGAGATAAGAGCGCGGCCGCCGCCTGCTTCCTGCAGGACCTTCGCGGCGGTGGCGAGGATGCGCGCCCCGGTGGCCGCGAAGGGGTGGCCGGCAGCCAACGAAGAACCCTTGACATTGAGCTTGCTGCGGTCGATGGGGCCGAGCGCGCCGGGCAGGCCGAGGCGCTCGCAGCAGTAAGTCTCGTCCTCCCACGCATTCAAGGTGGCAAGGACTTGCGAGGCGAAGGCTTCGTGGATTTCGTAGAAGTCGAAATCTTGCAGGGTGAGGTTGTTGCGCTCGAGGAGACGCGGCACCGCATAGGTCGGCGCCATGAGAAGGCCGTCTCCGCCGTGCAGGAAGTCCACTGCGGCGGTCTCGGAATCAACTAGGTAGGCGAGCGGCTCGAGGTTATGGCTTGCGGCCCAGGATTCGCTGCCCAGGAGGGTGACTGCCGCGCCGTCGGTAAGCGGCGTCGAATTGCCGGCGGTCATTGTGGCCTGGGTGCCGTGCTGCTCGGCATCGCGCTTTCCAAAGACTGGCTTTAGCTGGCCGAGCTTTTCTGGCGTGGAGTCAGGACGGAGGTTGGTATCGCGGTTAACACCCATGAAGCCGGTGCTGAGGTCGTTAAAGAAACCTTCCTCCCAGGCCTGATGAAGCTTCTGGTGAGAAGCGAGCGCGAGCTCGTCCTGGGCGGCGCGGCTTACGCCCATTTTGCGGGCCGTGATAGCCGCGTGGTCGCCCATGGAAAGCCCCGTGCGCGGCTCGCCGTTTTGGGGCTGCTCGGGCGCGAGCTGGGCGGGGCGAATTGAGCCGATGAGCTTTGCACGTTGGGAAAGAGTCTTTGCGCGGCTGAGTCCGATGAGGGTGCGCCGCAGGGAATCGTTTACGGCAAGCGGGGCGTCTGAGGTGGTATCCGTGCCGCCGGCGATGCCGGATTCGATGCGGCCGCGGGCAATGGCGTCACCAACATGGATGGCGGCGGCCAAAGAGGTGCAGCAGGCCTGCTGCATGTCGAGCGCCGGGGTAGTAGAAGTAAGCGCCGAGCCAAGGACTACCTCGCGGGTGAGGTTGAAGTCTCGCGAGTGCTTGAGTACCGCGCCTGCTGCTACGAGCCCTACCCGTTCCTCGTGCAGGCCGAAGCGCGCGACGAGTCCGTCGAGGGCGCTGGTGAGCATGTCTTGATTGGAGGCGTGCGCGTATTCCTTGTTGGAACGGGCAAACGGAATGCGGTTGCCGCCCAAGATTGCGACGCGGGGCGAACTGCTGGTCATTGCGACTCCTTGCTGGGAAACCAGAGGTGGAAAAGTTTTCACTGGAATGTCCTAAATCACATTCCGAATGATAGTGTTAGTTGTATCACTCAATTAACTAACCTTGCAACCTCTTACAAAAAGGCTTGCAACCTTGTTAAAGGAAGGATTTCGAATGCCCAAACTCAATTTCGCCGAGAAACTAATCAACTCTCCAGTGGCCGCGAAGGCGGGCGTGCCGCAGGGCTATCCGCTGCGCCGCTTCACCCCCGGGGAGCCGGCTTTAGGCGCCCCAGTGGTCATTGATTCTGCAGGAGCGGGCCGCATCGCCCACTTCCTTTCCACTGCGCTCGCAGTGGACTATCAGCTGCTTTCGGTGGAGGCGGAAACTGGGCGGGGTGCGCTGGTATTCGACGCCACCGGAATCGAGGAGCCAGAGCAGCTGCGAGAGCTCTACGATTTCTTCCATCCGCAGCTGCGCAACCTCGCACCGAATGCACGCTTGCTGGTCATCGGCACCACCCCGGAGAAAACTGCGACCATCGATGCCCGCATTGCCGCCCGCGCCCTCGAGGGCTTCACGCGTTCGCTGGCTAAGGAGATGCGCAAAGGCGGTACCGTGAACCTCATTTGGGTCGAACCCGGCGCCACGGCGGAAATCGAATCCACGGTGCGCTTCTTCCTCTCCGGTAAGTCAGCGTTCGTAGACGGCCAGGTGGTGCGCGTGAAGGCCGCTACCGCCGAGGCGGACGCAGACTGGCAGGCGCCTTCTCAAGACCGTCTCGCCGTGGTCACCGGCGCAGCCCGGGGCATCGGCGCCACTATCGCGGAGGTGCTGGCTCGCGATGGCGCGCAAGTCATCTGTATCGACGTCCCCGTCGCGAGTGAGCACCTCAGCAAAACGGCAAACAAGGTCAAGGGCACCGCGCTACCGCTGGACGTTACTGACCCGGGTGCTGCCGCGATCATCGCAAAGCATGCGCAGCGCCACTATGGCCGCCCCATCGACGTCATCGTCCACAATGCCGGCATTACCCGTGACAAGCTGCTGGCAAATATGAACGAGGGGCAGTGGGACGCCGTCCTCGCCGTTAACCTCATAGCTCCAGTGCGTATCACCGAGGCGCTGCTGGATAGCGGAGATCTTGCAGCCGGGGCAGCGGTGGTGGGCGTGTCTTCCATGGCGGGAATCTCCGGCAACCGTGGCCAGACCAATTACGCCACCACCAAGGCCGGCATCATTGGGCTGGTTGATGCCCTCACCCCGGTACTGGCAGACAACGGTTCCACCATCAACGCGGTGGCGCCGGGATTTATCGAAACTGCCATGACCGCAGCCATGCCCACCGGCCCACGTGAGATTGGCCGCCGCATCAATTCCCTGCAGCAGGGCGGCTTGCCAGTTGACGTCGCCGAGACCGTCGCCTACTTCGCCGCCCCGGCCTCCGCGGCGGTCACAGGTAACACCGTGCGCGTGTGCGGCCAGAACATGATGGGAGCGTAAATGCTAGACCGCAATGTGCAGAACCTGAAAGAGATTCCGCAGCTTTCCAAGCTTTACCGCAAGCAGGTGATAAAGGCGCTGCCCGGTGTTGCGGGAAAACGCGTTATCGATGACCCACCAATTGCCTACCGGGTAGAAGGTGTATACATTGATCCGGAGCATCTTGCTGCTTATTGCCAAGCAGTGGGTTTCCGCCTGGGCAACGAGGTTCCGGTTACCTACCCTTATGCGCTGGCCTTCCCGCTAGCGGTCAAAGTCATGGACTCGCCGGGTTTTCCTTTCCCCGCCATGGGCATTGTTCATCTTTCAAACAAGATTGAACAATTCCGCCCTTTGCACGTGGAAGATGCTTTTACCATCGACGTCCACGCGGAGAACCTGCGCAGCCACCGCAAGGGGCTGGTGCTCGACATGATTACCTCCATCTATGTAGAAGGCATCTTGGTCTGGCAGCAAACCTCCGCATTCCTAGGGCCAAAAGCACACTTTTCTTCCTCCACTCCGGCAGATGTGCAGGTAAGGCCAGAGGCCGCCCGCTTCTTGCCGCAGCCGGAAAAGCCCGCGCCGGGGGTAACGGCCATTGCAACGCTGCGTTTTAGCCCGGAAACTGTAAAGACCTACGCAGCCGCTTCTGGGGATAAGAACCCCATTCACACCTCCCGGCTGGGCGCGAAGGCCTTTGGTTTTCCGAACACGATTGCCCATGGCATGTTCACCCACGCCAAGATGCTCACTGCGTTTGAGGGGCGCCTGCCCGATGCAGTGCGCGTGCAAGCAGACTTCTACAAGCCGGTCATATTGCCGGCCACCACGGCGCTTTTTAAACAAAAAGAAGGCTCCGGTTGGAACGCGCAGCTGCGCCAAGCCAAAAACGTTGAAAAGCTCCACGTTGCCGTCAACGTGGAGCCAGCGCACTAATCCAAGTGCTGGTGCTGCGGAGCCACAACCAGTGGCTTCGGGGAGTACTTTCCGCGCAGCTCGCGCAGGACGCCGGCGTGCTCCCACAGCGCCTTGTCCTCTGCCGTCTTCGGCGTGAACTGACGGGCTGCCATCGGCTGCCAGTCGGCGTCCATCGCCATATAAGAAACCGTGGCGTGGATGGCAGTCTCCAGATTCTGGCGTCCACCGCGCGGGTTGCCAGAGCGGACGTGGATGGACATCTGCATGGAGCGTGCATCGGTGCGCATCATACGGGCATCCACCTCGATGAGGTCACCGATGGCAATCGGCTGGTAAAAGCGAATACCGCCGGCATAAACGGCCACGGTGTGCTCGCCCGACCACTCCATGGTGCAGGCCGCGCCCGCCTCATCGATCCACTCCATGGCGGTGCCGCCGTGGACCTTGCCGCCCCAATTGACGTCGGTCGGCTTTGCTAGGAAGCGGTTGATCATGCGCGGGGCGTCGGAAGGTCCGTCATAAGTCTGCTTTTCCATCTCATCCTCGATGGCTCGGCGCAGCTCGATGCGGGACTCGGCCGCCTCCCAGACACGATGTTGGTCGTCGGAAGTCGGCTCAAACGGTGGCACAGGGGTGGACTTACCCGTTTCCGGATCCTTCGCCACGAAAATAACCAAGCAATCGCAAGCGCGCGTGAAGATGCCATCGCGTGGGTCTGCGGAAAGGACTTCGTTGACGATGTGCATCGAAGAACGGCCTGTCATGGCGATTCGCGAGCGCACCTCCACCAAGTGCCCGGAAGGAATCGGGCGAGTGAAATGGATGTGGCCCACATAGGCGGTAACGCAGTAGGCACCGGACCACTGGACCGCGCACGCATACGCTGCCTTGTCGATCCACTCCAAGACGCGGCCGCCGCCAATGCCCTGCGCACCAGCGATGGTCATATCCGTGGGCGCCGCCATGAATCGGAGGGTGATCGATGGCGACTTCGCGGTTTCAGTATTCTCTTGTTCCGGAAGGGTTAGTGACATGCATAGAAAGTTATCAGGGAGGCCGAATTAGCGCATGAAAAATAAGGTAGACCCAGCGGCCACGCGCGCTGCCGTGGTGGCGGTCCAAGACTGGATAAAACGCCCCGATGAGGTGGAAAAACCAGGTAGGGCATTGCTTGCCGATGCCGTCCGTCGCACCGCCCGCACCCTCGAAGTCGACGCGCCGGGCCATTCCGTGGAGCTGCGGGTGCCCCCATTCGTGGCAGTTCAATGCATCGAAGGTCCTCGCCATACGAGGGGTACCCCACCCAATGTGGTGGAGATGGACCCATTGACGTGGTTGCAGCTGGCCACGGGCCTGCTCCGCTGGGAAGAAGCCGTTTCCGCCGCTCGCCTCGAAGCTTCCGGCTCCCGCTCCGGCGAAATCGCAGGATGGCTGCCAGTCATTCCGTTAGTTTCTACTGCCCACAACGACTAGGATTAGCGCCGTGGTAGCTGAAAGAACTCCCCATATCACCAATCTCGATGATCACAACGAGACCGAACCCCGCGAGGAATGCGGCGTCTTTGGCGTCTGGGCTCCGGGGGAAGAGGTTTCGAAGCTGACCTACTTTGGTCTCTTCGCCTTGCAGCACCGCGGCCAGGAGGCCGCCGGTATCGCAGTCGGTGACGATGACAGCCTTGTCGTATTCAAGGATATGGGCCTGGTGTCCAATATCTTCGATGAATCCATCCTGGCCTCTCTTCAAGGCAACGTCGCCGTAGGGCATACCCGGTACTCCACCGCAGGCGGCAAGGAATGGGCCAACGTACAGCCCATGTTTGCCACCACCTCCAATGGCATCGACATTGCCTTGGGCCATAATGGCAACCTTGTTAACTACTTGGAGCTGCGCGAGGAAGCAGTAGAGCGCGGGCTGGTTGCACCGCAGCAAGAGTCGGTTTCCGATTCCATGTGCTTGTCCATGCTGCTTGCCGACGGCGTGAGTGATAGCGTCAGCATCTTCGAATCCGCTCGTGCGCTGCTCCCGCGTGTGAAGGGCGCATTCTGCCTGACCTTTACCGATGGGCACACGCTCTACGCTGCGCGTGACCCACACGGCGTGCGCCCGCTGGTGCTGGGCCGTTTGCCAAAGGGCTGGGTAGTAGCTTCGGAGACGTGTGCGCTCGACATCGTCGGCGCGCAGTTCATCCGCGAGATTGAACCGGGCGAGCTCATCTCCATCGACGAGGCGGGCATCCGCTCGGAGAAGTTCGCGGAGCCAACTCACCACGGTTGCGTCTTCGAGTACGTCTACCTGGCACGTCCTGACACCGACATCAAGGGCCGTTCGGTGAATGCGACGCGTGTGGAAATCGGGCGTCGCCTAGCGCGGCAATACCCGGCCCCAGATGCGGACCTAGTCATTCCAGTGCCTGAGTCCGGTAACCCGGCGGCCGTGGGCTATGCCCGCGAGTCCGGAATCACCTTCGCGCACGGCCTGGTGAAGAATGCGTACGTTGGCCGCACCTTCATTCAGCCCACCCAGACGCTGCGCCAGCTGGGCATTCGCCTGAAGCTGAACCCGCTGCGCGAGGTCATTGAGGGCAAGTCCCTGGTGGTCGTGGATGACTCTATCGTGCGTGGCAACACCCAGCGCGCGCTGATTCGCATGCTGCGCGAGGCGGGCGCGGCGGAGGTGCACGTGCGCATCGCTTCGCCGCCAGTGAAGTGGCCATGCTTCTATGGCATTGACTTCGCCTCCCCGGGCGAGCTCATTGCGAATGCGAATCCGTCGGATGACCCAGAGGTAGTCTGCAAGACTATCTGTGACGCCATCGGTGCGGACTCCCTCGGCTTCGTCTCCATCGATGAGATGGTCGCCGCGACCCAGCAGCCTCACCATGAGCTGTGCACCGCCTGCTTTGACGGTGTCTACCCACTCGGCCTCCCGGCCGGCAACCCGAACGCTGAGGCCGTGCGCTCCCTGCTCGGCGAAGAATCCTAAAACACAAGGCAAGGAACAAAAATGAGCGAGAATACTTACGCGGCAGCTGGCGTCAGCATCGAAGAAGGCGACCGCGCCGTCACCCTGTTTGCGCCGCACGCAAAGCGTGCAACCCGACCGGAGGTCATGGGCGGCCTGGGTGGCTTCGCGGGCCTGTTCAAGCTGGGCGAATACAAAGAGCCGGTCCTGGCTGCAGGCTCCGATGGCGTTGGCACCAAGCTGGCTGTTGCGCAGGCGATGGACGTCCACGACACCATCGGTATCGACCTGGTTGCAATGTGCGTCGATGACCTCGTGGTGTGCGGCGCGGAGCCGCTATTCCTGCAGGACTACATTGCCGTGGGCAAGGTCGTACCGGAGAAGGTCGCAGAGATTGTGAAGGGTATCGCTGAGGGCTGCGTGCAGGCAGGCGCTGCGCTGCTCGGCGGCGAGACCGCTGAGCACCCAGGAGTAATGGACCCAGAAGAATACGACGTCTCCGCAACCGCCGTGGGAGTAGTCGAGGCAGATTCCATCCTGGGCCCGGACAAGGTCCGCGACGGCGATGTCCTCATCGCGATGGCCTCTTCCGGCCTGCACTCCAACGGCTACTCCCTGGCTCGCTACGTCCTGCTGGAGCAGGCAGGTCTGCCGCTCGATGGCCACATCGAGGAGCTTGGCCGCACCCTCGGCGAGGAGCTGCTGGAGCCGACTCGCATCTACGCCAAGGACTGCCTGGCTCTGACCGCTGAGTGCAACGTTTCCACCTTCTGCCACGTCACCGGCGGTGGCCTGGCCGGCAACCTGGAGCGCGTCATTCCGGAGGGCCTGACCGCTGAAGTTAACCGTTCCACCTGGACCCCGGGCCAGATCTTCAAGACCATCGCTTCTGTGGGCAAGGTTTCCCTGGAAGAGATGGAGAAAACCTTCAACATGGGCGTTGGCATGATTGCCGTCGTCGCTCCGGAGGATCGCGAGCGCGCCCTGGCTATGATGGCTGCCCGCCACGTTGATGCGTGGGAGCTCGGCACCATCCGCGCCGCCGGCGAGGGCGAAGAGCGCGTCATCATGAACGGCGAGCACCCGAACTACTAAGCCCGCCCAACCACTTCTGCTTTCGGCCTTCCGTTCTCTGCCACATCGCGGTGGAGGAGGGGAGGTCGTTTGTGGTTTTCCTCTTCCGGCGCCGGTTTTCCTGCGCTTCCGCTCGGCTCTTCGGCGTTTTCGCGCGGATGGTAAAACCGCACCATTTAGGGCCGTCTGTCCAGCGGACGCCAAATGCAGTTGAAGCCTAGTGTGGTTTTCAAATGGTGAGGTTGCACTGTAACCACTGTGGCTGTAGTGGGCTCCTGGGGCGGGTGACGCCTCACCTCACCATTTGTTCCTCACCATTTGGAAATGCCGGCCGAGGGAAGGCCGAGGGAAGGGTAGGGGCAGCCCAGGCAGACCAGGGAAGCGGCCGTGAAGAGCAGGGTGCCGCGGGAAAGAGCCGGGCAGCGGCCAAAAGCAAAAGGCCGCAACCACGCGAAGCGGCCGCGGCCTACAGCTGGAGTCCCAGCGGCGAAAAGGAAAGCGCCTTAGCGCTGGTCCTCCTCGTCGTCTTCGTCCCACTCGTCGACGTAGTCGGCGTAAGGATCCTCGTCCTCGTAATCGTGGGAGTTGTTCGGGTTTTGGGAGGCAAGCTCCCGCTGGAGCGAATCCAGATCCATTTCAGGCGAATTGTACTTCAGCTGGCGTGCAACTTTGGTCTGCTTTGCCTTTGCGCGTCCGCGTCCCATGTGCATGACCCCCTTGAGGTGAGTAGGGCGTTCCAGGGATTCTTGGACGCCCCATCGGCTTAAATCTAAAAGTGTATCTTCCTGTTAGACACAATAGCCTGTGTGACGAAAAAATTCCGCACCACCCCCCTACATATGCCAAAACGAGTGGGATAACTCGCGCAGAGGGCTAAATGAGTTATCGGCCACGCAACTTTTCTACCGCAGCTCGTCCCGCCTTCGGGCCCTCATCGACGGGGATTGAGTCATTTTCCACGGATGCAGCGACATCCCCAATGGAAAGCTGTTGGCCGCTCAAAGCCGAGCGCTTGACCAGCGCGAGTGCGATGGGACCAAAGTCGCAGTCATCGACCACTGTGCCGAGACGTCCCACGCGGCGCCCGCCGAGAGTAACGTCCGCACCAATCTCCGGACGAGTAGGCGCCGAGCCATCCAGATAAAGCATCACCAAAAGCCGCGGCGAGCGGCCGAGATTCTCCACCCGGGCGACGGTCTCCTGGCCGCGGTAGCACCCCTTGTTCAGGTGCACGAATGCCGGCGCATCCCCGCGTGAAATCCAGTGCGGGACCTCGTGGGCAATCGCCTTTGCATCCAGGTCCGCGGCGAGCTCCGGCTCCAGCGCCTTTACACGCTCGGCGGTGTAGGCCATCAGTCCCACCAAGGTTCCGCCAGCCGATTCCAGTTCCGCCACGGCTGCCTCTAGGTCTTCACGCGGGACGAGATAGTCCGCGCGCTGCGGGCCGCGCCAGGCGACGTCGCGCGACACCACCGCGCTCGCTGGCGCCGGCAGGGCAGAACCCAGCACGGTGATAACCGCCAAGTGTGCTTCTTTCACCGTCACCTGGGACCAGAAGATCATTTTGGTCAAAAAATCCAGCAGCGAAGAAAACTGGGCTTCTGGAATATCCAGGTAGAAGGCCTCGCCAACTCGGGTGAGATCCATGTGGTGGAGCACGTGGCCCTGTATGTCTAGGTCGAGGGCGCCGGCGCTGAAGCCAGAGGGGGCGTCGTCAAGCTTTTGCGATAACAAGTTGTTGAGGAAGGTCGCAGCCTCTGGGCCCTCGACCTTGATGACGCGGCGCTGGGAGCGGTCCACGATCCCGGAGCCGGTTTCGATGATCCTTTGCTCCTTGAGCGGGTTACCGTAGTGCCAGGCGACGCCCGCGGCGTCGATTGCAGTGGCGTCTTGGAACTCAGCGGCGCCTGTGCGCGCTAAAAGTGGCGAAGAATAACTCACGAGATCCGATGGTAGGGCATAATAAAAATTATGGAGTTCACGCCTCGAAAAGAGCCGGTCATCTACGTTGTAGAGCCCTATGGTGGCTCTGTGCGCAAGCATCATCCGTCGCTGCCACTTATCTATTGGGATGACGCCGCTGTCACTCGCGGTGACGGCATCTTTGAGTCGCTGCTGGTGCGTGATGGCAAGGTGGCCAACATTGCCCGGCATAGCGCGCGCTTCGTGAACTCAGCACAGGCCCTCGAGCTGCCGGAACCGCAGATTGAAAAGTGGAAGGAAGCCACCGAACTCGCCATCGCGGACTACTTCGGCGGTGATGAGACAGGCGAGGCCAAGTGCACGTGGACATATACCCGCGGGCGTGCCTCGACAGGCCACCCGAGCGCTTGGGTCGTGGTGCAGGCAATCGATAAAAAGCTACTTGAGCAGCGCGAGAAGGGCGTCAAAGTAATGACCACCCCGCGCCTGTGGCACGTGGCCGAGGAACTGCCCGCCAAGACGCTGAACTACGCTGCCACCATGGCTACCTTGCGCCTGGCAAAGGGGAAGGGATTTGACGACGTCATCTTCGTCGACCCAGACAGTGGCATCGTTTTGGAAGGCGCCACCTCCACCGTCGTGGCAGTGCGTGGAAACAAGCTGCGCACCCCGGCAGCGAAGGGGATTCTCTCCGGTACCACGCAGGCTGCGCTCTTCGAATACGCGCAGCAGCAGGGCTATCGCTGCAAGGCTAAGGAAATCACGCCGGAGTATCTTGAGCGCTGCGATTCGGTGTGGTTGGTCTCTTCAGTACGCACCGCCGTGCGCGTTACAAGCCTCAATGACGCAAAGCTAAAGGCCCCGGATAACGCTGCGGAAATCCGAGGCCTGCTTGATGCCGCGCTTGCGCGGTATGGCTTAAACTAGCCTGCTACGCGCTCAAGCTCAGCGGACATGTACGGGCGCATCTCGCCGTCGACCATGCGCTCGTCGACCCAACCCAGGTTGTTGTTCGGCATCAAGCCGTACATGCGCTTGCCTGGGCCGAAGTTTTTCGGTCCGGTTTCGGTAACCATGGTGGAGGCGGACTCGAGCTGCCATGCACGCTCGTTGAAAGGCTCGCCGTAGAAGATCTCCACGATTCCGTTAGAGGAGGTGTAGGTCATCTCGATCTCGTCCTTCAAGGAGATTCGCCAGTAACCGGATTCGCGGATATCGGCACCCTGTGGCTTGCCCTCGGTGTCGATGCGCCAGGTACGAGAGCTATAAGTCAGGTAATTCTCGCCGTCGTGGCTGACAATAAGCTGCTGACCAAAGGTGTACTGCTCGCCGGAAGCATCGTGGGCCTGGCCTTCGCCCTGCCAGACGCCTACGAGGGGAAGAAGGGCTAGCAGGCCGTCGTGAAGCGACGGGCCCTGGCGCAGGTTAGCGGTTTCCTGCGGCAGAGGGTTGTTGCCGAGTTTCATGGCCGGGATGTTGCGGTTCGCTGCGTCCTTCCATGCCTCGGCGGCATTGTTGACAGCGTCGTTGCCATTTAGCTTTTCGTTGCTATTTTCGCTCATGACGCACCAGCCTAGTCGCCTTAAAGGGATATAAACCACTAGGCTGGTTCGCTGTGCGAGCATTAATGATTTCAAATCCGAACTCGACTTCGCAGAGCGATGCTTTATTCAGGCAGGTCATTCCGCTGTTGCGAGATGTCGAAGGCGTCCACCTGCGCATGCAATTTACCCATTATGCGGGGCATGCAGAAGAGATCGTGCGCGGTCTTCGGCGTGCGGATTATGACGCCATTGTCGTCTTTGGTGGCGACGGTACGGTTAATGAGGTTGTCAACGGATTGCTCGGTCCGGCAGACAATGACCAGCGCCCGGCTCCGGAGGAGCTGCCGGTGCTCGGCGTTATTCCGACTGGTTCTGCCAACGTTTTCGTCCGCGCTTTAGGCATTCCGAATACCCCTGTGGAGGCCGCCCACGTACTGGCACGCCTGCTGGAGCGCGATACTCGGCGCACCATTCGCCTTGGCACCTGGAACGAGCGCTGGTTCGCGGTCAACGCCGGCTTCGGCCTCGATGCGGATGTCTTGGCGCGCGTCGATCGTGCCCGCGAGATGGGCTTTGCAGCCACCCCGTTGCGCTATCTGACGGTCTCCGCACAGGCTTATCTGCGTGCGCGCGTCATTCCACCGGAGATTTCCGTCCATGCGGTCAATCGTGATGGCAAGGAATTTACTGCGCACAAGGTGCCTTTGATGTTTACCTCCAATACCAACCCGTGGACCTTCTTGGGCCCGCTGCCGGTGGTTACTAACCCGCGCAATTCTTTTGACAAGGGTCTGGGGCTCTTCGGCGTTTCTGACTTGGGCGGCATTCACGGTTTGGTGGGCATGCTGCACCTGATGGGCGTTGATCGCAAGCACGTGTTGAGCAAGATTACCCAGGCCCGCGCATTGCAATTCGACGATGCGCAGGTGGTCGACCTGGAAACGCCGACCCCGAAGCGCTTCCAGGCCGATGGTGAGTCCGAAGGCAAGTTCACCAAGGTGCATTTGGAGTCGGTGGCAGATGCCATCGAGGTCTTTGCGCCTTCGCAGCCGCGCCCACCGCATGAGCGCAGCGTGCGCGAGATTCTTCGCGATCTGGTGCGGATTAAGTAGCGCTAGCTGGCCTGACCAACGCGCTGGGCGGTGTCCACGGCGCGCTTTTCCGCGTCCTTCACCGCCTTTTCCTCCGAACCCTCGATTTCGAGAGGGGACAGTTGGGTGGACTTCAACTTGATGTTGCGGCGCTGCACCTCAAAGGTGATGGAGCCACCATGCAGTTTCACGGACGTCGCCTGTGCAGGCAGCGGTAGGTCGCGGGTGTCGAATTGCATCGAGAAGGCCTTCTTCAGGCGCGGATCCTCGGTGTCGTAGACATTCATGTGGAATTGCTCGCCAACCAGGCGCAGCGCGACCTTTGCCGTTGACTTCTTTTTATCTCCTGGCAGCGTACCCGTCAGCTCTGCCTCGGCTGCGGTGCCGCCGATAGGAGAGATGTTGTCGGGGTTTGCAATCGAAAGATCAGTAATGCCCATCAGCCTGCCCAGCGCCACGCCATCCAGGCTGATGCTGCGGGTATAGGTCGAGACGGGGGCGCCTTCGAATTTCCCGCTAAAGACTTGTTGCGGGGTAATGGTGATATCGCGCATGGTGGTCGAAGCATTGACCATGCCTAGCTTTGGCACCTCGACGTCGAGAGATTGTACCTCGAGATAAGGAATCTCTTTGGTCAGTGTGGCGAGCGTATAAGGGAAGCCGCCAATGTAGACGTCGGGAGTATTTTCGAGGCGCGAGACAGCCTTCGATTCTTGGGCCACGGTGTGCTCTGCGTGCATGGCCACGGCAGAATCCGAAAGCCAGGCGAGGGTGCCCACGATGGCGACGATGCCGAGGCGGACAACGTTGCGGTTGATTTGCAGAACAGTCACTCTTCTATTCTTACCGCACGTACGCTGGTGGGTATGAATATCGAAACCTATCAACTTCCAGAGTGCCCAGAACTCGCAGGCAAGCTCAAGAAAATCGCTGATTTAGCACGGGGCGTCGACGGTATTGCGCCCCTGTCGGAGCAATTCATCTTGGGCCTGGATGACGCGCGCTTGGAACACACGCACTTGGTGCTCAGCGACGCCGCGGAGCCGGTAGGCCTTGCAGCTGTCGCCGGAGATGACGCCGAGATGTTTATACACCCCGATTATCGTGGCCGTGGCTGGGGCAACGAGCTGCTGAATGCCGTGCGGGCGATAAAGCCTGCGGCAAATGTCTGGGCCCACGGCAATCTGCCGGCAGCCCAGGCTGTGGCACAGAATAACCACATGGAAAAGGTGCGTCAGCTTCTGGTCATGAAGGTTGCCGGTAAGGATTTGGTGGAGCACTCCACGCTTGGCGACGCCCCGTATACTCCCGCCAACTTCACCGATTCGGTAGAGCGGTGGGGCACGGATTTGGTCGAGCAGGAATGGGTGCGTGCCAACAACGAAGCCTTTTCCTGGCACCCGGAGCAAGGTGGATGGGATATAGAGCGTTTGCACCGCGGGATGGAAGCGGAATGGTTCGATCCGGCAGATGTCCTTTTCTATTGGGACACCAAGAAAGACGATGATGGGGCAGCCCCCGTGCTGGCCGGATTCCACTGGACCAAATGGCACAAGGAGGAAACTGATGAGTTTGGTGAGGTTTATGTGATCGGCATTTCGAAGGCTTATCGCGGTCAAGGTTTGGGAAATCCTTTGCTGCGCTATGGTCTGAATCGAATGGTGGAAAAGGGTGCTGACTGGGTAATTCTCTATGTTGAGGCGGACAATAAACCGGCTGTAAAGCTTTATGAGCGCCTCGGGTTTAGCGTTATTGAAGACCACTCTGTCTACTCGGGGCGTGATTAGTCTCACCAACTTTGGCGACATGTTCATTTGTTGTTCACCTGAAACCACCTCTGTGGTTAACCCGCCGCGGATAGCTTTACGTTTTGTGAGTTAACCGCGGTGTTGGTAGTTCTCTTTCAACTCTTTCGCTTTTACCAATGCGATGTGCGGTTTGCTCGGATAACAATCTCTGTTCTGCTTTGGAAAGGTTTCCTGTGATCCGCAACTTCAAGCGCACCGCTGCAATCTTCGGCATTGTTGCCGCAACCTCCACCGGCCTTGTTGCCTGCTCTGAATCCGGTTCGGGCTCTGAGGGCGGCTCTGAGGTCTCCGGTGACCTCACCGGTGAGGGCGCATCCTCCCAGAAGAGCGCAATGTCCGTCTTTGAGAAGGCCTTCCTGGACGAGCACCCAGACGCTAACTTCTCCTACACCTCCTCCGGCTCCGGCGCTGGCGTTGAGGCTTTCACCAACGGCACCGTTGACTTCGCTGGTTCCGACTCCGCTCTGAAGGAGGACAAGGGTGAGGTTGAGGCTGCCAAGGAGCGTTGCGAGGGCAACGACGCATGGCACCTGCCAACCACCATCGGCCCGGTTGCAATCGCATACAACCTGGGTGACAAGGAAGTAAACCTGAAGACCGAGACCCTGGCAAAGATCTTCAAGGGCGAGATCACCAAGTGGAACGACGAAGAGATCAAGGCTTCCAACGAGGGCGTTGACCTCCCAGACACCGACATCACCGTCATCTTCCGTTCTGACGAGTCCGGTACCTCCGACAACTTCCAGAAGTTCCTGAAGACCGCCACCGGCAACTGGGACAACGAGGGCAAGCAGTTCCCGGACGCTGTCGGCGAGGGCGCAAACGGTTCCTCCGGCGTTGCTGACCAGGTTGCTTCCATCGACGGTGCAATCACCTACGTTGAGGCTGGCTACGCACACCAGAAGGAATCTGACGGCGTCAAGATTGCCAAGATTGACTTCGGCAACGGCCCGGTTGAGCTGTCCAACGAGACCGTCGGCGTTGCACTCGACAACCTGAAGTTCAAGGAGACCGGCTCCGAGCACAACATGGTTGTTGACTCCGAGGCGCTCTTCGGTTCCGACACCAAGGGTTCCTACCCGCTCATCCTGACCACCTACAACATCGTTTGCTCCGCTGGGTACGATGAGGAGACCTCCGCGCTGGTCAAGGCTTTCTTCAAGACCGTTCTGGATAACCAGAGCTCCGACCTCGAGTCTGCTGGATTCATCCCTGTTACCGGTGACCACCTCGAGCGTCTGAAGTCTGCTGTTGACGCAATCCAGTAATTTGCTGGATACGCAATAAAAGACAGCACTGCCCGCCCCCAAATCCGTTCATCAGAGCGCCTTTGGGGGCTGCGGTGTGTTGCACATTAATTCCCACAGTTTCCGTTGAAAAGGATTTCGTAGTCTCATGGCAGACAACAATCTCACCACGGCGCCACCAAATGAGCAGACAGAAGCCGCCTCGCGGCCTGCTTCTTCTGCTGGTAGCTCCGAGGCCGCAATCGTGAAGTCCGGTTCGGGTGTAAAACGCCCAGGTGACCGAATTTTCGAGTTTCTCTCCACCGCCTCCGCAACCTTAATCACCGTGATGATCGCTGCCATTGCAGCCTTCCTGATTTGGCGCGCAGTGCCTGCACTGAACGTCAACGAGGGCGGCTTCCTAGGCTTTTTCACCTACGGTCAGCGCTGGGAGACTAACAACACTGACGCAATGCAGTTCGGTATCCCGACCATGTTCGGCTCCACGGTGCTCATATCCGTTGTTGCCTTGCTGATCGCGATGCCGGTTGCGCTTGGCATTGCTATCTTCCTTTCCAACTACGCTCCGGCCCGCGCAGTGAAGCCGCTTGGCTTCTTGGTCGACATGCTCGCTGCAGTTCCGTCCATCGTTTACGGTCTGTGGGGCTGGCAGGTTCTTGGCCCGGCTCTTTCAGGCTTTTATAAGTGGATTCATTCGTGGGCTGGCGGCTTCTTCCTGTTCACCACCTACGACAACTCGCCTTCCTTCGAGACCGGCCGCAACATCTTCACCGGTGGCATCGTGCTGGCAGTGATGATTCTGCCCATCATCGCCGCCACCGCGCGTGAGGTCTTTGTGCAGACCCCTCCGGGCCAGATTGAGTCCGCGTTGGCGCTGGGCGCTACCCGCTGGGAAGTTATCCGCATGACCGTCCTGCCTTTTGGTATGTCCGGTTACATCGCCGGTTCCATGCTGGGCCTGGGCCGTGCGCTGGGTGAGACTATGGCGCTGTACATGGTTGTCTCGCCGCTGATTGATTTCCGCTTCTCGCTTTTCGACGGCGGTACTACCTTCGCTACTGCGATCGCTCTGGCAGCTTCCGAGTTCGGTAACGAGATGCGTGCGGGTGCTTATATCGCAGCCGGCCTCATGCTGTTCCTGCTGACCTTCGTGGTCAATGCCATTGCCCGTTCCATCGTGAAGAAGAAGTAGGAAGAGGTAAACCTGAATGTCTACCCCAGTAAAGACCCTTCCGCAGAACTCCGGATCGGCGTTCCTTGATATTTCCGGCGGCCGCAAGACCGCCAACAACATCGCCACCTTCGTCGTGTGGGCCACGATGATCATCGCGATGATTCCACTCGTCTGGGTGCTCTGGGAGCTTTTTGCTCGCGGTGCCGGCGCCATTTTCAATCCTGAATGGTGGACTACCTCGCAGCGCGGAATCCTTGATACCGAGGCTGGCGGCGGTGCATTGCACGCGATTATCGGTACCTTCGTCCAGACCCTCCTGGCAACCATCATTTCCGTCCCGATTGGCATCTTCACCGCTATCTACTTGGTGGAGTATTCCCGCGGCGGTCTGCTGAGCCGCCTGACCACCTTCATGGTCGACATCCTTTCTGGTGTTCCTTCCATCGTCGCTGCGTTGTTCGTCTTCGCAATGTGGATCACGCTCTTCGGCTTCGACCGTTCCGGCATGGCAGTGGCGCTTTCTCTGGTGCTGCTGATGATTCCAATCGTCGTTCGTAACACGGAGGAGATGCTGCGCGTCGTCCCGATGGACCTGCGTGAGGCTTCCTATGCGCTGGGAGTGCCGAAGTGGAAGACCATCGCCCGCATCGTTCTGCCAACCGCTCTGTCCGGCATCGTCACCGGCATCATGCTGGCCGTTGCCCGCGTCATGGGTGAGTCCGCTCCGGTTCTGGTCTTGGTCGGCTCGACCTCTTCCATCAACTGGGACGCAATGGATGGCGCAATGTCTTCCTTGCCGCTGATGATGCTTGATATGTACAAGTCCGGCGCCCAGCCGGCCGTTCTGGACAAGCTGTGGGGCGCGGCACTGACGCTGGTCCTGCTGATTGCAATCCTCAACATTGCGGCGCGCTTCGTTTCTGCGAAGTTCTCCGTCAAGAAGTAACACGCCCGCCCGCCACACCTAAAGCCCCTCAACAGGAGTAATTCAAAAAATGTCAAAGCTTGAGCTCAATGACGTGAACATCTACTACGGTGATTTCCACGCCGTACAGAACGTCAACATGCAGATCCCAGCACAGGCAGTTACTGCGTTCATCGGCCCTTCCGGCTGCGGTAAGTCCACCGTTCTGCGCACCATCAACCGCATGCACGAGGTCATCCCTGGCGCTTCCGTCAAGGGTGAGATCCTGCTCGACGGCCAGAACATCTACGGCCCAAAGGTTGACCCAGTCTCCGTCCGTAACACCATCGGCATGGTCTTCCAGAAGGCAAACCCGTTCCCAACCATGTCCATCGAGGACAACGTTGTCGCCGGCCTGCGTCTGTCCGGTGAGAAGAACAAGAAGAAGCTGAAGGAAGTCGCCGAGAAGTCCCTGCGTGGCGCAAACCTATGGGATGAGGTTAAGGACCGTCTGGACAAGCCGGGCGGCGGCCTGTCCGGTGGTCAGCAGCAGCGTCTGTGCATCGCTCGCGCGATTGCCGTGGAGCCAGAGGTTCTCCTCATGGACGAGCCTTGCTCTGCACTGGACCCAATTTCCACCTTGGCCGTTGAGGACCTTATCCACGAGCTGAAGGAAAACTTCACCATCGTTATCGTGACCCACAACATGCAGCAGGCAGCGCGTGTGTCCGACAAGACCGGTTTCTTCTCCCTCGAGGCCACCGGCAAGCCGGGCCACCTGGTGGAGTTCGATGACACCACCACCATTTTCAAGAACCCGTCTAAGAAGGACACTGAGGACTACATCTCCGGCCGCTTCGGCTAAGCCTTAGTAGCTTCCATGTAGCAGACGGATAAACCCCGCTTCCTTTGAAACAAGAGGGAAGCGGGGTTTAGCGTTATTAGAGACAGTGAAGATTGATCTAGATAGATAGTTTTCGTGAAACGCCTGTAGTTGGATTGAATGTGCTTCAGCGTTGCCTTAAAGGTCTAGCTACCTAGTGAGGATTAATGGCGGAACTGGCGCTCGAGCTCGGCCATGCGGGACTCGAACTCTTTGTCCCTTTCTTCCTCGCTCAATTTGGCCATATAGGCCTCCGGAGCGAGCCCGGTGGACAGGTAAATGATGCGGCCGGCCACGCTGACGCAGTGATCGGCGAAACGCTCGTAGTAGCGGGTCATTTGGGCAGTTTCCACGGCCTCGCGCACGCTTGCTTCCCACTCTCGATTCGTCAGGATGGACAAAAGGTAGTGGTTGATGTCATCTACCGCATCATCTTCAGAGGCCATCCGCAGGGCGGTATCGGGGTCCGGGGTCACTAAGATTTCGCGCAACATCCTAATCATGTCGTCGTTTAAGCGTGCGAGCTCCTCAAAATAGCCGATGTACTCTGCGGGCACCACGTTTTCTGGGTGGCGTCGGCGGGCAGCCGATGCCACGTGTTGGGCCAGACGGCCCATGCGGTGGAGGTCTTCCACGATGTAGATGGAGGAGACGACCTGGCGGAGATCTTTGGCCATGGGATTTTCGAGCGCGAGCAGCAAGACAGCGCGCTCCTCGCAGCGGTTGCGGACTTCGTCCAGTTCCTCGCGCAAAGACATGGCCTCTTCAGCGGCGTGGAGTTCGGAGTCAATCAGTGCTTCAGAGGCGAGCCTTAAGGTGTTATGGACGATGTCGCACATGATAATGAGGTCGTGCGAGAAGCTATCTAGATGTTCGCGATATGCGGTGCGCATGTCGGAAATGATAGACCACTTTTTGGTCTAATGCTCGTTATGGCTTTGTCTATCCGCCCGAATGCATAATTTCTGCACCTTCGGGCACTGTTGCGTCCTCTGGATCGTCCAGCCAACCCTCGGGTAGAACCACCTTGGCAGGTGAGCCTTGACGTCCACGTGCGCCATCCGCGTCGTCGGCAAGCGCCTGCGAATCGGCCCACGGTGCCAGCAATTCGCGCAGGTTATCTACCGAATCCACCCGCGAAAGGCCCGAGCGTACCTCGCCTCCCACGGGGAATCCGCGCAGGTACCAACCCACGTGCTTGCGGATATCGCGGCTGGCCTGACGCTCGCCATCGTGCTGCGCCAGCAGCTCCGCATGCCTAATCATAATCTGCGTCACTTCGCCCAAGGTTGGCTCGGAAGGAATTGGCTCGCCACGCAGCTCCGCAGACAGTTCCGCGAAGAGCCACGGGCGGCCGAGGCAGCCGCGCCCGACGACGACGCCGTCGCAGCCCGTCTGCTCCATCATGGCGCGGGCATCGGTGGCTTTGAAGATATCGCCGTTGCCCAGCACCGGGATGCCGGTATCGGCCAGGTGCTCCTTGAGGCGTGCGATCTCATTCCAATCGGCGTGACCGGAGTAGCGCTGAGCGGCTGTGCGCCCGTGCAAGGCGACGGCCGCGGCACCCTCCTCCACTGCGATGCGTCCTGCGTCCAAGTGTGTGTGGTGCTCGTCGTCGATGCCCACGCGCATCTTCACGGTAACCGGAATGTCGGTGCCCTCTGTGGCCTCAACTGCGGCGGCGACGATGTTGCCGAAGAGTCGGCGCTTATAGGGCAGAGCTGAGCCGCCACCGCGACGAGTTACCTTGGGCACGGGGCAGCCGAAATTCATGTCGATGTGATCGGCCAAGTTTTCATCCACGATCATCTTTGCTGCCTTGTAGGTGTACTCCGGATCGACGGTGTACAGCTGTAGCGAGCGTGGATTTTCATCTGGCCCGAACGTGGTCATGTGCATGGTCTTTTCATTGCGCTCGACCAACGCGCGAGCGGTGACCATCTCGCATACATATAGTCCGGAGACCGTTCCGGTCTTCGCAATTTCTTGTTCCCGGCAGAGCGTGCGGAAGGCCACGTTGGTTACGCCCGCCATAGGGGCTAGGACAACGGGGGAGTTGAGCTCGATTTTTCCGATTGCAAGATTCACGCAGCCAATTGTGCTCTTTGGGCAGGTGGCGTGGCAAGTTTGGCGCGTCGTTGTGACGGGGGTGTGTAAGTTTGCGAAGTTTTCGGTAAAACCTCAACAAGTTCGCTAATGTGGTGCATGTAACTTAAAGGGGCTGATCGTGTCGTACGGTTGGCCCTATATATAAAGGAGGATTTACTTTGACCGATAGGATCGGATACGCGCCGTTTAAGGAACTTGTCGTTTCTGCTGAAGAAGCTGCAAAGTTTGTCAATCACGGTGACCGCGTCGGTATCTCTGGCTTTACCGGTGCGGGCTACCCAAAGGCGCTGCCTACCGCCATCGCTGAAAAGGCAAAGGCTGCACACGCTGCTGGTGAGGAATTCAAGATCGATGTCTTCTCCGGCGCTTCCACCGCACCGGATTGTGACGGTGTGCTGGCAGAGGCGGACGCATTGCGCTTCCGCTCTCCGTACAACTCCGATCCGACTCTGCGTAACAAGGCCAACGCAGGCGAGATTCTTTACCAGGACATTCACCTTTCCCACTCCGGCCAGCAGGTAGAGGAGGGCTTCTACGGCGATTTCCAGGTCGCAATCATCGAGGTTGTCCGCATCCTGGAAGACGGCAACATCATCCCGTCTTCTGCAGTGGGCAATAACCTGGAATACATCGAGGCTGCAGACAAGATTATTCTCGAGGTAAACACCTGGCAGTCCGAGAACCTCGAGGGCATGCACGACATTTACAAGATCGAGAAGCTGCCTAACCGCCAGCCAATCCCGATCACCAAGGTTGATGACCGCATCGGTACCCCGTACATCGAGCTGCCGACCGAAAAGGTAGTCGCAGTCGTCGAGACCAACGCTCCGGACCGCAACGCGCCATTTAAGGCTCCGGATGAGGTATCCGAGAAGATCGCTGCTAACTTCATCGAGTTCCTCGAAGGCGAGGTTGCTGCTGGCCGCCTGGAGTATGACAAGTTCATCATGCAGTCCGGCGTGGGTAATGTCCCGAACGCCGTGATGGCAGGCCTGCTGGAGTCCAAGTTTGAAAACATCCAGGCCTACACCGAGGTCATCCAGGACGGCATGCTCGACCTTATCGACGCCGGCAAGATGTCTGTCGCTTCCGCTACCTCCTTTGCGCTTTCCCCGGAGTACGCAGAGAAGATGAACGCTGAGGCAGAGCGCTACCGCAAGCACATCATCCTGCGTCCGCAGCAGGTCTCCAACCACCCTGAGGTCATCCGCCGCGTGGGTCTTATCTCCTCCAACGGCATGATTGAGGCCGATATTTACGGCAACATCAACTCCACCAACGTTGGCGGCTCCCGCATCATGAACGGCACCGGCGGCTCCGGTGACTTCACCCGCAACGGTTACATCTCCACGTTCGTTTCCCCGTCTGTGGCAAAGGGTGGCGCAATCTCCGCGATTGTTCCTTTCGTTTCCCACACTGACCACACCGAGCACGACACCATGGTCATCATCACCGAGTACGGTGTCGCTGACCTGCGTGGTCTCGCACCGCGTGAGCGCGTGGAAAAGGTCATCGCCGTGGCACACCCGGACTACCGCCCGCTGCTGGAGGAGTACTACGAGCGTGCTTCCGCCAACAAGTTCGTCCACACCCCGCACGATCTGAAGACTGCCTTCGACTTCCAGATTAACTTCGCCGAAAAGGGCGACATGCGCGGCTAAGCAAACTCAGCGGCATTTAGCCCCTGACAAGCAAACATGACTGGCTCCCCGCAATAAAGTGGGGGGCCAGTTTCGTTTCTTTAGCGGGGCCTACTAAAATGGTTTCGCGATGGGCCTTTAGCTCAGCTGGTAGAGCTACGGACTTTTAATCCGCAGGTCCCGGGTTCGAGCCCCGGAGGGCCCACATTTGATTCCCCTTGGTAAAAGCCAAGGGGAATTTTTATGCCTTTTGTGCCTTGTTTGTTTGGATTCACTCTTGCTACCTATTTCCGACGTTACATGTGGTAGTGATCAGCCTCTTGCTTATTGGCGAAATACGGGAGCCAGAGGTATCTAGAAGCAAAACCCAGGGCTCTTCGCTTGGCTTTGTTCCGGAGTTCTGCCAACTTCCGGGTGGAATAGCCGGGGTGGAATATCAAAGCCATAATTTTGACTTATCTCATTTATTTATGTAAAAATAGCCAAGCTTTAGGTATTAATATCATCTCTCCCTGTTCGGCGCTTGAAGCAAGCTTTTGTTCAGGTAAGGCAAGTCTCTTTTGCCTAGTTCTCAGAAAGAGGTGTGAAATCCGGTGAAGAAAATAGTCGTAGCAGGGCTGACTGTAGCCTTGGCGATCACTTCATTTGTTGTCCCAGCTAATGCTGAGGGGCATTTTGAAACCAGCGTGAATGGAACTCGCGATGGCTTTAAAACTCGTAGTTGGTACGATCGAAATATTGATGGGTTTAACACGGAAATCACAGCAGCTACCTGCTTGAACACTCCGCACGGATCGCCAGGAAAAGTCGAGATGACCCTACGCCGAACTCTCGCAGGGCAGCCGGATCCGGACCTGGGTTCACGTTCTCTCAACAGGTGCTATGGGGGTTGGGATCGAGGTGGCTGGGGGCGTCAGGCTGCAGGCAACTATCATGCCGATATTCATACGTTTGATTGGAACCGTTTGACCATCAATTGGATGAAAGTCGTATGGTAGATACGATTCGAGTTGATGCTTTAAAGATAAGGCGTTCAAACAAAACAATTCTGGATATACCGCAGTTGACGATAGATGAACGTCCAACGCTTCTTCTTGGGGCAAACGGTGCAGGAAAGTCGACTCTTTTTTCCGTCCTGGCATCAGATTCTTCTCCGCACGACGGGGTCGTCTTAAGGGTGGGCTCTATATCGTTAGTCGAGCAGAAATTCATGCCGATTGTGGGTTTCACTTCTGGAGAATACTGCGCTTATGTTGCGTGGCTGTTTGGTCAGGATAGGAAAATCGCAAAGAAACATAGCTTGGAGTGGCTAAACTTTGTTGATTTGTCGAAGGCTGCCGATCAGAGATGTGAAAGTCTTAGCGGAGGGGAACGCTCTAGATTGGCAATCGCTACAGCATTGAATTCTGGGTCGAAAACTCTGCTTCTTGATGAGCCTAGTGCGGCGCTTGATCCCCTTAGCAAGGAGCTCATTACAAAGGTTTATCAAAAGATCGTGGAAATGGGGCATAATTTAGTTGTCTCCACCCATGATGCAGGTGAACTGCAGAAACCATTCGAGCGCGTTCTTGTCCTTGATAAAGGCAAGTTGCGATTCGATGGTTCAAGGTCAGAATTCATACAGTTAGCATCAGAATTAGACGACAATCCAGTGCACAATCTCGCACGCTCTTTTGCGCGGAGGAGGAACGATGATGGTTCCTAATTTCGGATTCAGACATTGGTTTCGACGCCCGTCATTGTGGATTTGTCTTGCTGGAATCGTTCTCAGTGCAGTTCCTATATCAGAGCTTGGGAAAACAACCTATTTCCAGTCAAACGCTGCCCAATCTACTTTAGTGTTCGTTGTTATTGCTCCAGCGGTTTCTGCCGGAATGGCTTGGGAAGCATCACGTTTTCGCGAAATTGCGCAATTGGGGCGAAGCTCTGTAGTTCGTATCTTTAGAGACCGAATGCTTTTATGGTCGCTAGTTTTTCCTGTTGGCTACGTATTGGCTAACCTAGCCCAAAGTACTGAATCGATATCGTTCGCGTCCAAGTTCTTTTGGATGATGTTGGCATACTCATGCGTCGTAGGTATTTGCTGGGTGTTGATTGGAAGCGCACTTGGCTTTTCGCTTAAGCCTCTTATTTCTGTCTGTGCTGCGGTTGCGCTTGCATATACTTGGTATGCGATCGTTCCAGCCACTTTGAAGCGTCCTGGGTTTAGTTCCGCTTCTTTTA
>NZ_KV788533.1:0-20398 GCF_001807315.1 Corynebacterium sp. HMSC06D04
TACCACCCCTCGTGCGCATATTTACCACCCCTCGGAGTTTTCGCAGTTCAGGCTGCGCATATTTACCACCCCTTGTTTTCTGCTTGCGCATATTTACCACCCCTCGTGCGCATATTTACCACCCCTCGTGCGCATATTTACCACCCCTGGGGTAGTTATCCACAGGGTTTTACCTGCGGGTTTATCTATTTTCCCAGGTCGCTTATAACTATATCCCTGTAGATCTATATCCCGAGCCGATCAACTAACAAAACCGTTCACTACGGGGTGCGGTTCTTGCTCCCGCCTCGCCTTACGGCTCGTTGGGCTGCCGCCCAAATCAAAGATTTGGTTGCCACTAAAACATCCCACAACAACCACAGTCCTATAACCCTCCACGTAACCTTGTGTCTTCTAGACTTTCTTGGAAAAGAACCACGGGACAGGGAAGGCAAGGCAGTGGTCTACAAGCGCTACATCGACGACCCGAACTTTCGAGACAACCTCGAAGCAATCCTAGAGCGCCTGGAAGCCCAAGAGACCACGTCTCCACTAGAACTTGGTGCCTCCATCATGCAGGCCTACAGCCAAACCCGATTCAACTACACCTACCCCACTGCCCCTACCGCCACAGCACAGGACAGTAATCTGCATGACTCCCGCACCTGGAGCCGCTTTCTAGACTCCACCGCTGCCTATCCGGGCTGGGGCAAAGACGAACTAGAAGACCTCGCACAGTCTGCTACCCCACTCGATGCCGACAGCATGAACGCCAAAGGCTTAACCTCCCACCGCTACCGCGTGAGCGCTAAACGCCCCGATACGCGCCAGCGGCTACTAGAGACCATGCTGGAACAACTCGACGACTCAAACCTCGTAGACGTTCACCTCACCCACACCGTAGGCACATACCTCACCGCAGAAAGCACCAAGACAAACTTCCGCACCCTTCCCCAGGACGAAAACGCTGGCCCGCGCTACCGACTAACTATCAACACCACCGAACCACTAGAAAGAAACTTAAACACTGCTACCCGTGCAGTCTTTACCGCCAGTACGCGTACATTGCGCGAAACCTCACTACAAGACTGCGCCCGCTCAGGACTTTTCGGAAACCCGGAAACCAGTCCCGACGTATTCCACGACAGGTGGAAGACCACCGCAGAGTTTTTCACCGACAGCGCCTCTCGCGTATTTACTGGCCTATTTAAAGACCAGACCACTGAGCGAGGCGACATCACTGTTCCAGACTTCCTCAACCGCGAGGACCTCGACACTATCGCTACCCGCCTGCATGTCTGCGCACACCAATGGATAGACACTATCCGCCCCGAGACCACCACCCCACAAGGCCCACAGGAGCGCAACAACCTCGATACTGTGCTCTCACGCTTTACTGACTACAAGACAGACCTTGCACCAGGGGCACAGGAAGGCCTCGACTTCATCGCAAGCCTCGGACTAGACGAGGCACCTACCAGCTACCAGACCGCAGATAGCGCACACGACAACCAGACGGCGGACGCGGCACCAGAGCTAGAGGAACAGCACGAAGACGACCAAGACGCCGAGCTCTAACCACCCCGGAGCCGGAACAGGCTTAGTCCTTAGTCGGTGCTTTCCCAGAAATCATCAGGGATAGCCTTCCTGTCCAGATCGTCTAAATACTCTATGGCTTCCGCCTCGCTCATGCCTTGACTCATAAGCTCATCAATCATGTACTGGGTGGCAGCATTTAACTCCTGCGGGGAAATATCCCGCAGGTTCGGCCCCCGCCGCTGACCCTCCCCAGCGGTCGTAGTAGCGGGGGTTGGGGTGGAGTTCGGATAGTCCTGCGAAGTGCTCATAGCACCAAGGCAACCACACCCACGCCTGCCACGAAAGACCAACCATGCCCACCCTGTGTATAACCCACACGGTGCTGGTGTAGTTGTCCACAGAAAACCACGCTGTCGCTATGTTCGATAGCGTCCAGGCCGGCATGTCGGTAGAGGACTCTAGGCTTTAGGCCATGGGCTTTTTAGACAACCTCCTCAACCGCTACCCCCCACGCACACCAGGCGAGCCAGTCTTTGCCGTCATTGACACCGAAACCACCGGCTTTAACAAGCGCTACGACCGCATCATTGAAATCGCTGCCGTGCGCGCAGACAGCCATTTCAACCCCGTCGACTCCTGGCACACACTACTCAACCCTGACGGCAAGGCCATTAAAAACTCCCACATTCACGGCATCACCAACGACATGGTGGCAACCGCCCCAACGTTTAGCGAGGTGTATGGGGACTTCACCAGCTACATCGACGGCATGCATCTATTTGCCCACAACGCCCCCTTCGACTCAAAAATGATCATCGCCGAGACAGACCGTATGACCGGTGTCGACGATGACGAGGACGAGTTCTTCCCCTTCATTGACACCATTGACCTTGCCAAGCAAATGCTTGACCGGGCCCCTACAACCTGCCCGCACTCCTAGACCGCCTGGGACTGGATAATCCAGACGCGCACGCAGCAGTAGCCGATGCGACCGCCACGGTGAACATGCTCCACGCCCTTTTCGGTTTCAAGCGCGGCGAAATTGGCCGCAAGATTTTGCGGCAAGGTCAAGTGTTCCGCGCCACCAACACCTGGCGTACAAGCCACGCCACCCCGCTGCTTCCCCGCGAAATATAGGTACACACCAGCACAAACGCTAACCACGGTAGTCCATGCGGGTGGACATATGCTTTAGCATATGGCGGAACATACGCTAGAACATATGCCACAACATATGTTCTGCCATATGGCAGGACTCGCGGGCGCACAGAGGTGGGAGAATGACTACGCAGATTTCCGTCCACAGCAGAGAAAAGGTAGTTACGGCCCTAGTGTGGGAGTATTGCGAAACCTCCGCGCGCGCATTAGCCTAAAACGTGACAGCACAGTTCATCCCTGAATTGCGGCTGCACAATAAAAAGGGCCCCAACCGACTGCTACTCGGTTGAGACCCTCGGGCCTTAAAGACCCATGTGAAGCGTCACTGCAATGAGCTTCACTGTTACGGTCGCAAGTGTTATGACCTTGATTGCCACATCGAGCCAGTTAAGCTTCGTGGCGTCAAGGTCTTTTCTTTTGCGACCGGGTGCATCCAATGAGTGTTTACCCATTGTCTACCTCCCTTTACGTCGTAGGGTTGTCCGCTCGCCTGAAAAGGCGCGCGGGACAGCCCACGTCACGCGCGGGCCTTACCGCGCACCGACGAGGAAGCCACGCACACACCCCACCGCCTGTGGTGGGGCGTGATTGTGAACCAGAGATAACGTTAGCAGGCTGCGTTGAACGGAACGTGTGGTGTAAGTTCGCCGCTTCTCTTGTAGAAGTCGCTCATGAGGGGAAACCCGCACAGTGCTACTTGCAGCTGCACTCAACTCCGCTAATTTCTCTGCCTGGCACCCTATCTAGACGCACGAAAATGCTGGTGGTGCTACATAACTGCCGCCGTATGCTTTAGCATATGGCTAACCATACGATATAACATATGCCTAAACATATGTCCTGCCATATGGCAAGACATATAACAGGACTGACGGGTGTGCAGATTTACCGATACGGCTGCACTACCCTAGGCGTTTTCAACGCCCGATACACCGTAGGACGAGTGATCCCAAACTCTCGCGCTAGTGCTGCTTTCGACTCCTCTGCCAGCACGCGCCGCTCAAACTCTGCAAAGCTGCCGAGGATACCCAGCATTAAATTCGCACGCGGATGGTCGCGTCCTTTAGCGTGGTGTAACGCTTGCTGATGGTGAATCCTGGGAAATTCAGGGGCGGCCACCTCCAGTAACCCTTCGACTCAACTACCACATCTCACCGAAAGACACATGATGATGACCGCTGCTCCGCATTCTATCGACCCTGCAACCTATTTGGACGATCTATTCACACAAGTCTCACCTGATTTGATACGCCAGATGCTGCAAGGGTTTATCAACCAGATCCTCTCCGCTAAGGCTGACATTATTGGCGGTGCTGAAGCTGCGTCACGGCGCGTTCTTCCCCGACTGGCTGCTAGAGCGCCGCTCACGGACACAACGGGCACTGTTGATCGTGATCGCGACCTGCTACCTCAAGGGGGCTCCACCCGCAGGATGAACGATCTAGTGGCAACGCTTGGGGGTTGCTAACATGTCGAAATCACAAGTCTCACGTATGTCGGAAGAACTCTACGATATGGTCGCAGACTTCAAAATCCGCCCGCTCGATTCCGGCGGGTACGCCTACCTGTCGTGCGACGCGGTTGCGATCAAAGTGCGCGAAGGCGGACGGGTAGTCAAGTGCTCGGTACCAGTTGGCCACTGGGGTCAACGTCGGCGGGTATCGCGAAATGCTCGGCAGGCATGTCGCCACCGCGGAATCCAGTGCCTCGTGGAAGGGCTTTCCCAAGACTTAAAAGCATGCGGGGACTTACCGGCGTCTTCTGGTTCTAGGTCACCAGCGATGCCCACGAAAGCATGCAGCACGCCATTTCCGAAGTGCTGCCTGACGCGTCGTGGCAGCGGTGCCGCACCCATTTCGCAAAGAACCTCTACGAGAAGGTTCCGAAATCGCAGCGGCCGATGGTTTCGGCGATGTTCCAGACAATTTTCCAACAACCCGATGCTGCATCAACCTGGTCCCAAGCTCGCGAGGTTGTCGATTTGCCGTGGCCGAAATTCCCGCAGGTTTCGACTTATCCGGAAGAATTACTCGGCGAGGTGCTGGCGTTTACCACAGTCCCGAAACCGGTGTGGACAAAAGTGTGGTTGAACAACCCCACCGAAAGATTAAACCGAAAGCTCCGCCGGCGAACTGACGTTGTTGGTAGCTTCCTGAACCGCGAATCCATCATCCGGCTTGTCGGAGCGGTTCTTGCCGAGTAGCACGATGATTGGATTCAGCAAAACGCTACATGTCATTGTTCGCACTCGAACACACCAAACAACTCATGCACTGCGCAGGAGACGATCATGATGATCACCAACAGCTAACTACCTAACCAAATCTTGAATTTCATACCGAGCCGAAAGTACAACCGGCTACACCGCTACACAGGACTTGACCTAAGGCTTTCATTGGACGAATCTGATAGCAGCCAAATGGAAGTGCGTCTGATGTACAAGCAATTTAGCAGCGATAATATTGGAATTATGTTTACGATATCTCTAATAGGTGGATTACAAGATCAAGACGTGATGAACACCCAAACTTATGGATGAGAATAGAGACTCTCTTTTTAATTGTTGACTCTGAATAACTCATAGCTGCTGCTATATCAGAGTTTGATTTTCCTTGACATAGAAGAGAGATGATTTTTTGCTCTATATCCGATAAAGATTCTCCTAACTTGTTTGCGCTATTGGCCGGAGAATGTGGATTCTTCAATTTCGGGTAAGGTGAAAAAGAATTCAGTAGCCTTTCTAAGGATTCTGGAGATATCAAAGCTCCGCCCCGAAGTGCGCTTCGAACCGCTTGTACAACGAGCGCTGGTGGCTGAGTTTTTAAAATGTATCCCTTTGCCCCTCCCTGTAGGACTTTAAGGAGTACGCGGTCACTGTCAAGCGCCGTCATTGCAACAAATACAGGTGAGCTCTGCATCTTCTGGAGTTTTTCTAAAAGACGGATACCGTTCATTTGCGGCATGTGGATATCTGCCAGCACTACATCTACACAGGCTGTTTCTAGGATATCTATAGCGTCCGATCCGCTGGGGACTGTAGCTTCTACTTTAAAATCTTTACACTGGGAAAACACCTTTTTGAGCACCTTCAAGACCAGAGGATCGTCATCTACGATCATTATCGAGGCGACTCTACGTGAGGAAGGACTCGGCACTGTTTTAGTGGCACCATAAACGGGTAGGGTGAAGCTTGCAGGAAAATATATCGGATACGGCGAAAGTCATTAAATTTGTTCTTTCGCTATGCTCAGTGTTGATGGAACGGACTGGTGCCGCGTTCGCCTGCAATGGGGGTACTGCCAACGCTGTCAATGTTACTAAAATTCCTACAATTCTAGGCGCCTTTTTCATGGGCTACTCCTTTGCTTGCAAAACACTCAGGAAAAACGCTAGCACTCGTTTCTTGCTTGGTGGTTTAAAGATAGAAGCTCAGAATAAAAGAGGAACTTTAGTACCTTTAAAGGTGGTTAATTGATAGAAAGTCCTACGCTCCAACGATTTTCCCGTGGATGGAAAGAGAGATTACCCCCGGCTGCGCGAAAGAGAAATTGTAGGTCTTCTAGACCAAACCCACTAGTCATTGATGAATCTGACTGTTTTACTGCTACGTCATTTGAAAAAAGAAGATTAGTGGTTCCTGTATTGCTCGAGAACTCTGCTTGGATGTCAATGCAGCTTTTGGGGGCCGCATATTTAAGGGCGTTAACGGTAATTTCTGTAATTGCGATTCGGAGCAATTCCTGGTTATTAACTTTCGAGTTAGGTGGTAAATTTGAATATTGAACTTGCGTACGAAACCCGTGTTGTTGGAGCAAGTCAATGGAAGACTGTATATAGAAGATCGTAGGTTTTTTCTGAGTTGAGCTTTCGGGGTGTGATTCATTTTCTTGGCGGAAGAAATTAATGAGCGTGCGAACTTCTTTCATCGCGCTCTTGGAATCGTTAATTGCTAAGCGAATGCATTTGGCTTCTTCTGGAGCAACTTTGTCGCTAAGAAGAACTTCCTCGAGCCGCAGAATGCATGATGTAAGAGATGTTGCCACCCTGTCATGTAGGGTACGTGTCATTGCCAGACGTTCCCTATCTCGACTTTCTAGAAGCTTTTCTTTTTCGTCCTCGCTTTTAATAGTGGCTTTTCGCAATACAACTTCAGTTGCGATAGAAGCGCCGAAAAGCGAGAATAAAATTGACGAGCCTATCCAGTCGTGGGGGAGTAAATCTCCTTCAAACAGATTGATACTCCCTACATACCACAACGCTAGGCCTACCGGAATGGAATAAGAAAGCCCCTTTATATGAGACAAAATGCATACGATGACCGGGGCAATAAATACTACGATAAGACTACTAAATTGGGATTCGTATGAAATTATCCCGTATAAGATGATGTACAGGCACCCAGATGGCAGTGCGTATTTGAACGATGTCATCAGGAGGGCAATTGCAGCGACTATTATCAACCACCGTATATAAACGGGATCGTTATTTGCCTTAAAGGCGCCGTACATTATTGCGGAGAGTGTGATTGCTAGAAAAAGCATCGGTTTTACATGCTGCTTTAACATGCAACAGAAACTAGTAATCATGAATTATTGTGGATCGAGTAGATGATTCAAAGCTGGGCCCGGCCCCCGGAAAGTGGACACGTCGGGGGTAGCTATGCTGCTCTAGTTAGTTTAGCTGAAGTCTCGGCTTCAAAGGTATCAGGAGCCACAAGATTACACCGGGAGTGCCGCCGGCGCGTGTTGTAGCGCATGCGCCACCGAAAGACTTCCTGCCGACACGTGATCGGATTGTCAAAGACTTTCCGATCTCGTAGTACTTTCCGCTTGAGTGTGGCGTTAAATGATTCCGCTGGGGTGTTATCAGCACTAGTTCCTACCTCAGCTAAGGAAGGATTGCGCTTGTATAAAGTCTAGGTTTCTTTCTCGGTATTCATTTCCGATGGCAGATTTCTCTCCAAAAGGGAACTTTTGTACACAATTATCTACCACTCTTATTAGAATAAAGTGTCAATACTAATGAAGGGAAATGTATCCGGAGTAGGCGAATTCCTCTTAATTATTGCAAACGGTTTTATTTAAGCTAAAGCGGAAAAATTTTCGCCTTTAGAGAAAGAAAGCTGTGAGCAGGGACAATGATTTACTCTGAGTTCTAGCACCTTAAGTACATAGAGAAATAGCTCTTAAAAAGAAGAAATGGAAGCTTGGGCAACGTGCCGCTCATTAGAGTGAAAATGTTTCCTCGAATGTTCATTTCTAGGTTGCAGGGGGGCGTGAGTGGAAAATTCTTCGCCCCCAATCAGTTTGTTTCGGTGATATTCTTCAACCGCTGCTAAAGATAGCAGCAAGGTCATTTTCTACAGTTTAAGGAGACACACATCATGTCGACTTTCATTCGAAACACTTCTTCCAATGTTGCGACCATCGACGCAACCATCTCAAATGAACTGCTTGCCCCTCTTGAAGGGGCCGATGGATTCGGCTGCCCAGACGATTACAAGTGCAGTGACTATTGCCGATCCATTGGTTACAACAACGGTTACTGCTCTATCTGGTCTTTTAACCGTCGCTGTGTCTGCAAATAAAGCCCTCCTTTGGTAGGACAGGGGCGTTAAACGACACCTACCTATACATCATGTTAGTTAAGAGCACCTGTTTTAGCGTTAATGAAACCAGCGCCGATTCAGGTGTTCTCACTTTTGAAAGTGGCCTTCATAATGCAGATTATCGACGAACTAGCGTTAACTGCTGGACTTCCGCGATCTCCAAAGCAAACTTACGAGCTTGAATCGAAATTGGGGGCAGAGCATTGCCCAATCTACAAAAATTCCCAAACAGGCGAAATAGGTTTGTCATCAATTTCGGGAGATGGCTACGCTACGACTCTCCCTGTTGAGAGGGATCTTCACTTGAAGGACTTTCTTTCGGATATCGACTTGGGACTTTTCCAACTACCGTCGAAATTCTGCGAGATTACCTATTTGGCAAAACAAATTAGTGTCAAAGATCTGTCTGTTTGGAAAACAAAAAGCCTTCAACAGGTTAAAGCGATGGAAGCACAATTATGTATAGCTGAACTTCTCTATTGCTATCTGGCGGTAGAAAGCTGGGAAATTGGCAGTTTATGTCATGGTTACGATAAAAGTACTCTCAAAAAAAGTGAGCTCCATCGGTTTAGTCTAAAAAACGATTCTAGAGATCGAAAGAAGCAAAGATCTGCAAGTACGTCTGAGGCTGAACAACCCGACACTAGCTCGTATCAACCTAATTCAATAGCCCCCCCTTGGATTACTGAAACTGCTCTGAATGAATTGTCGATCAGGAGCATGGTATGCCTCACCGAATGGTCCGATCTTCTAAAAAAGTTTAGTCGTCGTGAGCGGTCAATACTTTCGCAAGCGACTATTTTTTGCAGAAACATTGCTGACCCCTGGTCTTTTAAGGGGTATTTTGCAGTGTTTGATCTTCTGCGGCATCCCCAAATTATGTATTCGGTGAATCAATTGAAATGTTCTGATCGTGCAAAAATAGAGGAAGGCCGGTTTATTAATGGATCGGCAATAGTGGATTCGTTGCACCTCAAAGAAAGCGTACCTGACCCTAAAATTATTAGTCGAAAAATAAAACTGGATAGGTTGTCTAAGAATAAAGACGACGTATATGAAGTCATCAAATCAGGGATATTTTCTCAAGCAGGACTGATAAAAACAAACACCGTGTATGAGGTCTTAAATGAGCCCCATGCGCTCAGCGAACACGTGGTTTCTCTTTACGCACTATGGGAAGCGAGTCTTAAACATGGATGAAAAATTCATCTTAGCGCGTGGTGAATATGGTGGGCATTTTCTTTTAGATACGGAGACAGTTTCAATAGTCGAATTGACCATAGAAGCCGCAGGTTTATTAACGGGGGCTGTTGAGCCACGAACGAAAGAGCAACAGGACTTTAGAGATTCATTTGGGTTCAGGGAGGTGTAGACGTGGAAAATTTCTGGTTTTTCTCTAGCGCTTTTGCAGCTATCCTTCTCGTTGCGACAGGATCTGCAAAAATTTGGGCTATTCGAAGTGGGGAGCTAGTCTGGCCCGTTGGCCCCAATTTTGGATGGTTTCATTTGCCGGTTTGGTTCGTTGTTGTAATGGAATTTCTGGGAGGGCTAGTCTATGTATTCTCTCCTTTACAGGGGATAACTAGTCTAGTCTTAGCGATTCTAATTGGCTCCATCTCCGTTGGAGCCATAACCCTTTGGGGGCAAGAGTGTGGGTGTTTTGGAGCTGTTAACCCAAAGGTTGGACCACTGCATGTTCTGACAATGGTGATATTAGCTGCGTTTTTATCTACGTCTATATTTGTGGGACCAACCTATCAACGTCCCAATTTGTATTGGCGTCTATTCTTAATTTTCACCACAGTAACGTTGACGATTACGCTCTTGCAACTCATTAAGCGAAAGTCCACACAATCGAGTCGGGACTTTCAAGGGACCAGCCAACAATGGGATGAAATATTTATTCTCACTTCTGAAGATTGTGCTATGTGCCACGCCTTACGTCGTCTGGAGTTTAGAGAAGAGAAATATGTCCATTGGGTAGATAAGGACAATCCAGGAATTCCGCATGTTGTTTTGGATGCTGCTATAGGAAAAGGGTACCCAACGGCAATTCCCGTCAGTGGGGGAACCCCTGTTTATGCACTGGTGTCTTCAGGAATGACTTCTATCCGTGAGTTGTTAGAGGCACACCGGAATCTTAACGCAAAGGCTATATGAGTTTGACTATCAACACGGCAAAAAGCTCTGGGAACGACTGGAATTGGCGATTAACGAAGCGTGTTCTACAGTTTGTTAGTTTTGATACTTGGCCCATAATGGCTATCGGCGCGGTTCTAGTTATTAGCTCTGGAGCATCTACACTGACCCCAATTATCCTGGGAAAGTTCGTTGATTCTCTCCTTGAGCCTGATGTATCTGTAGCACGTATTTCTCTAATAGCCTTAGCTGCCACCATGACTTTATTCTCGGCGTTGCTGACTGCATGGAGTCAGTATCTGAGCGTTTGGCTGGGCCAAAGGCAGGTATTTCGACTACGGAAACAACTTGCGGAAGCAACGGCAAAAGCTCCCTACGTTGAGCTAGGGAAAATTAATGTTGGTGACATATCATCTAACTTTACCTCTGACGTCGCATCGGCCCAGTCTCTTACTAGCAACGCTTTGCGCACGCTTACGTCTACCGTATCGGCAGTCATCTTCGGTGGATTTGCGATCACTTCCATAACTCCTTGGGCTGCTGCAATTGCTATTTGCGCGTTTCCAATAATGATCGTTACCTCGGAGGTTGTTGGCAGGAAGATATCCCCAGTCGCAAACTGGGCGCTACATAGCAATGGGAAAATTCTACAAATAAGCCGAGAGATAGCTGATCAGCCTACAGCTTTGCTCTTGCGTACAGGGTTGAACAAAAACGCTGTGGACAACCGAGTTCAATCATCCATTGAGACTGGTAAAAGGGCAACTTTATCAGCCGCTAGAGTACAGTGCAGCTACGGACTATTAGTAGGGCTAATGGCTGGCGCCTTAACTATAACCACGTATTTCGTCGGGGGGGTACAGGTGACCTCCGGAAAGATGACAGTCGGAGATCTGGCGGCTTTAATCGCTCTAATGCCTATAATTTATGGATCTTTGCAGGACATTGCGGGGATACGTGCGGACTTTGCTTCTTCAATGGCTGCTTTTAGCAGAATCTATAAAACACTTGACCGGTTAGAGACTAACCATATCTTTACCGATCAAGGTCTACAACATGTAATCAAGCCTGGAGTAATACCAACATTGAGGGTAGAGAACCTGGTAGTTGGTTACGAGCAGAAGAAATGCTTAGGACCAGTTTCCTTTAGGGGGCAAGTTGGATCACTTACTGTCTTGGAAGGAGCTTCAGGGATCGGAAAGTCCACCCTTTTGCATACGCTGGTAGGCGAGATCCCTCCCCTTTCTGGACGCGTCTTCCTTGAAGGGAAAGAATTATCTCCGAGCCGCCCACAAATTGGCTTAGTTTCTCAAGATGCTCTATTTCTATCTGGCTCGCTAGCGGAGAATTTTCGTTTAGCGGTCCCAAATGCAACTGATTCCGAGATTTGGACAGTTTTGGAGAAAGTCGGGCTCAAAAACGAGATCGAAAGTCTTCCCAATCAGCTAAATACCGATGTTGGCCATCAAGGAACACGTTTTTCAGGTGGGCAGAAGATGCGACTCTCAATCGCACGAGCGCTTTTAACTCGTCCATTCGTCTTGGCACTAGATGAACCTATCGCTCACCTAGATGAAGAGAGCCGGGAAAAAGTATTTGCGGCAATTAGCGAGTTCCAAGAAAACGGCATTGTTTTAGCTGTATCCCACCAACGCGAAATGAGTAGAGCTGCTACACAGAAAATACTGTTTCAGCCAAGGGAACAAGTGGAGAATATAAATTCTAAGGATCTAAATGTGGCACCGTAAAAAATTCACCGCAAGCCTTGGTAAAGGGTGGCATTCACAGAAGCTCACCGCATGGACGTGTCTTGGTGATGCAATAGTAGTGGAGGAACAGCCATTCGTAACCAGTCGAATCGATCCTTTGAAAGACAAGATACTCTCCTGGAAACGATTCGCGTTTAATAGCGAAACACATCGAGTGGTAGGGGAAAATGGTGAACCATCGATTGCTCGTGTCTATTCAGCAACTGGGAAGGGAGCGCTCTCGGCTTCCTTTGTTTTGATGGGGAGCTTTCAGCCATACGCCGAAAATCGAAAATTGCGAGGAATTGAGTGCACACCCAACAAGGGACGCCCTGTTGGATACATTTCAATCAATGAAGAAAATCCGCAAATTTTACGCTCACGGGTGCGGGGTCTTTCACCTTCTTCCTCTCTCATAGGTCATCGTTCAATCTCCAAGGTTCCTTTTATATCATTTGAGAATTCTCACCTTGGCCTTTTTAGCACTGGCGTTTTTGATATTCATTCTTGGCAATCCGAGCACCTATTGACGTGGACTGTTGATGCGTGGCCACAGTGGCTAATAAATCAGCTATACACAGCTTCTCTAGCCCGGTGGTGGTTCATGACGGAAAAAGAAAACGAAGCTATCGGAGAAAGCGCAGTATTTCTTGATTTTTCTGTAAACACAGGAAAAGAATACGTCTACGTGGCGTACGTAGATAGCCAGAAAGGCTTAGAAGAATATCTTTACGAAGGCACGTGCCTTTCCGCCAAGTTTTCATTAAAGGAAAAAGAGTGGGATGTAGTCGAAAAAACTACTCTAAACCAATGGCAAAAGGCAATGTTAAAAGTAGCATGTCCTGTTTTTGAGGATAAGAATCAATGCAGCTCTGTGATGCCGCGATTGGAGCTTGAGCAAAGCGAAGTTAACAATAAGCAAAAGAGTAGTCTTCTTTTAGTAAACCCTGATTCAGGGGGAAAGGAGCAAATCTCCACTTGGGAAGCGGATATTCCACCTGTTCCTGTCCTTCAACGGGAGATTCTTTATCAGAATGAGCAACTACGGATCTGTAAAATTTATGCAAGCTCAAATCGTTTAGCTGATCCACCTAGTTCTTTGTCTCCGCTTATATGGTTCCGCATATCTCCGTTTCCTTCACCACCGTCGGGCTTTAGCACTAAAAGCGGCCTTAGCTCAGTCAAAACGCAACAAACACCTCCGGTTGGATCGACTGAGTGGGCACATGCACAGCAACGTGATGTATACGTAATTGATCTCTATAAAAATGCAGGGCTAGACGCTCAATATGCGAAAGGTTCTTTCAGTAATCTGTTACGCCTTTCTTTAAGAAAGCTAGCTGATCAAGAGGAAATCATATGGGGTAGAGCAGTTCTAGGCGGATATAGTTTTGGAGCTACTGCTGCAGCCACTGCTTTTTTAACAAGCGAGGAGCGCTTCCTAGGACTAATTCTTCGGAATGGATCTTACAACCGTTCAAATTCTCCGCTTGGTTTTCAGACTTTTCCTAAAAGCATCGCTGGAAATGAAGAAATATACGAAGAGTTCAACGTAATTAACAATGTCAAAAGAGCTTCCGATACTAACTTTTTAATCGAAACAAGTATGCAAGATTCAAACTGCAACACAGCGCCATGGCAGTCTCTTGCTCTATATGAGGCAATTCGTGCATATGGGGGAAGTGCAAGTCTATTAAGGCTAGAACGTTCTGATCATTTTATTAAGAATATCGAAGATCGAAAAAAGCTATTCCACATAGAAGCGGAATGGATAGACAGTTTGAGCTAAACCGGAAAGGAATCAAACCAGATTATGTTTTTTAAAAAGTACTTTCTCCATGAACGGAGAACACGAGAAATAATTTCTCTTGATAAACAAATTGTCAAGCACCTAAATGGCAAAGACATTAATGCTCTATGCATAAAACGACGATGCAACACTCCACCTGCAGCGAAAGAAGTATTTCAATTAATGTGGGGGCTCTCCCCTACTTTGAATTCTATGAGCACAGCAATCCATGCTGGTCTTTTCATGTCTGCAGTATGCACAAGTTATGGGATCAAGCACAGATGCTTTCTCGGAAGAGAGTACGCTCCTCCTGGAAGGGCGGCAAAATACTACTCCTGGATAGAGCAGCAAGGAGAAGTGATCAGCACTGGGAGAAACATATCGGTGGAATTTGAACCTTTGTTCGAGCTGATATGGAAAGAGGCTGCTGAAGCAGAGGTTACGGCAAAGAAGAAAGAACATTTCTATCCTACATGGAAGGCGGTTTTTAAATAATGTCCTCCGCGTACATAAAAGAGCGCTTTCCAAAAATACAAGTACTAGTCTCTGTCTTCCTGGGGGGTTGGCTAATGTTGCACCCATCAGCTTATACGCTGGCGGATGAGACGCCTCCAAGCGGAACTTCTACCGTAGTGGGGGCTTCTGTTACATCCGAAGCTGAGTTCGTCGAAGGTACATACATAGTGAATGCTGGTAGACAAACCCCCGGGTGGTCTAAGAGGGCAGCTAAAGCAGTTCGTGCTGCAGGTGCCGATGTCTTAGTCGTCTGGCCTGAAATAGGGGTAGTAACTGCACAACTCCGTAGCTCATCCCAGCTACGTGCTATTTCAGCAAGTTCAGCTGTCGAGTCTGTTGGTAAAATAGGAGAGAGAGGCTCGCAAAGCGAAACAGCTCCAACAATGGATTCCTCGCCTGCTCTGTCAACTGAGATTCCTAATTCGGAAGAAGACTTGTGGAATTTATCAGCTATTAACGCTAAAAACAGTGATTCACGATCGGGAGAAGGTGCCCTTGTCGGGGTTGCTGATTCAGGAATAGATGCAAGACATCCAGACCTAATAGATGCGATAGATGAAAAAAAGTCTGTGGACTGCAGCCATGGTGGAGTCGCAGATAGCTCTTCTAAACGCGCGTTAACTGACACCATGGGTCATGGAACCTCCGTAGCCGGCATCATTGCAGCGAGTAAAAATCAATGGGGTGCTCGAGGAGTCGCACCGGGAGCAAAACTTGCTTCGCTAAAAGTAATTGACGAATCAAATACCGTGTCCAGCGCCAATCTGGTTTGCGCGCTTGTATGGTCAGCTAACCAAGACATCGACGTTTTAAACATGTCTATTGCGGTTGACCCATGGATTTTTTGGGGACCTGAATCAGCCGGTTTTGAAGCTTCAAATACAGCTATTCAACGAGCTATCAAATTTGCTCATTCAAGAAATACCCTTCTAGTTGCATCTGGGGGGAACGAGGGGGCTGATCTTGATTATGTTTCTAGCTCTACCGGAAAAAATAGATGGCCTGTTTCCTTCGATGAAGTAATTGGAGTAGGGGCTGTTTCTGAAGATTTGTCCCCAATCGATTTCTCAAATTATGGAAACAGAGATATCGATATTTCGGCTCCGGGAGAATGGATTCTGGCACCTTTTCCTTTAGCCTCGGGTACTCCGTTTGTGCCGCAAAGTGGAACTTCTTTTGCTGCCCCACATGTAAGCGGAGCCGCAGCTTTAGTAATTTCTAGCCACCCAGACTGGAAGGCAAAACAAGTCGAGCAGTACCTTTACGACACAAGCCGTGATCTCGGAGTTAAAGGAAAAGATCAATTTTACGGATTCGGATTAATACAGGCGCCATCATAAATAGCGCGCCACTGGGTAGATGATAGAGCATTTAAAGGAGAGGAACATCATGGTTCAAGCTGTACGTGCTCAACACGTCAGAAAACACTATATTCGCGGAAGCGAGAAAGTATGTGCTGTCAACGACATCAATTTGCTGATTCCTAAAGGAGAGTTTGTTGCAATTATGGGCCCTTCCGGATCGGGAAAATCTACGCTGCTTAAATGCTTGGCTGGTCTTGAAGAGCCTACTAGCGGCCATGTCTTCATAGGAAATGACGAGATTACTGGAAAAACCGACCGCGAAGTTAGTCGCTTACGCCGAGAAAAGATTGGATATATTTTTCAAGATTACAATCTGCTTCCGACCTTGACCGCGCGTGACAATATTTTGTTACCCCTTAGGCTAGCGAACCGGAAGCCAGATTTCACATACTTTGAGGAGCTCATCGAGGTTCTAGGGCTTAAACAGCGCCTCAACCATATGCCGTCAGAACTGTCAGGGGGGCAAATGCAAAGAGTAGCTGCAGCACGTGCTCTTCTTAGCAGGCCTACCGTTATTTTTGCCGACGAACCGACAGGTTCATTGGATGAGGCAACAAGTGAGTCTCTCCTTAAGCTTTTGTCAAGGGGTGTCTCTGAGCAACAGCAAACAATTGTAATGGTCACTCATGACCCTGAGGCAGCAAAGTGGGCATCGCAGGTTATAAATATTCGTGATGGAAAGGTAGTCGCATGACTACGGCACGGAATCAAAGAATTGCTCCGTTTCCGACAATGAAGAACATTAAAGCGAAAAGCTTCTACGTTTTAAAGAGTTTTTGGGTATCAATACTAGCGGTAGCTATTGGGACCTGCTTGCTTAGTGCATCCCTAGTTTTCGGCGATTCGATAAAAAGCGGAATGCAAACAGGTGCGCGACAACTGGTCGGCAACGCCGATCTAGTATTTGAGGGAACCCCCAAGAATCACTGGAGGGTTGACCGAGGAGTTCTAGCAGACATTCAGAGCTTGGACACTAACGTCTCGATACAAGAATTCAAGCAAGAGGCCATTCGTTCTGCTGCACAAGGTACCGATGGCACTATCATTCTCGAATCCCATCCAAACGAAAATAACTTCCAGTTATCCTCTGGTCGGTCACCAAACAAACCCGGGGAAGTATTAATCAGCCAGAGCCTTGCCGAGCAATACAATCTCGCTCCAGGCTCAAACTGGAAGGTAACAGACTCGCAGTATCAAGGAGCTTCAAACGTTCACATTACGGGAGTTGTATCAAAAGACTCTCCCGAAATCGCCGATGCCCGTACTCCTACTATGTACACCACCGTTGACGATGCAGTCGAAATTAGTGGAGTGCAAGGTGTAGATTACATTTTTGTCTCCAGCCAAAACGGAAAAGGCCTGCAGAACTCTGTCCAAAGTCTCCAACAGGTACAAAATGGCTCACTGAAGCTTATTGAGCCAGAACAGGCTGTTAAAGAAATCACGCAACAAACGTCATCTGGGGTTGGATTGATATCCAAGGTGATGGCTATCTTTGGATTGATCGGAGTAGTAGTATCCTCTCTGCTGATAGCCAACATTTTCCAGACCTATGGGTTGAGACGGCAAAAGGAGTTCGCTCTTTTGCGTTCTTTAGGCGCCTCCAAGCGTCAAGTGTCTTTACGGGTAATACGCGAGGGGCTCTTTGTAGGCCTTTTAGGGTCGCTGATAGGTTTAGGCGCAGGCGTGATGATCGTCAAACTTTATACAGGAATAACTGATTCGCTCTTAGGGGCAAGGATTCAATTCAGTTTCAGTTTTATTAGCGCACTTACGGTGGCCATTGTAGGAGTCTTAAGTTCTATCATCGCTTCACTGAAACCAGCTCTATCAGCGAACAAAGTATCCCCCGCGCTAATGGTCGGCGGAATTGGCGAAGCGTCTGCTACCCTTCCCCCTTCTCGGAAAAAATTGTTCAGTGCAATCTTCTTCCTCTTTTTAGGTATATCGCTTACCATTTTTGGTGCTACAAGTGGAATAGTATTGCTGACGATTATCGGCGCCATCGTCCTCGTTATCGGTTTAATTCTTGCCCTACAACCCGCGCTATACCTACTGGGGGGGAAACTTTGTAGCTGGCTTTCTTCATCGCCACGTGTTTCATACCAAATTGGAATGGAAAATATCCGACGTAATAGCGGAAGAGCAGCTAGTTCAGCACTTGCCTTAACGATAGGGACTGGCTTGGCCGCTATGACTAGCGTCGGATTAGCCACTGGAATCGATTCAACATTAGATTATGTTAATCACCAGGCTCCAATAGACGCCACTCTTAGTGGACGAACCGATCCTTCTACGATTAAAGAATTTCAATCTATTTCAGATATATCTGCAGCCAAAAGCCTCCCCTTTGCGACAGTTAATGCCGTTTCTAACGGTAAGAATTCCGAACAGCTAGTAGTTGCAGGACTTACGCAAGAAGCTCCCAATGCTTTGCGCGATAAAGATGTAATCCCTTCTCTGGGGGATGGAGAAATTCTCCTAGGAAAGATCTATGGTTATGCGGACGGCGAAACAATTACCCTTCAAAAGGGGAATCATCAGATCCCAGTTACGGTGAAGATTAGCGAAGCAGGCTTTAGCGATCCGCTTATCACAAAGTCGACGTTCGACCAGCTCAGAGCCCCTCAGGAAGGAGACAAGATATGGATTCGATTCAGTAGCTCTACTCCAGATAAACAACAGCAAGATGCTGTATCGAATTTGGCTTCTCGCTATGGGCTTGAAATCGAAGGCTCCATAGGTGGGAGAACAAATGCGCTTAATCTTCTCTACTCTTACGCTGCAATAATGCTCAGCATCGCTGGATTTATTGTTCTCGTTTCATTACTGGGGATGCTTATATCTACCAATATGTCGATCATTGAAAGGCGTGATGAAATTAAACTATTTCGATCCCTTGGAAGTGATCGAAGGGGAGTTCTGAAAACTTTTTCCTCCGAAGCCTTAGTCGTATCAACAGTGGGTTCAACTACAGGAGTTTTACTAGGAACTTTGATCGGACTGACGGGGGCACAAGCGCTACTGCGGGGAGAAGATCTCACTCCTACCGTTTCAATACCATGGGTGTGGATAGTCCTAATCCTTCTAGTGTGCACCATCTTAGGAACGCTTAGTTCCTTTATTGCTAGCGCTAAATCAGCCAAAGGATCCCCAGCAGGGAATTAGAATCGCCGAAAGGCAGCATGTCACACGCTATCAATAAGAGTCACTAACCAGAGGAAAGCTGGTGCATACCGATCTATAGCCTTGCTTAAACTTATTTTTTAGGCAAAGCTTTCATCCCGCACGCGGCAATAAAAGACCGAATTCCAAGAAACTCAATACATATCTACAGACCTCTCCTTGCAGGGATTCGGAGAGTCGTAGTTAACAACTGACATGTTTTCGCCACGACCCGAGCAGCTAACCCAAGCGCAGAGAAACAGCACCCTTCAGGGTGCTGTTTCCTAAAAGTGCCTGCGCTTACCAATACGACCCGGTTCAACCTACGCTGATCTACCATCACGGCTGCGCCGCTTTAGGCGTTTTTCAACGCCCGATACACTGTAGGGCGGGTGACCCCAAACTCTCGCGCGAGCGCTGCCTTTGACTCCCCTGCCAGCACGCGCCGCTTAATCTCTACTACTTGCTCTGGGTTTAGGGCGGGTTTGCGGCCTTTGTACTTGCCGGCCTTTTTCGCCAACGCAATCCCCTCCGCCTGCCGCTCGCGGATAATGGCCCGCTCAAACTCCGCAAACGAACCCAAAATGCCCAGCATTAAATCCGCGCGTGGATCCGTGGTGTCTTTTGTAAAAGTGAGGTGCTCATGCAGGAAAGTAACGGTCACACCCTTGTCTGTGAGTTCATCAACAATACCGCGAAGATCGGTTAGCGAGCGGGCGAGGCGATCAATCGACGAGACGACAAGTTCGTCACCGTCGCGCACATAGGCCATACACTCCCCAAGCCCAGGGCGCTCAGTCTTAGTGCGGCCGGAAATCTTATCCTCAAAGAACCGGTCAATACTTCCAGACGTGGACAGTAGTTCTTTCTGGCGCTGATTATTCTGCTCCACCGTCGAGACACGGATGTACCCCACCCGCTGCCCACGCATTAGTCTTCACTCCGCGAGGGTCGAAAGGCGGCATTCTCCTGGTCGATGACCGCATCACGATACGACTCAACCACCCGCGCCAAATCAGACAGCTGTGCCCCGTCGAGACCATCGGCGTCAGCAAGCAAGGCTTGTACAATCCTGCCCAACGCCTGCTGCCCCGACGACAACCCGCCATGCAGATTTTTCACCCGCGCCAACGCGGGCACAGAGTCAATATGACTTTCAATACGGAAACCATCCGACGATAACACCGCAATCACCACTTTCTGTATAGGTAAGGTCTAAGCCCCACTATACATTTGTAAAACAATGGCAGAATCTGCCTTATTTTACATGCAACTTGCCGGTATAAACGCACGTAACAATAGGGTGTACCTCACTCGGGCATTTGTGGGTATAACTCAAAAAGCTCTATACGTCGGTCTTGTCAGATGCGAGTTTTTGGTACCGGTGTTCTGG
>NZ_KV788534.1:0-35126 GCF_001807315.1 Corynebacterium sp. HMSC06D04
GGCAGAGCCGAAGGCTGAAGAGAAGAAGGAAGAGCCAAAGGCTGAGAAGTCTGCAGACGCTTCCTCCACCCCGGCTGCTTCCGAGGGCTCTTCCAAGATCAACAACGGCGATAACGTTCCTTACGTCACCCCGCTGGTACGCAAGCTGGCGGAAAAGCACGGCGTTGACCTTTCCACCGTTTCCGGCACCGGCGTTGGCGGCCGCATCCGCAAGCAGGATGTCCTGGCAGCTGCAGGCGAGGGCGAGGCACCGGCGGCGTCGGCAGCCGGCTCCTCCAACCCACGCGCACGCTGGTCCACCAAGTCCGTGGATCCGGAAAAGCAGGAGCTCATCGGCACCACCCAGAAGGTCAACCGTATCCGCGAGATCACCGCTGCAAAGATGGTTGAGGCTCTGCAGATTTCCGCACAGCTGACCCACGTCCAGGAAGTCGACATGACTGCCATCTGGGATATGCGCAAGAAGTCCAAGCAGGCCTTCATCGACAAGCACGGCGCTAACCTGTCCTTCCTGCCGTTCATCGTTAAGGCAACCGTTGAGGCTCTGGTTTCCCACCCGAACGTCAACGCTTCTTACAACCCTGAGACCAAGGAGATGACCTACCACGCAGACGTCAACGTGGCTATCGCCGTCGATACCCCACGTGGCCTGCTGACGCCGGTCATCCACAAAGCACAGGACATGTCCCTGCCAGAGATCGCAAAGGCTATTGCTGAGCTAGCTGACAAGGCCCGCAACAACAAGCTGAAGCCGAACGACCTCACCGGTGCCACCTTCACCGTCACCAACATCGGCTCCGAGGGCGCACTCCTCGATACCCCGATTCTGGTTCCGCCACAGGCCGGCATCCTGGGCACCGCCGCTATCACCAAGCGCGCAGTTGTTGTCAACGAGAACGGCCAGGACGCAATCGCTATCCGCCAGATGTGCTACCTGCCGTTCACCTATGACCACCAGGTCGTCGACGGTGCTGACGCAGGCCGCTTCATCACCACCATCAAGGACCGCCTTGAGACCGCCGACTTCGAGGCTGACCTCGAGGTCTAAGGAGTTAAGCCCTTAGTAGTTTAGGGTTTTCCGCCCCGCAGGCTCCCCTGTTTCCACTGCTGTGGATACTCGGGAGCCTGCGGGGTTTTCACATATCTCCCCGCAAACGGGGGTGTTAGGCCTGCCCTAATCTGTCCGTCGATTTCTCAGCCCTGTTCCTCGCCCACGGGCTGCGTAGGGATTCTATTCGGCACTTTTAGGCTCCCTACGCGTCCATGGGCCACGCCGTTGCTGTGTGGTGCACGAAAAGACTTCGATAAACCGATTTAGGTCACAGCCATAGGCTTTATACTTGGGGTCGGTTTAGGCCATGTTTTAGGCATTCACCATGACGTCCTTCACGGAGCTTCTTTCAAAGGAGATTGAACTTATGGATTTCATATCGCGCCACCTCGGACCAAATTCTTCCGAGCAAGCGACGATGCTCAACGCACTGGGATACAACAGCGTGGACGCGCTTGTCGACGCCGCACTTCCCACAACCATCCGCGCCGCATCGGCACCGCAATTGCCAGATGCCTTGAGCGAGAATGAAGCGCAGGACAAGCTGCGCGAATACGCCAGCCAGAACATCGTGTTGAAGTCCTTCTATGGCCAAGGCTACTCCGACACACTTACCCCGGCCGTCATCCGCCGCGGCCTGCTGGAGGATGCTGGTTGGTACACCGCTTATACCCCGTACCAGCCGGAGATCTCCCAGGGCCGTCTGGAAGCACTGCTGAACTTCCAGACCATGTTCGAATCCCTGACCGGTCTGCCGATTGCAAACGCTTCCCTGCTCGACGAGGCTTCCGCTACCGCTGAGGCAGTCGGCCTGATGTCCCGCGCGGTCAAGAAGGGCCGCCGCGTCATCCTGGACTCCCGCCTGCATCCACAGGTGCTCGCAGTGGCGGCGGAGCGCGCTCGCGCCATCGAGCTCGAGGTGGAAATCCTCGATATCCGCGAGGGCCTCGTGGGCGAAGACCTCATCGGCGCCGTCATTGCGTACACCGGCACCGAGGGCGACGTCTTTGACCCACGCGGCATCATCGAGGAGCTGCACACCCGCGGTGCGGTTGTCTCCGTCGTCGCCGACCCGCTCTCCCTCCTCCTGTTGGAAGCTCCGGGCAAGCTGGGCGCGGACATCGTGCTGGGCTCCGCGCAGCGCTTCGGCGTCCCAATGTTCTTCGGTGGCCCGCACGCGGCATACATGGCCGTTACTGACAAGCTCAAGCGCCAGATGCCGGGCCGCATCGTCGGCGTTTCCAAGGATGCAGACGGCCGCGCGGCATACCGTCTAGCTCTGCAGACCCGCGAGCAGCACATCCGCCGTGAACGCGCTACCTCCAACATCTGTACCGCGCAGGCGCTGCTGGCCAACGTAGCGTCCATGTACGCCGTCTACCACGGCCCAGAAGGCCTGAAGGCAATCGCGCAGCACATCCATTCGCTGGCTGTTTCCTTCGCCGACGCAGTTCGTGAGGCTGGCGTAAAACTCGTAGCGGACGAGTTCTTCGACACCGTCACCATCGCTGACGTCAATGCCGCGGCCATCAAGTCCAGCCTGCAGGAGCAGGGCTACCTGGTGCGCGCCATTGGCTCCGACAAAGTATCCGTCTCCTTCGGCGAATCCGCAACCGCTGCAGACGTGGCGAAGCTAGCCGCAGCGTTCGGTGCCGAGATCGCAGCTGACGCTGTGGCCAAGGATGACGCAGCACAGTCCGCGCTTCCTTCCGCACTGGTTCGCGAGGAAGCTCCGCTGGACCACGCAATCTTCAACTCCATTCACTCCGAGACCCAGATGCTGCGCTACCTGCGCACTCTGGCAGACAAGGACTTGGCGCTGGACCGCACCATGATTCCGCTGGGCTCTTGCACCATGAAGCTGAACCCCACTGCCGCCATGGAGCCGATCTCCTGGCCAGAGTTCGCGGGCATTCACCCATATGCTCCGGAAGAGACCACCGCCGGCTGGCGCGCGCTCATCGAGGAGCTCGAGGGCTGGTTGGCCGAGCTGACCGGCTATGCCAAGGTCTCCATCCAGCCCAACGCTGGCTCCCAAGGCGAGCTCGCAGGCCTGCTGGCCATCCGCCGCTACCACGTTGCCAACGGCGACGCTGGCCGCGACGTCATCCTCATCCCATCTTCCGCACACGGCACCAACGCGGCCTCTGCTACCCTGGCCAACCTGCGCGTGGTCGTCGTTGCTACCGCGGACGATGGCTCCATCGACCTGGCAGACCTGGATGCCAAGATCGAACAGCACAGTGAGCACATCGCCGGCATCATGATCACCTACCCATCCACCCACGGTGTCTTCGACCCTGAGGTCCGCGACGTGTGCGACAAGGTCCACGCGGCAGGCGGCCAGGTCTATATCGACGGCGCGAACATGAACGCGCTAACCGGCTGGGCACGCCCGGGCGAGTTCGGCGGCGACGTCAGCCACCTGAACCTGCACAAGACCTTCACCATCCCGCACGGCGGCGGTGGCCCGGGCGTTGGCCCGGTGGGCGTCGCCAAGCACCTGGTGCCATTCCTGCCCACCGATGCGAACGATTCCTCCATCGACCCGCAGCAGGCTACCTCGATTGAAAAGGGCGTTCCTTCTACCGCAAGCAAGTTTGGCTCCGCCGGCGTGCTGCCTATCTCCTGGGCCTACCTGGCCATGGTCGGCACCGAGGGCGTTGCACAGGCCACCAGCCACGCCATCCTGGGCGCAAACTACCTGGCAAAGTCCCTGCAGGATTCCTTCCCAGTTCTCTACACCGGCAACGCCGGCCTGGTCGCGCACGAGTGCATCTTCGACCTGCGCGAGCTGACCGATGCCTCCGGCGTTACTGCGGCGGACGTCGCCAAGCGCCTCGTGGACTACGGCTTCCACGCACCGACCCTGTCCTTCCCGGTCGTCGGCACCCTCATGGTGGAACCGACCGAGTCCGAAGACCTCGCCGAGCTGGACCGCTTCATCGAGGCCATGCGCGCAATCCGCGCCGAAATCCAGGACATCATCGACGGCAAGGTCGCCTACGAAGCATCCGTTATCCACAACGCTCCGTACACCGCAGCGGCAGTGACCTCCGATAACTGGGAGTACTCCTTCACCCGCCAGGAAGCCGCCTACCCGGTTGCCTCCCTACGCGCCAACAAGTACTTCCCACCAGTCCGCCGCATCGACGAGGCTTACGGTGACCGCAACCTGGTTTGCGCTTGCCCGCCGCCAGAAGCATTCGAGATCTCCGCTGACGCGGAGGCCAACTAACGGAATCGAACTAGCAGAAAAGAACTCTAAAGGAGAAAAATGTCTGAACTGCTCAACTCCCCGCTGCATGCAGAGCATGAAAAGCTTGGCGCATCCTTTACGGCTTTCGGCCCGTGGAACATGCCCCTGAAGTACAACAACGAGCTCGAAGAACACCGCGCGGTTCGTAACTCCGCCGGCCTTTTCGACCTGTCCCACATGGGCGAAATTTGGGTCAACGGCGAGGATGCCGCAAAGTTCCTGTCCTACTGCCTAATCTCCGATATGACCACCCTCAAGGTGGGCAAGGCAAAGTACTCGATGATCTGCGCCGCAGATGGCGGCATCATCGATGACCTCATCACCTACCGCCTGGGCGAGACCAAGTTCCTGGTCGTGCCAAACGCCGGCAACGCTGACGTGGTCTGGGAGGCACTCAACGAGCGCGCTGAGGGCTTCGACGTGGACCTCAACAACGAGTCCCGCGACGTAGCCATGATTGCCATCCAGGGCCCGAAGGCAGCAGAAATCCTCATCCCGCTGGTCGAGGACAACAAGCAGGAAGCCGTCATGGAACTGCCTTACTACGCAGCGATGACCGGCAAGGTAGCGCGCAAGTACGCCTTCATCTGCCGCACCGGCTACACCGGCGAAGATGGCTTCGAGCTGATCGTCTACAACTCCGATGCCCCGGAGCTGTGGGAGGAGCTGCTCAAGGCCGGTGCCGAGTACGGCATCCTGCCGTGTGGCCTCGCAGCGCGTGACTCCCTGCGCTTGGAAGCTGGCATGCCGCTCTACGGCAACGAGCTCTCCCGCGACATCACCCCTGTTGAGGCCGGCATGGCGCGTGCTTTTGCCAAGAAGGAAGCCGACTTCGTTGGCGCTGAGGTCATCCGCGCACGTGCAGAGGAAGGTCCGCAGGTCGCCATCACCGGCTTGGTCTCCGATCAGCGCCGCGCCGCCCGCGCCGGTGCTGAGGTCTTCGTTGGCGATACCAAGGTCGGTTCTGTCACCTCCGGTCAGCCTTCCCCGACCCTGGGCCACCCGGTTGCCATCGCGCTGCTGGATACCTCTGCAAACCTGCAGCCTGGCGACGCCGTCGCGGTAGACATCCGCGGCAAGCGCTACCCATTTAGCGTCGCGGCCCTTCCGTTCTACAAGCGCGAAAAGTAGTTCGCGGACGCGTGACAACCGTTAAGATAAGAACACATACCATCTTCCGAAAGGACTCCCATCACAATGGCTAACCTTCCTGCAGATTTCTCCTACTCCGAGGACCACGAGTGGATCAACTCTTCTGCTGACGCCGCACAGGGCGCAACCGTCCGCGTTGGCATCACCTCCGTTGCTGCTGACCGCCTGGGCGAGGTCGTCTTCGCTGAGCTGCCGGCAGTTGGTGACACTGTTACCGCTGGTGATACTTGCGGTGAGGTCGAATCCACCAAGTCCGTATCCGATCTCTACGCCCCAATTACCGGCACCGTCACCGCTGTTAACGAGGCTGTTCACGATGACTACGCAGTCATCAACAACGACCCATTCGGTGAAGGATGGCTCTTCGAGGTCGAGGTTTCTGAGACCGGCGAGCTGATGACCGCAGAAGAGTACGCTGCGGCAAACGGCGTTTAAGCCACTTACTGCTAAAGCGGGAGGTTTCCTCCCGCTTTTTCTTTTGCCTCCGACTACGCCTCCACCTGCCCCCTCACCCCGGTGTTGGGCCGGCATTGGCCTGGGTGGCACTATCAGTATCGACCCCCGCGTTTTATTAGATTAAGGAAGCATCACACATGACAGCTCCTCGTGAGCCCTTCTTCCCCGCTGATCGCAGTATTCGCGCGTCACAGGAAGCGCTGGAAATCCGCCACCTCGGCCGCATGGATTACCAACAGGCGTGGGATCTCCAGGCCGAGCTTGCCGCCCAGCGCGCAAAAGGCGAGCGCGGGGACATCATCCTCGTGGTCGAGCACCCCAACATCTACACCGCTGGCAAACGCACGCAGCCGGAGGATATGCCGGACAATGGTCTGCCGGTCATCACGGTGGATCGCGGCGGGCGGATTACTTGGCATGGTGAGGGGCAGCTGGTGGTCTACCCCATCTTGAAGCTCGCGGAGCCTGTCGACGTCGTGGACTATGTCCGCCGGCTCGAAGAGGCAATCATCCAGACGGTGCGCGAGCTTGGCGTTCGTACCGCCGGCCGCATCGACGGCCGGTCTGGTGTGTGGGTGCCCTCCACCACCCAGGCCACGGACCCGCAGGCCCCCAAGCGCGATCGCAAAATTGCGGCGCTGGGAATCCGCATCACTCGCGGCGTGACCATGCATGGTCTTGCGCTTAATTGCACCAACACGCTGGAGTATTACGAGCACATCGTGGCCTGCGGCATTGACGACGCCGACGTGACCACGCTGAGCCTCGAGCTTGGCCGCGATGTCTCCATGGAGGAAGCTGCGACACCGCTTCTCGACGCCCTGCAGCGCGCGCTTTCTGGTGAGCTCACCGTCGCGGACCACACCTTTGGTTCAGCACCGGACCCGATTAAGGTCGCCAACGAGAAGGCCCGCCAAAAGCGTGCCCAGAGTGCGGAATAATCCTCCACACACCGGACTTGTATTAGTAAGAGACAATCCCAACCCCGTAGAGTGAGTTTTTGTGACTGTTAAGCCTGAAGGACGCAAGATGCTCCGCATTGAGAAGAAGAATGCGGAATCCCCCATCGAACAGAAGCCGCGCTGGATCCGCAACCAGGTCCGCACCGGCCCGGGCTACGAGGATATGAAGTCCCGCGTGTCCGGCGCTTCCCTGCACACCGTGTGCCAGGAGGCTGGTTGCCCGAATATCCACGAGTGCTGGGAATCTCGTGAGGCCACCTTCCTCATCGGTGGCGATAAGTGCACTCGCCGCTGCGATTTCTGCGACATTGCCACCGGTAAGCCGGCGGAGTTGGACCGCGACGAGCCGCGCCGCGTTGCAGAAAACATCCAGGAGATGGACCTGAACTACACCACCATCACCGGTGTTACCCGCGACGATCTGCCGGATGAAGGCGCGTGGCTCTACGCCGAGGTCGTGCGCAAGATTCACGAGCTCAACCCGCACACCGGTGTGGAAAACCTGACCCCTGACTTCTCCGGCAAGCCGGATCTTCTGCAGGAGGTCTTCGAGGCGCGTCCAGAGGTCTTCGCGCACAATCTGGAGACGGTTCCGCGCATCTTCAAGCGCATCCGCCCGGCATTCCGCTACGAGCGCTCCCTAGACGTTATCCGCCAGGCCCACGACTTTGGCCTTATCACCAAGTCCAACCTGATCCTGGGCATGGGCGAGACCAAGGATGAGATCGAAGAGGCGCTGCGTGATCTGCGCTCTGCTGGCTGCGACATCATCACCATTACCCAGTACCTGCGCCCAGGCCCGCGCTTCCACCCGATCGAGCGTTGGGTACGCCCGGAGGAGTTCGTCGAGCACTCCAAGCTGGCCAAGGAGCTCGGCTTCGGCGGCGTCATGTCTGGCCCGCTGGTGCGTTCTTCTTACCGCGCTGGTCGCCTGTACGTGCAGGCGATGGAGGCCCGCGGTTTCAAACTGCCAGAGAATTTGCAGCACCTGGCTGAGACCTCGAAGGGCGCTACCGCCCAAGAGGCTTCGACGCTGCTCGAGAAGTACGGCCCTTCCCAGGAAACCCCGGTAACGACCCGCATGGTCAAGACCCCGGCAAACGCTGACTCCGCTGCCGCTGCAATTCGTTAATTTGCACCGCTGACCTTTAAAGTAGGAACCATGGCACAAGACGATAAGGCAAGCCTGAAGGCTGCAAAGAAGCAAGAGCGCGCCGCAAAACGCGAGCAGCGCAAGCAAACCCGTTCCCAGATGTGGCAAGCGTTCAATATGCAGCGCAAGCATGACAAGGCATTGATTCCTATCATGCTCGCCGCTTTCCTCGGCATGGGCCTGTTGTTCTTCCTTATCGGCCTGCTCTTTCACGGCGAGTGGTTCATGCTCATCCTGGGCCTCGGCATCGGCGCTTTGCTGGCGATGTGGCTGTTTACCCGCCGCCTTGAGCGCGACATGTACAAAAAGGTCGAGGATCAGCCGGGCGTTGCGGGGTGGGCGCTGGAGCAGCAGCTGCGCAACACCGTGGGCATCGTCTGGAAGGTCAAGACCGCGGTCGGCGTTACCCGCCATCAGGACCTCATCCACCGCGTCATCGGCAATGCCGGCGTCATCTTCGTCTGCGAAGGTGACCGCAAGCGCCTGACTCCGGTTCTCAACACCCTGAAAAAGCGCGTGGATAAGCTCGCCGGCGGCGTTCCGGTCTACGAGGTCTGGGTGGGCAACGGCGAGGACGAGGTTCCAGTGTCCAAGCTGCGCAATCACGTGATGAAGTTCCCGCGTAACTTCAAAAAGGATGAGACCTACGCAACCATCCGCAAGATTGAGGCTATGGATGACCTGCCAGGCACCACCCCGGGTCTGCCGAAGGGCCCGATGCCGCGCCAGGCGCAGAACATGGCTGGCATGAACCGCCGCATGCGCCGCGCACAGCAGCGTAAGGGCAAATAATACTTGTGCAAAAGCGGCCCTTCCTTGGAATCCACCAAGGAAGGGCCGCTTTTAGGTTTTGTAGGAAGCGCCCTGCGACGCCGCAAGATAGAGGAACTAGACCATGATCACTGCGGTGCCGGTTGCGCGGTCGTGGATACCGCGGCCGTCGGTATCGACCATTGCGGCTGGGAAGAGGAAGCCGGTGAGGATGGTGCGCACTGCCGCGCGCCAGAAGCCCACCGTTTGCCCCGGGGCGTCGAGACGCGCCACGCCCATGCCCAGCAAAAGCATGCCCGGAGTGCGAGCAAAGAGCCAGCCGCAGAGGATGCCGACGATGACCCACAGCATGTAGCCCAGGAATGCAGGGCCGCCCAGCGCGTGGGTGAACATCACGATGAGATTGGCCAGCAGCATGCACACGATCCAGTCGATGAGAACCGCCCCTGCACGGCGGGCCACCGGCGCCAGCGCCCCGGAGCCAGACTCAGGAAGTCCGAGCTTTTCGCCCGGCCATGCGCCGGGGCCTTCGAAGTCATCATTTTCGCCCGGGATTGCGGGTCCATCGAGCCATGTTCGCTTATCAGCCATGTTGACCAATCTAGTGCCCCCTGCATGCAGACACGAAAACGAAATATATCTATAGATCGATGGGTTAACGTCCGAAGGCCAGATAAAGCTAGTAAACTTCGATGAAGAACATTTTTCTAAACCCCTGAGGAGACAAACAGTGTCTTTCGAGTCCGTCCAGGAAATCGTCAAGTTCATCGAGGATGAAGACGTAAAGTTCGTCGATATTCGTTTTACTGACGTTCCCGGCACCGAGCACCACTTTTCAATTCCCGCTTCGGAGTTCACCGAGGCCGCCGCTGAAGAAGGCCTCGCATTCGACGGTTCTTCCATCCGTGGCTTTACCTCCATCGATGAGTCTGACATGACCCTGCTGCCAGACCCAGCAACCGCGATGGTGGATCCTTTCCGCTCCTCCAAGACGCTGAACATCAAGTTCTTCGTCAACGATCCGTTCACCTTGGAGCCTTTCTCCCGCGACCCACGCAACGTCGCAATGAAGGCCGAGGAATACCTTGCTTCCACCGGCATCGCGGACGTGTGCAACTTCGGCGCCGAGGCCGAGTTCTACCTCTTCGATTCCGTGCGCTACTCCACCGACATCGACCATGGTTTCTACGAGGTAGACACCGACGAGGGCTGGTGGAACCGCGGCAACGAGGCCAACTTCGACGGCACCCCGAACACCGGTTTCAAGACCCGCGTCAAGGGCGGCTACTTCCCCACCGCGCCCGTCGACAAGCATGGCGAAGTCCGCGATGCCATGGTGCGCAACCTGCAGAACGCCGGCTTCCAGATCGAGCGCTTCCACCACGAGGTGGGCGCGGGTCAAAATGAGATCAACTACCGCTTCAACTCCCTGCTGCACGCGGCTGATGATATTCAGACCTTCAAGTACATCATCAAGAACACCGCCGCTGAGTACGGCAAGTCCGCAACCTTCATGCCAAAGCCGCTCGCGGGTGACAACGGCTCCGGCATGCACGCCCACATGTCCCTGTGGAAGGACGGCAAGCCGCTTTTCTACGATGAGGCAGGCTACGGTGGCCTTTCCGATATCGCGCGCTACTACATCGGCGGCATCCTCCACCACGCACCGGCAGTTCTGGCGTTTACCAACCCAACTCTGAACTCCTACCACCGCCTGGTTCCGGGCTTTGAGGCCCCGATTAACCTGGTCTACTCCCAGCGCAACCGCTCCGCGGCAATCCGCATTCCGATCACCGGCTCCAACCCGAAGGCAAAGCGCATCGAGTTCCGCGCTCCGGACCCATCAGGTAACCCGTACTTCGGTTTCGCTGCGATGATGATGGCTGGCCTCGATGGCATCAAGAACCGCATCGAGCCACACGCTCCGGTAGATAAGGACCTCTACGAGCTGCCACCGGCAGAGCAGGCTTCCATCCCGCAGGCACCAACCAGCCTTGAGGCTTCCCTGCGCGCCCTGGAGGAAGATAACGAGTTCCTGACCGAAGGCGATGTCTTCACCGAGGACCTCATCGAGACCTACCTGCAGTACAAGAACGAAAAGGAAATCGCTCCTTCCCGCCTGCGCCCAACCCCGCAGGAGTTTGAGATGTACTACGACTGCTAATTAGGGTGCACAGAAAATCCCTGCGGAAGCACAAGCTCTCCGCAGGGATTTTACGCATTTTAGGCCGCTTGCTTAGCGGCCGGCGGCCTTTAGCTCAGCGCCGCTGCAATCAGCCCGTCAAAGAGCGGGTGCGGTTTCGTTGGGCGCGACTTGTATTCGGGGTGGGCTTGGGTGGCCACCATGAATGGGTGCTCGGGGTACTCCACGAATTCGACCAGGTTGCCGTCGGGCGAGGTGCCGGAGAAGACCAGGCCGGAGCCTTGCTCGATCTGCGCACGGTAGGCGTTGTTGACCTCGTAGCGGTGGCGGTGGCGCTCAGAGACCTCAGTGGTGCCGTATGCCTTCGCCACGACGGAGTCTTCAGCGAGCACAGCTGGATAAGCGCCCAGGCGCATGGTGCCGCCGAGATCCGCCTCGCCGGAGACGGCCGCCTGCTGCTCCTCCATCGTGGCGATGACTGGCGCAGAGGTCTCGGGGTCAAACTCTGTCGAGGAGGCGTCGGCAATACCTGCCTGGCGGGCCGCCTCCAGCACGGTGCACTGCAGACCCAGGCACAGGCCCAGGAAAGGAATCTTGTTCTCTCGGGCGTAGCTCACCGCGGCGATCTTGCCCTCGATGCCGCGCACTCCGAAGCCGCCTGGCACCACGATGGCGTCGAGATCGCCCAGCGGAGTGGCTGAGTCTGCTTCGCAGTCATCCGAGGTGATCCACTTGATTTTCGCCTTCGCGTGGTGAGCAAAGGCCGCATGCCGGATTGCCTCTGCCACGGAAAGGTACGCATCCTGGAGGTCGATGTATTTGCCCACGATGCCCACGGTGACCTCATGACGCGGGTTGCGGACGCGATCCAGTAGCTCGCCCCATTGGGTCCAATCCACATCGCGGAAAGGCAGGCCTAGTTTGCGGATGACGAAGGTGTCCAGGTGCTCGCGGTAGAGCACCTCCGGGATGTCATAGATGGACGGCGAGTCAGGGCAGGACACCACGCCTTCTTCCTCGACGTCGGTCATCAGCGCAATCTTGTGTTTTAAGCCATCCGGAACGTCGCGGTCACACCGCAGCACCACTGCGTCCGGCACGATGCCGATGGAGCGCAGCTCCGCCACGGAGTGCTGGGTCGGCTTCGTCTTCAGCTCCCCCGAAGTGCCGAGGTATGGCACCAACGAGCAGTGGATGAAGAAGATATTCTCGCGGCCGACGGCATGACGTACCTGCCGTGCGGCCTCCAGGAAGGGCTGCGATTCGATATCGCCCACGGTGCCGCCGATTTCGGAGATGACCACGTCCGGCACATTGCCGGAGGCATCGGGCGCGGCCATCGCGAGCACGCGATCCTTGATCTCATCGGTGATGTGCGGGATGACCTGCACGGTCTTGCCCAAGTACTCGCCACGGCGCTCCTTCGCGATGACCGAGGAGTACACCTTGCCCGTGGTCACATTCGCGTTCTTCGTGAGGTTGCGGTCCAAGAAGCGCTCGTAGTGGCCCAGGTCGAGGTCGGTCTCGGCACCGTCTTCGGTGACAAAGACTTCGCCGTGCTCGAACGGGTTCATGGTGCCTGGGTCGACGTTGAGATATGGGTCGAGCTTCTGCATGGTCACCGAGAGTCCGCGGGCAGAAAGCAGCTGCCCCAGCGATGCCGCTGTTAAGCCTTTGCCCAGGGAGGAGACAACTCCTCCGGTGACGAAAATGATTTTGGTGTTCTGGTTGGAACGAGGTGGCATGGCATGCACCTTTCGAGGAATTTGATTGCTGATGCGGCAAGCTCAGCGCAACGAGACACCCCTTGAAGATCAAAAAATCCGCGGGACGCCTCGCGCGGCGACCTACGGATCTTCAGACTATCACCAGCCATCAAATAGAAACAATGAGCTGACAGAAATCCAGGTTGGAGGTGGTTTTAGGTATACGCGATTGCTAGTTGCGTTTTACAAATCCCATGCGTGGGCGAAAGCCCTTCGGATGCTTCATTTGTGCCACGGCATCACCGATCAGCATACGGTTACGGGCGCTTACCGAAGCCGGCATTTGGGCCACGGAAAACCACTGCGCCGCGAGGTTTTCCTCGTCAGAGACCACCGGCTCCGCGCCTTCTGGAACCGAAAGCCGCAGTGCGGTGGACATGAACATGCACTCGTCGCCATTGTCGTAGGTGACAGGGCCTACCTGCCCCACGCCAAGCAGCGCTTCCGCGGTGGCATCGAGACCGACTTCTTCCTTGACCTCACGGATGGCTGTGGTGGTGATTTCCTCGCCAGGCTCGCAGATGCCCTCGACGGGCGCCCAGGTCTCATTATCGGCGCGTTGCACCAGCAGCACCGATGGGACTTCCCATAGCGCCGCGTTCATGGGAACATCGCGGACAATAACTGCGGTGCACGCTGGCAGGAATAGCTGCTGGTGGCCCACCTTCTCACGGAGGTTGAGGATGTATTCAGGGGTTGCCATGCCTACTACCCTAGCCGCTTTCTTTGTCCGCTTTTGGCCGCGCCCGCGCTAGGCCGCCTGCGCTATTTCAGAGCCCAAAATCTCCGGGATGAGCGCTACGATATCGGCTGCAGGGGTAAAGGAAAGCTCCATGTCCGACGCTTCGGCGCACTGACCTTTTAGCTCCTGCGTGGTGCCAGAGACTACGCCGACGATTGCGGGTCCTCCTGGCAGTTGGGCGTACATCGGCCCGCCGGAATCGCCTTGGGTACCGCACAGGCGCGCCCGAGCGGCCGTGGTTTCCATGCGGATCTCGCCGGACTTCAGCCCGCCCTTTTCCGGGCCATGGCTTAGCTCGCCACAGGTCTCCCCAGTGATCCGCCCTAGCTTGCACAGCTGTTGTGGGAGCTCGCCCGTTGTGGCCACGCCGGCCTCCATGTATTTCGGCGTGTAGTAACCCACGTCGGCATGCAGCTCGATGAGCGCGAAGTCGAGGCCGTGGGTGGTATCGGAATACAAGTCCGAATAGACCACTTCCCCAATTGGTTCTGCCGGGAAAGTAAAGGTGCGATGCGCGTTTCCGGCCCACACACGGTCGCCGGGTTTGCCGCAGTGCGATGCGGTCACCGCGAAGTTGCGGCCATCTTCCAGCGAGAAAGACCACGCTGCGGTGCACATCTGGAAGTCAAAATACTCTCCTGGTTTCGGTTCCTGGGCGGAGATATCCAACGCGGTTCCCGCCGGCATGGGCGAGAGCGCAGGCCGCGAGGTACCGGGGCTCGCGGCGGGGATTTCCGGCTGCGCTGGCGTGGCTTCCGCGTCACCCTCGTTGTTTACCTGAGCATCGCTTTCCGACGCCTCCGGTGCGGCGGATTCAGCAGTGAGGGTGGCCGCGGCGTCGCCAAGCGCGTGCTGCACCGTCTGCGTGGGGATCAAAGAGCAGCCGCCGAGGCCAATTGCTAAAGCCACGGCGGCTGCTATCTGTGGTACCCGCGAGCTAGACCGTGCCATCACCATCGGTGTTCTTGTCTGCTTCGGAAGCTTGCTTGTTTTCCTTTTCCATCTCCGCCATCTCCTTGAGATCGCGGATGAACTTCTCTGGATCGAACTCGGTGAAGTATTCCGGTCCGGAGAACTGTTCCTGTGCCATCTTTTATGCTCCTCTGGGGTGCTATTTCACGTCGGTCTGTGCGATGGAGCTGCGAATGAAGTCTTGGACTGCAGCGACGTCATTGGGCAGATCCGTGACATGCCTTTGCACATCCATGATGCCAGCAAAACGCTCCGGGACTGCTGGCTTGGTGCCGATAGCCTCGACGATGGTCTCGGAGAACTTCACCGGCAGGGCGGTCTCCAGGCAGATGATCGGGGTCTTGATGTCCTCTTCCTTCTGCACCTGGCGGGCGACCTTGATGCCGTCCGCGGTGTGCGGATCCACCAGGTAGTCATAACTTTCCTTGACCGATGCAATGGTGGCCAGGCGGTCCGCATGCGTGGAGGAACCAGAAGTAAAGCCATACTCATCCCGGGCTGCACGCAGTTCCTCAGTGCTGAGCTGGAAACCGCCCTCCTTCAGCTTGGGGCCAAAGAGCTCCGCGGTGCGCGAGGCATCACGGTCAAGCAAATCGAAGACGAAACGCTCAAAGTTCGAGGCGCGGGAGATATCCATCGACGGCGAGGAGGTCTTGAAGGTCTCCTCCGCCGGGCGCGGACGGTAGTTGCCGGTGCGGAAGAACTCATCGAGCACGTCGTTTTCGTTGGTGGCGACGATGAGTTTGTCGATGGGAAGCCCCATCGAACGGGCGATATGGCCGGCGCAGATATCACCAAAATTGCCGGTGGGCACGGAGAAAGAGACCTTCTGCTCGTTGTCAGAGGTGACCTTCAGGTAGCAGTTGATGTAGTAAATGACCTGCGCCATAAGGCGTGCCCAGTTGATGGAATTAACGGCGCCAATGCGGAATTCCTTCTTAAACCCGGCATCATTGGAGGTTGCCTTAACCACATCCTGGCAATCATCGAAGACACCGTCGAGCGCGATGTTGAAGATATTCGGATCATCAAGGCCGAACATCTGAGCCTGCTGGAAAGCAGTCATGCGGCCCGCCGGGGTCAGCATGAAGACGCGGATTCCGGTGCGCCCGCGCATGGCATATTCCGCAGAAGAGCCAGTATCGCCCGAGGTAGCGCCCAGGATGTTGAGGGTTTCATCGCGGCGGCCCAGCTCGTACTCGAAGAGCTCGCCGAGCAGCTGCATGGCCATGTCCTTGAAGGCAGCGGTAGGTCCTTCGGAGAGGTGGCCGATGAAAAGGCCATCACCCAGCGCGGTCACGGGGACAATTTCCTCGCTCGCGAACTTAGGATGGGTGTACGCGCGCTGCGCGATGGCCTCCAGATCATCAGTTGGAATATCATCCACGAAAAGCTTGAGTACTTCTGCCGCAAGCGCCGCGTAGCCTTCCTCAGCGAGCAACTGACGCCATTCATTGAGCACAGCGCCGTTTAGTTGCGGATAGGATTCCGGCAGGTAAAGGCCGCTGTCAGGGGCAAGCCCACCTAAGAGAATATCGGTAAAAGAAGCAGGCTGACGGTTAGCGTCGCGCGTAGAAATGTACTTCACCCCCTGCATCATAGTCGGGCACGCGTAAAGTATCAGCCATGTCTGTGCCAAATCCACGGGAAGTTGTGACCACCAAAGCCTTATCCATTTGGGTTGCCGCGATTCTTGTCTACATCGTGGCGATTACCGGGCGCACCTCTTTTGGTGTGGCGGGGCTGGAAGCGATGGAGCGTTTCGACGTCGATGCCTCTCGCATTGCGGTCTTCACCTCAGTGCAGTTGGGTATCTATGCGTTCGCACAGATTCCTACGGGTGTGCTCATTGATAAGTATGGTCCTCGCAAACTGCTCGTTATTGGCGCTGTCATCATGGGCGTGGGGCAGGTAGCACTGGGCCTAACCGCAAATTATTGGATGGCTATTGCCGCTCGGCTTTTGATTGGCGCGGGCGACGCCACGGCCTTCTTATCCGTGATGCGCATCCTGCCATATTGGTTCCCTTTGCACCGCACGCCAATGTTTACCCAGGTGACCTCGTCGTTGGGTCAGCTCGGCCAGTTCGTCTCCGCTATTCCTTTCGCTGCGCTTTTGGGGTGGACCGGATGGACCACGGCCTTTGTAGCTTTGGGTGCGGCGGGCATCCTCATCGCATTAGCTGCGGCGGTTGCCGTAGCGGACACGCCTGAAGCTCTAGGCATCATCGAAACTCCCGCCGAGCAACCCAATTCGCAGGCGCATTCCTTGGCCACCAGACTGGCCATGGTGCTGCGTTCCCCCGTTGCATGGCAGGGATTTTTCATCCACTTCTGTGGCCTTTTGGGTGCGACTGTATTTGTCATGTTGTGGGGAATGCCGTTCATGACGGAGGGACTAGGAATCTCCAAGGTACAGGCCGGAACGGTGCTGACCTTTTATACGATCTGCATGTTTGCGTTAGGACCAATCCACGGCAAGATTTCCTCGCGTGCGCAGGGTTTCCGCGACTGGATGGCGCTGTTTTTCACGACACTCAACATAATGTCGTGGACGGCTTTCTTCCTCTGGGGCAACAGCTTCTTCAGCCTTTTCATCCTCATGGTGGCTATTTCGTTTTGCTCTCCGTGCTCGAACTATGGCTTCGACATCGTGCGCGAGAACATGGAACGCAGTGTGGTGGCCACGGCAACAGGCTTGGCCAACATGGGTGGATTCATCTCTTCGATGGTGGCAGCGCAAATTTTTGGCATGGTGCTCGATAGCCGTGGCCACGCTCCACACTACGAACTGGGCGACTTCCACGCGGCCGCTGTAACTTCCCTCATCATTTGGCTTGCGGGCATGCTCGGCGTAGCTGTCACGCACTTCCTGCGCAAGCGCGGCGGAGGCACTGGCCCGAAGGTCAAGGTTGTCAGCGTCTCCTAGGTAATCAGGAACTTTATCGTTTCCTCTGGCGCCTCCAAGAATTCCCGGGTAGCCGCCACGGGCTCGGCGGCGTCGAAGGAAATCCTCTCGAAACCGGCGTCGCCAAGCTCGACGATGTCCGCGCCCGGCACGGCAAGCAGAATCGGCGAGTGCGTGGCAATGAGGAACTGGGCGCCGCGTTCTGCGGCTTGATGAATTTCGGCCACGAGCGCCATCTGCCGCACGACGGACAATCCGGCTTCGGGCTCGTCAAGGATATAAAGCCCGCGGCCGTCGATATGCTCGCCCAGCACGTCGAAGACAGACTCGCCGTGGGAGCGGTGCTCCAAGTCCACCTCGCGCGGCAAGGTATTACGCCCGGCGCGCTCGTCTGGGCTATTAGCCGCCTCAAGCACGGACTCATGCGTTTCGGCGCGTAAGAAATAGCCACGTTGTAGATTCTCGTCGAGCTTACAGTTCAACCCCGCGGACAGGCCGCGAAAAGGGCGCGCGGATGCGCTTGGCGTCGTCGTAGCGCCCGCCAAAGGGCGAAAAGCGCAGACGCAGCGCGATTGCTTCTAGAAGCGTGGACTTGCCCGCCCCGTTTTCACCCACCAAGCAGGTCACGGGCGAGGTGAACTCGAAGTAAGGCAGGTCCTGCAGGTACTGCACCATGGGCAGCTGGAGCAGGTAGCTATCCAGTTCCTGTTTCTTTAGCGAGACGGAGCGCAGCAACATACTCGCCCACTATAGGCCGGGATGGAAGCTACGCAACGCTTCCCCGAGTTCCTGGCCGGGCTCCTTCAACGGGCTTTGCGAAACTTCATCAGAGTTAATGGGAATTTCCGCACTGGATTCTATCGGCATGGCATTGACCGCATAGGAAACGCCGAGTCCGCCAGTGACCGGAATTGCTACGGCCAATGAAACGCCGATCGCGGTGCCAAGTTTCTCGCGCCAGTTCATGTTCCTCCTCCACACGCAATGCGTTATGCATTCGTTATATTTACGAGGATTACATTAAGTCTGGCACCTGCCAGATGCTTCGCGTGAGCCTGCACGGCACCTGTGTGTTCCTGTGATTACTGCGCTGGGGAACTTTCCGCGACGATGGTATCGACGGCCGGGTTGACCAGGCCCAGATCAAAGGCCTTGAGGATAACGGCGGCCTCCTCATCATTGAGGACGCCTTGCTCGATTGCTTTGCGCAAAACCTGGATCATGGTTCCGCGGGACTCGGAGCGATTCGCGGATTCGAGCATGTCGCGCGGCATCGACTCGGGGGGAATGCCAAGCGCTTCAGCCAGCGAGTACATGCGCTCTTCATCGATATTCGACGGCGCTGCCGAATTGTCATTTTGCAGCACACCGCCACCGATGGCCTCTGCCACGGTCTGCGCACCAGCCGGTGGATTATCTCGAGTGGTGGCAAACACGCCAATGCCCAGTGCGAGGATAGCCAACACGGCCACAATCGCCCACACGGCGACGATCTTATTGCGGTACACAGTTTTGAAGTCTAATCCTGGCTAAGAGCGGTTCTAAATACTTGGGCCGAAGTTACCAAATGAGCTGCCGCCACGTGGTGGGTCGAGACGCTCAGAAAGAATATCGATGACAGAGCGAAGTGCATTATCGCCCAAGGTGCGCTCCCACGCGCTGCGCGGCTGCTGGGAATGACGCGGAGCCTGCGGCTGCGTTGGTTGTGTGGTGGCTGGTTCATCTGCCGGGGCGTGAATATTTTCTTCTGGCCTCGGCTTCGTGATGCTTACGCGAAGCTGCGCGTCTTCCAGCTCTAGCGCGTCGCTGCCTGTGGCCCCGGCTGCCCGAGCGGCGGCTAGGAAGGCCTCCAAGTCAGCCAAGGTGGCGGTGGTGATATCAAGCGACAAATTCAAAGACATGGCTTTCTCAATTCTTTAAGCTCAATGCTGGGACAGTTTTCATTCTCTGCCTTCCCAGCCTAGGCATTTTCGTGCTCGAAGGTCTCCGCCTCACCCCAGAAGACCTCGTCGACCACCTTGCGGGCATGCCGCGTGGTCTTGAGATAGGTATCCAGGAATTCCTGGTTGTCCTCCGGTGCCCAGCCGGCAGCACCGGCCACCTGGGCCAACTGTGGTCCCGGCGTCGGCAGCTGATCCACGCGCTTGCCGCGCACGAGCACCAAGGCATTGCGGGCGTCGGTTGCCAGCAGCCAGGCATCCCGCAGCACCTGAACCTTCTCCGGCGGAATCAGCTCGTGTTTTTCCACCGCGTCCAGCACGCGCAACGTCGAAGGATCGTGGAGGTCCGGGTAATCATGGGCATGCATCATGGTCAAAAGCTGTACGGTCCACTCGATGTCGGACAACCCGCCGCGCCCCAGCTTGGTATGGGTGTTGCGATCAGCACCGCGCGGCAGACGCTCGTTATCCACGCGAGCTTTCATACGACGAATCGCGCGCAAGGTCTTTTCGCTAACGCCATCATCGGGATAGCGGAAACCATCGACCATAGCTAGGAACTTCTCCCCCACGCTGCGATCGCCAGCGACGAAGGCCGCACGCAGCAGCGCCTGCATCTCCCAGGCCTCGCCCCACTCGCGGTAATAACGCTCATAAGAGGCAATCGTGCGCACTACGGCACCGGAACGGCCTTCTGGGCGCAGCCCCAGGTCAACGTCGAGCGGCGGATCGCCGGAAGGTTTAGAAAGCCGACGCCGCAGCTTATCGACGATCCCGATTGCCCACTTGACCGCTTCCGTCTCGTCTGTACCCTCGCTAGGTTCGGCCACCACGATGACGTCGGCGTCAGAGCCAAAGCCCAGCTCCATTCCGCCCAGGCGCCCCATACCGATGACGGCGATGCGTGCGGGCGGTTCCTCTTGCGCGGCGTCGCCAAGCCAAGCACGAATCTCCGCGCGCAGCGCTGCCTCCAGCACGGCATCCCAAATCGTGGATAGTTCGTAACACACCTGCTGCACTGACATAAATCCGAGCAAGTCCGCCGCGGCAATGCGCGCTAATTCCACGCGGCGCAAGCTACGGGCCACCGCCACCGCCTTGTCGGGGTCTGCATGACGCTTGGTGGAATTAACCAACGCCTTCGATACCTGCTCGGGCTTGGTTTCCAGCAGCTTCGGGCCCGAAGCGCCGTCGGAGAGCTGCTTGACGACGTCGGGAGCGCTAATGATGAGGTCCGAAGCAAAGGGCGAGGTGCCCAAGATGCTCATTAGACGCTGCCCCACGATGCCTTCGTCGCGCAGCATGCGCAGGAACCATTGCCGGTCATACGCGGCCTCAGAGAGCTTGCGATAGTTAAGCAGGCCCATATCTGGGTCTGCGGTCGAGGAAAGCCAACCCATGAGCGTAGGCAGCAAGATGGCTTGAATCCTAGCTTTTCGCGACGTGCCCGCAGCCAAGGAGGTCAGGTGCTCAAAGGCGCGGTCGGGATAGACATAGCCAAGTGCTGCCAGCTGCAGCTTTGCCGCCTCCGGAGAAAGCTTGAGCTCGTCGGCGGACATGGAGACCACCGAATTAAGCAGCGGCCGGTAGAACAGGCGGGAGTGGAGATCCTGAATTCGCAAGCGCGTGGTCTTCAGGTACTGGTCCAAGCGCTCGGCGGCGGACTTATTGCCCTGCGGGGTGAACCCGGAGATGATGGCAAGCCATTTAAGGGCCTGCTTATCATCGGCGGGAGGCAAGACGTGAGTGCGGCGGAAGCGCTCAAGCTGCAGACGGTGTTCTAGCAAGCGGAGAAACTCATAGGCCTCGATCAACTGCGTGCCATCTTCACGCCCCACGTATCCAGCGCTGACCAGGGCGGTGAGCGCATCCACCGTAGAAAGAACGCGCAGGGTCTCATCGGAGCGGCCGTGCACCAGCTGAAGCAGCTGCACCGCAAACTCGACGTCGCGCAGCCCGCCCTCTCCCAGTTTCAGCTCGCGTTGCCGCAACTCTTTTGGCACATTATCCAGCACGCGGCGGCGCATGGCTTGGACATCTTCCACAAACGAATCACGCTGGGATGCGGTCCACACCATAGGACCGATCTGGGCCAGGTAATCCTCGCCGAGCGGCAAGTAGCCGGTCTGTGGACGTGCTTTGAGCTGAGCCTGAAACTCCCAAGTCTCTGCCCACCGCTTGTAATAAGCAACGTGGGATTCCAAGGTGCGCACCAGCGCGCCGGACTTTCCCTCGGGGCGCAGGTTGGCATCGACTTCGAAGAAGGAGGCCGAGCCGATTCGATTAAACTCGGAGGCCACCCGCGTAATCTTCGGCGTAACGACGTCGGATAAGAAGATGACATCGACGTCGGAAATGTAATTCAGCTCGCCAGCTCCGCACTTGCCCATCGCCATGACTGCCAGTTTCGCGTCGACGGGGTCGTCGCCGTAGACGTTGCGGATGGCGACGGCGAGCGCGGCAGTAAGGGCGGCGTCGGCAAGCGCAGTCAAAAGCCGCGTGACAACCTGGAACTCCAAGCGCGGCTGCGGCGCAGACTGCCCCTTGCGGGAGAAAAACGTACCCGCAAGATCATGAGCGGCGATGCGCATCATGAGCGTGCGATAGGTGGACTTAAGCACCGCCTTGTGGTCCCCTGCGGCGGCTCGGTAGGTGCCGGCCGTGTTCAAATCCGGCGTGGCTGTATCGGGGCGTTCCTCTTGCGCGTCCTCGGTAAAATCCGCAGGTTGAGCGCCCACTGCGCCAAGAATCTCCTGCAGCATCTCAGTTGGCGTGGGCAAGGGCTTGGCCAGCTCCCGCCACAGCTCGGGATTAGCAGCCAAGTGATCACCAAATGCTGTCGACGCCCCGAGCAAAGCTAAGGTGCGCACGCGCAATTCCTCGCTGCTACGCAGCTGCCCATCGAGCTCGGGAACAGCCTCATACATGCGGATTAGCGTGTTCAGCGCAAGGTCCGGATCACCCGAAGCTGCGAGCGTCCACAAAAGCTCTAGCGACTCGGGATTATCCCAGCCCAGTTGTTCAAGATCTTTAGCTGCCGTCGCTCGAGTAAGGCCTAGGGTGGCCGGCGAGGGAACTGCAATAGGGCGCATCAAAATCCTTTAAAGTGCCTAACTAGTAGTTGAGGTTGAGCTCAAAGCTGGTGATTTGCTGCTGATAGGAGTGCCATTCATCCCACTTGGCACGCAAGAAATACTCGAAGACATGCTCGCCTAGGACTTCCGCCATAAACTCCGACTTTTCAAACTCACGCAGGGCCTGGTCCAAGCTGACGGGCAGGTCGCGGTAGCCCATAGCGCGGCGCTCGCGGCGAGTGAGCTGATGGACATCGTCCTCTGCGGGATCGCCCAACTCGTAGCCTTCCTTGATGCCACGCAGGCCTGCTGCCAGCAAGACGGCATAACCCAAGTATGGGTTCATCGCAGAATCCAGCGAACGGATCTCCACGCGACGCGACTCCGCCTTGCCCAGACGGTAGGTAGGCACGCGGACGAGCGCAGAACGATTCGAAACGCCCCAGGTTGCTGAGCCCGGCGCCTCGTTGCCGAACATCAAGCGCTTATAGGAATTGGTCCATTGGTTGGTCACAGCAGTCAACTCAACGGAGTGCTCCAAAATGCCCGCAATGAACTGCTTGGCGGTTTGGGACAAGGAAAATTCATCGTCGGGATCGTGGAAAGCATTGTGCTCTCCTTCAAACAGGCTCAAGTGGGTGTGCATGCCAGAACCTGGCAAGTGTTCAAAAGGCTTCGGCATGAACGTGGCCTGGACTTTTTGGTCAGCAGCCACCTGTTTTATGACGTGGCGGAAGGTCATGATGTTATCGGCCATGGTCATCACGTCGGCATGGCGCAGATCGATTTCCTGCTGGCCCGGCGCGGTCTCATGGTGGCTAAATTCCGTGGCAATACTCAAGGCCTCTAGCGCCGACATGGAGCGACGGCGGAAGCTCGGCGCGCGGTCATGGGTGGCTTGGTCGAAGTAACCGCCATTGTCCGTCGCGATGAGATTTGTATTATCCGGCGATTGCTCCAGCAGGTAGAACTCGATTTCTGGTGCAGCCATGCAGGTAAAGCCCTCGTTGGCACTTTCGGTGACCTGGCGGCGCAGGATATGGCGCGGATCCACCATGGAAGGCTGGCCGTCTGGTTGGGCAATATCGCAGAACATGCGCGCCGAAGCAATCTCCGGCTCATCCTGGTCGAAAGGCATGATCTGAAAGGTCGAAGGATCCGGCAGGGCGAGAGTATCCGACTCGGAGATGCGGGAAAAGCCTTCGATAGATGAACCGTCGAAACCCACGCCCTCCTCGAATGCCGATTCCAGCTCGGAGGGGCTCATGACAACGGACTTGAGTGCGCCCAAGATGTCGGTGAACCACAGGCGGATGAAGCGAATATCGCGTTCTTCGACTGTGCGGAGGACGAATTCATGTTGGCTGTTCATGCTCTAAACCTTACCTGCGATACACGCGTAAATTGCGCACTCTATTAGACACTACTTTGGGCGGCGTTTGACCATTTCAGCAAAGTATCTCGGGGGCAAAAGGTGGGGGCGATGCGAGGAAGGGATGTCTGGGCGACATGCTTTGCTGAACACACATTCGAACACAGCCGAAAGGAAGACCATGTACCAAGACACTGACCACTCCCACCGCGCTCTCCACAACGAAGCTCTCATCAACGCTGTCTGGGCCGCCGAGAAAGGCTGGGCACCGGCCGATATCCTCCACGTTCTAGGTCCTAAGGTCCATCCCCTGCTCTATCGCGCCGCACCACGCGTCCCGGCGCGCATTTCTTCGCCGGTACTGCGCAAGCAATGGCTGCAATTAGCGCCACCACGTTCGGGCTCGCTGATTCTCCCGGAGGAAACACTTCGCAAGCTAAGCCTGGAGCTGTTACGACTGCCTAAGCTGCGTGATACTGAGCTTTTGGTCGCGGCCGCGAAGGACCGCCAAGCGGATATTGATCCGAAGCAAGCGAAGATTCGCGAGAAGATAAACAACCTCCTGCGCAAGGCGGAATCCACTCCCTTTGAGAATGAAGCGAATGCGCTCATTGCCAAGGCGCAGTCCCTGCAACAGCGCTACCGTGTGGAAGATGTGTTTGCTGGGCACGCTCCAGATTTCCTTGCTCGGCGCGTGCATATCCACGCCCCGTATGTAAAGCACCAAGCGAGTTTGCTGGGCGTTGTGGCCTATCACAATGGTTGCGCCTCAATCCTCGCGCACGAAAAGGGCATCGCCTGCGTTGTTGGCACGGCGGAAGATTCCGCGCATGTGGCCCAGCTCTTCGATTCCTTGAGCCGCCAATGCGACTGGTACATGCGCTCCGGAGACGGTGCGGCCCAGGCGCGCAGCCGCGGCGAGACCGCCGCCTACCGCCGTAGTTTCTGGTTGTCCTATGCCGCCCGCATCTCGGAGTTGCTCGATGAAGCTAACTTCACCGGAATGTCTGAAGCAGCAGATGCCCGTACGGCAGAAACCGGCAATGAGGCCGATGGCCGCAGCCTTGCCCGGCAGGCAATCCCGGCGCTGTATGAGCGCCAGGTTGGTTCCGAGGAAGCCCGCAACCGCTTGTTCCCTCACCTTTCCGCAATGACGCTTTCTGCCAGTAGTTGGGCCGGGGTACACGATGGTGCAAGTGCGGCTGAAAAATCGCATCTTGCAGGCGATTCCATAGGCTCAAGCAGCCAGCGGCAGATCGCCAGTTAACGTCTGGAAAGCCTGCCCCATTAACCTACGCTGACGGGTAGGCTTTCGTTTAGTAACTCTTCTTTCCTTAAATACGTATTGATTAAAGGTGTGTGCATGTCTACGAAGACTTTCCTCGAAGTCGAAGCAAAGTTCGCAGTCGCCGAATCCATCCAATTGCCTGAGCTCACCCGGCTCGCTGGCGTGGACCACATCGCTGAAACCCACCACCACGCACTTTCTGCCATCTACTACGACACCGAAGACCTGCGTCTGACCCATGCAAAGATCACGTTGCGTCGTCGTACGGGCGGAAATGATGATGGCTGGCACATTAAGATTCCGGGCAGCCAAGGCCGAACGGAGATTCATGCCGAGCTCGGCGAGCCAGTAGATGGCCGTTACGAGGTCCCAGCAGAGCTTCTCCACGAGGTTCGCTCCGTTATCCGCAATCACCCGCTTGCCCCCATCGCCCAGGTTGATAACAACCGTACTGAGATGGTTCTTGCTAACGCCGAGGGAAAACCGGTTGCTGAATTCTGCGATGACCACGTCACCGCTTTCTCCTTCCTGCAAGGAGGCGGTCAGCATACCTGGCGTGAGTGGGAAGTGGAGCTCGCCGGCGACCTACCAGGCACCAATGAAGGAAGCCGCTTCATCCGCGAAGCCACGTCCCTCCTCATCGGCGCCGGCGCACGCGTTTCCTCCTCCCCGTCCAAGCTGAAGTCCGCTTTGGGCGATTCCATCCGCAACGCGCCCCTTCCTCCAGCACTGCAGACTTCGAGCGTGGAACCGGATTCCGCTGCCGCCGCGGTGGTCAGTGCGCTGAAGGCGAACCGTGACAAGCTCGTCGACTACGACCCCCGCGTCCGTCGCAACGAATGGGATTCTGTCCACCAGATGCGCGTGGCTACCCGCGAGCTGCGCAGCCACATTCAAACCTTCCACGGCATTGTCGTTGGCCCGGAAATCGAGCGCATCGAATCTGAGCTAAAGCTTCTCGCCGGCATCCTAGGCGTAGCACGCGACGCTGAGGTTGTTGAAGAACGCTGGCAGAGCTTGCTTGCCTCCGAAGATTCCGACACATTGGACGAGGCAACGCGCGAGCACATCTCACGCGACATGGGCACCGCATACCGCCGCGCTCACCGCCACGTGGTTGCCGCACTCGATTCGGAGCGCTACTTGGAGCTGCTGGATTCGCTTGATGAGCTACTAGCCAACCCACCAGTAGCACAGGACTCCGAGGAAGCGCCTGCAGATGATGCCGAAGAGACCGAAGACGCCGCAGTAGTTTCCACCGTTACCCCAGCCGCAGAAGCCGCGGACGCTGCTGAGGCCTCGGTTTCGGAAGAGACCGCCCAAGAAGCGGAGGCTACGGACACCGCGCCGAAGAAAAAGAAGGACGCTGCCGCCAAGAAGCAGGAAGCTCCGTCCATGGACCAGGTCATGGCGATGCACCTCAACGAGGCGTACAAGAAGCTGGTCAAGCGTCATGAGAAGGCAATCAAGAACTGGGATAACCCAGAACTATCGCTGCACGAGCGTGAGGATTACTTCCACGACATGCGCAAGGCCGCTAAGAAGCTGCGTTATGCAGCAGAGGCTGCCGGTTCTGCGACGAACCTAAAGACCAAGGGCCTGTACAAGGCTTGCAAGCAGATGCAGTCGGTCTTGGGTGATTTCCAGGACTCCGTCACTTCCCGTGACAAGCTCCTAGAGCTGGCCAACACCGCTCGCCGCCGCGGTGAAGACACTTTTGGTTACGGTCTGCTTTACCAGCGTGAACGCAATATTGGCCTCGATGCACTCGACGATTATGCCGAATCCTTCAAGGCCATCAAGTCCGCGTTCAAGCCGCTGAGCAAGAAGCTCAAGAAATAAGATCGAGTCTTAAGCGTCATCTTCCGCGTCGTAAGCATCAGCGGCTTCGTTGCGAGCCTTCGCAATCTCGATAGCGTGCTCTGCTTCCTCGCGGGTGGCGTACGGGCCCATGCGGTTATCCCAACCGCTTTCAGCGCCCTGGGTTACCTTGCCGGTGGCGGTGTCGTAGTACCACTGCTCGTCTGGGTTGCTCATAAAAGGCTCCTTTTCTTAACTAGCCCTTCTGCTGTTACTGTCCGCACCCCATGTTGCGGGTAGCGGTGGTCGGCGGCCACACTAGGGCGTTTAAGGGGTGCCACCACTTTACAGGCACATCCCAATAGGCGTCTGGCGCGTAAACGCTAGACTATGAAAGTCCAAAGTCCCCAAGCAGCACCAAGGAGTTCCTCGCACCATGCCGATGTGGTCCACGCCTTCTTCCCCCGCAGCGGAGCGAATCCACGCTGCCCACCTCGAACTAGTAGGCACGGAACCGGCACACTGCGCTAGTGCGCCCGCGACTTTCTCGCTCATTGGCGATCACATTGACCACTTTGGTGGCGTCGCCATAATGGGCTTGGCGCAGATGCGTGTTGCCGCAGCGGTTAGCCCACGTACCGACGGCACCATTGCGGTTCACCTTGTTCCGCACGAGGGCGAGACCATCAACGACGCCATCAGTTTCACCGAACTGGCATCCCGTGCCGCAGAGCAGCTGCCGTCAATAGATTCTGAGGGCCAGCCCATCATCCCGTCGGCTCCGGTCGGTGGCTTCGCAGCCCGTTGGGGCGGCATCGCACACACCATGATTAACCGCCAGCTGCTTTCTCGTGAAACCGCCGGCATGGACATTACGGTGGTTAGCGATATTCCTTTCGCAGCCGGTCTTGGTGCGCTTGCCGCGGGAGATGTCGCTGTAGCGTTAGCGTTGCTCGGCGATGCCGAAGAGCTTCACTCCGCTCCCCTGCGCGCACGCATCGCCGATGTCTGCTCCCAGTCGGTCGGCACCTTCGGCGAATACCCCGCCCTGCGTGCCCGCCACACTGCCGCGCTCCGAGGCGTGGGCGAGACAGTAACAATCGTGGACTACGCGGATGGCTCCGTCACCCAGGCGCCCCACCCAGTTACCCGCGAGATTGCTGCGTTTGCTGTTACCGTCCCCGGCGATTTCGATGCCACACCAGGCATCGCCGCGATTCGCCAGCGTGAGCGTTTCATCGATGATGCCTGCCATGCTTTCGGCGCTGAGTCGTTGCGGCTTTTGCCCGACGCATCCCAGCGCGTGCTGGATTGGCTGAAGGCAGTTCACAAGGTACATGGCTCGGCCAACCAGCCCACCTTGGCCGAAGCCGCCGAGTGGTTGGTGTTCTATTCGGAAGAAACCGAGCGCGCCCAAGAGCTCGCCCGCGCCCTGCGTTCGCGCCGCGGCACCGATCTCTTCCCGCTGCTTAACCAGTCGCAGCAAGCACTAACCACGGTTTATGGCCTGCACTCCGCGGAAAAGATTGCCGAGCTAGCCACGGTGCGCGGCGCACGCTCTGCGCGTTCAGCACACGCTGGTACTTCCCAGTCCGTCATCGCTTTCGTGCCTGCGGCCAAGGCCGATAACTTCGCAGCGGACCTCGCCGAGGACGGACTGCTGGTGGTTCCACTGCTCGACGGCGAGCAAGCTAATACCTTCTAGCCACAGCAGCGAACTAACCACAACTAGTCAGCAGGCCACGCAAAAAGCACGTCGCGCTCTGCCACGTCAGCTTTGACCAGAGAGAAGTTAGACTCACTGCCCGTATCTGGGTGCCCGACAGCCTCCGCAAATACCGGAGGTTGCGTCACAAAGATGCGGGCTTTCTCACGCGTTGGCCCACCCTGGACCACGATCGCTTCAAAGTTCGTTCCCACCCATGGCTCGAGAACGGTTGCCTCTGTCAGGTTCAGACAGGCTTTATCCACTTGGGAGGCCAGCTGCGAGGTCGTGGCCATCGTGCGAGTTAAGTCCCCGGCGCGCGAACTAATCCATTCCGGCACAGATTCGCCGTGTGCGAGCGCGAGGCAAACCTCCGTGGCGAATCGATCCGCCAACCGCCGCAGCGGCGCAGTCACATGCGCGTAGTAGCCGCCGATGCCCGCGTGTACCTCCGCGGGCGATTCCTCCAGCCAGACGTAACCGGCACCGCGCAGCAGGCGCTGCGCTTCCCGCATTGCGGCCATGCCCCGCGGCGAATCCGCATCGAGCGTTTGCAGGAACTGAGTAATCGAGACGTCGTCAAGCGAATAGCCCAAGGCCGCAACCTCAGTGCGGAACTCCTCCTCAGCTTCCACCGTGGCCGCAGGCAGCGTGCGTAGCAACCCCACGCCGTGCTTTTCCATCAGCTGCCCCGCGCACATCCCGGTCAGCAGGGAAATCTCCGAATTATAGTCCATGACCTCGTACCGTGGCTCAATGACCAGTTCATAGCGGTGTTGGCAATCTTCCTCGAATTCCTCGACGCTCTGGGAAGGAAGCCGCAGATTAATTGCTTCCCGGCGCAGCGAGGAAGCCTGCCGCAGCTTTCCTACTTGCGGCAACAAGGCAATCGAGGAATGCATGCTGCCCGCCGCCAGATCCGCATGCACGCTTTCATAGTCCAGCCGCGCCCTCGAGCGCACCAATGCCCGCTCCAAGGTAAAGTCCAGGACCTCGCCCGCCCCATCGAGGTCGATGGTCCACAACACGGCCGGGCGGTCCACGCCCTCCAGCAAGGAGGCCTTGTCCTCCGACAACACCGCGGGATGCAAACGCGCTGGTTCATCGGGCAGATAGATGGTCTGCCCGCGGCGGAAGGTCTCCTCCTCCAGGGCGCTGCCGGGCTCGATAAAAGCCGCGACGTCGGCAATAGCGTAATACACCCGGTAGCCCTCCACGCGCGCCTCAATGCACACGGCTTGGTCCAAGTCTTTGGAGCCCAATGGGTCGATGGTAACCAGCGGGATTTCACGCGCATCGCGGCGCGAGGTGACGAAACGATCCTGCGCGGCCGCGGCCGCCGCACACAGTTCCTCACTAAAATCGGTGGGCACACCGAATTCAGCGGCGACGGAGCGGAAATCTAATGGGGCGGCATAGAGCTTCATGCCGCCCCATTGTTCCAGAAAAATGGGCGAATGAGTCGGCCTATAAGCCGGATTCTGTCTTCCCACACGCATCAAGCGTGCGGCGGTGAACATCCATCTAGACCAACCGTTGCCAGTTGGTTCAAGCAGCTACCTTCAGGCTAAAGCGAGCAGCCTTCGAACGCCTGATCAAGCCCGCAAAAAATGCCGGCCATGATGCCTTGCTCCCAGTGGGGTTTACCCAGCCACCGCCATCACTGACGGTGCTGGTGAGCTCTTAACTCACCGTTTCACCCTTACCTCACGGATCTTCGTACGACGAGGCGTAGCGAAGTCGTTCGGCGGTCTACTTTCTGTTGCACTTGCCCGCGGGTCGCCCCGGGTTGCCGTTAGCAACCACTGTGCTCTGTGGAGTCCGGACTTTCCTCGTCCCCCGCCTTACCCCTCATGGAGGTTGGTTCGGAAAGGACGCGTTCACCCGGTCGGCTCATTCGCGCGTTACAGTCTAGCCCAGTGACTGCAAATGGCCCACATCGTTGAAACCGCGCAGCATCGAGCCGCCGTCCCAGAATTCCGCAATGCTTATCGACGCCAAGTCCAAAAAGAGGCGATTAAAAGTCACCGGACCTGCGTCCAAGCTCTGCCTGATAAAGGACTTGATCGGATTGACATGCGAGACCACCACGACGGTCTTGCCCGCATACTTTTCCTGCAACTCCTGGCGGGTCTTGCGCACGCGGCGGTGAACCTGCTGCAAGGACTCGCCGCCGGGGCAGGCCACGGAGGCATCCTCTAACCACTGGCCGTGCAGCTCGCCATCGGCAGCGTGAGCCTCGGCGAAGGTCTTGCCTTCCCACAGCCCAAAGTCGACCTCGATTAAGCCCTCTACGGTTTCCACCTCAAGAGCATCTTTATCAGCTCCGGCCGGGCGCACGCTGCGCGCAATCGCCTGTGCGGTCTGCTGGCAGCGCTTGAGCGGTGAGCAGACGATGGCATCGACTGGCGTATCGGCCAGCGCCTGGGCAGCTGCGAGTGCCTGCTTGCGGCCGAACTCGGTCAGCTCTGGATCGGCATGGCCTGAGTACTGCTTGGCCACCGACATCGCGGTTTGTCCGTGGCGAACCAGGATGAAACGCGTGACCGGGCCTTGCTCGGCCATCCAATCGCTGGGCTGGCTCGCAGCGGCCGGCTCTCCCAGTTCCACACTGGCGGTCTCCTGCACCGCAGGAGCCTGATCCGCCTGCTCAGTATCGCCGACAAAACCCACCGGCTCGCCCGCGGCGGCGGCATCCATCGCCACGTTCGACAACGCATCCGCGACCTTGTTCTTGGCACGCGGCACCCAGCTCAGGTTGAACGTGCCGATTTGGTCGATGAGTTTGCGTGCCTCCAACGCTAGGGCCTGCATGTCTGGGTGCTTGATCTTCCAGCGCCCGTTCATCTGCTCGACCACGAGCTTAGAGTCCATGAAGAAATCAACTTCGTCGGCGCCTAGCTCCACCGCGGCCTCGAGCCCACGCAGCAAGCCGTGGTACTCGGCCACGTTATTGGTGGACTTCGTACCTACTACATATGCGATTTCGCGCAGCAGCTGCTGGCGGTCGGCGGAATAGACAGCGGTGCCGGAACCCGCGATTCCCGGGTTGCCGCGGGAACCGCCATCGGCATAAATAACCAGCTTCATTAGGCCGGGCGCACCAGGTAGGAGCCGCAATCGCCGCACTGCGGCAGGACCTCGGCGGGGGCGTTACGCACCGCATTCTGCTCTGCCGGCGGCAGCACGATGAAGCAGCCACCACATGCGCGACCCTTGAAGGCCGCCGCACCGACACCGTTTTCGTGGCGCACGGAATCGTAGCTTTCCAGGACGTCGGCAGGCAGCTGCTCGCGCAGCTCCGCAATGCGGACTACCGGATCCGGGCGGTTATCCACTGCTTCCTGCGCCGCCTCCGCAGCACGCGCAAGCTTTTCCAACTTGCGCTGGGACTCATCCACACGCGCACCGTGCACGTCGCGGTTCGAGCGCAGCGCATGAATCTCGTTGTGAGCTTCCTGCAGCTCGCTCATCAAATCCGCGATGCGAGACTTTGCCGCATACAAGTCATGCTCCAAGTCTTTACGACGCTCCGGGTCAACCTCGGCGCCCAACTGAGCCTTATCGTCGCGCTCGCGCTGGCGCAGCTTGCGCTCATCGGCCTGGATACGCAGGATTTCCATCTCCATGTCGTCAACGGCGAGCTGGGCGGAACCGGCGGCGTCGACAAGCCGCTTGTGCTCAAGCTGCGCCTTTTCGTACTCCTGCTGCTCCGGAATGGTCTTTTCTCCCGTAACACCCTGGGAACGCTCGAGGTTGGCAAGTTCCAGCAGGACAGACTGCAGTTGCTTCGACAGTTTCATTTAGTTCTCCTTATGGCAGGTCTTCCCGAGGCGATTATTTTCCGTGGACGGACAATGTCCACGGGTCGGTGCGCAGCTCGATGATTTCAGTATCCACCTTGTAAGCCTTTTCCACGATATCGCGCGCCTGCGTAGTCCATGGAAATTCGCTGGCCCAGTGGGCAGTATCAACCACGGCAGGTCCGCCTGCACGCAGGTGCTCGTCCACGGGGTGGTGGCGCAGATCCGAGGTCACATACACATCCACGCCCAGCTCACGAGCGGCATCCAGGAAGGAATCACCGGAGCCACTCGAGACCGCCACGCGCTTGACGACGCCATCTGGGTCACCCGCCGCGCGAATTCCCCAGGCCGTCTCCGGAAGCGCGTTTGCGACCTGCTGCGTAAATTCGCGCAGAGTCATTGGCTCGGGCAGCTCGCCGATGCGCCCGAGGCCGAGGCTGGTCTCGCTGACCTCGGCGTCGGAAAGCGCGTGCGGGATAATCGGGCGTCCCGGCTCGATGCCCACCAGCTCAGCGAGCTTATCGTTAACGCCAGGGCGGGCCTTATCCGCATTAGTGTGTGCTGCGAACAAGGCGACGCCGCCCTTGAGCAAGGTATGGATGACCTTGCCCTTTGGCGTATCCGCTGCCACGGAAGTCACCCCGCGCAGGAGCAAAGGGTGGTGCACAACTAGCATCTGCGCGCCCATCTCCACTGCCTTTTCTGCAACCTGCTGGGTGCAGTCGAGGGCGAAGGCCACCTTTCCCACCTCGTCTTCCGGATCACCGCAGATAAGGCCCACGGCATCCCACTTTTCGGCCAGGTGCGGCGGGTAGGCTTCCTCGAGGACGCGGCGAATATCGCCAACGGTTGTCTGCGCCATGACTTAAGGCTCCTTAATGCATTATTCGCTATGTTTTCGCTCTCTGCGCGCTGCTGCACTATCCTAGCTTTCGTTCAGAAATCGCTCTATTTGCTTATAAGAGGTCTAAACCCCCATGACTTCTGAGGACAACCCCTCCGCATTGCACCTCGTGTTCGTCTGCACGGGCAATATTTGCCGCTCCCCCATGGCGGAAATCATCGTTCGCGATGCCATGGAGACCGACATGCTAGATCTCGTCGCCCGTACCTCTTCCTGCGGATTGGGCGGCTGGCATGTGGGCCAGGGCGCGGACCCGCGCGCCATCGCGGAGCTGCGCAGCGGCGGCCACGACGGCGCAACCCACCGCGCGGCGAAACTCGGCCCTGAGCACATGGATGCGGATCTTTTTATCGCGATGGATTCCGGCCACCGCGACGCCCTCATCGAGCGAGGTATCGACCCGGAGCGCGTTCGTTTGATGCGCAGCTTCGACCCGAATGCCGAGGAGCTCGACGTGGAGGATCCTTACTACGGCACGGAGGAGGACTTCGCGCGAACGCGCAAGGAAATCGAAGCAGCCGTGCCTGGCCTGCTGGATTGGATTCGCGAGCAGCGGGTCTAGGATAAGGGCATGTTAAAGACGTTCCTCAAGCCGGGATGGGTTCTGCTGCTCATCTTCGTGGTGACCTTTTCCTACTTTGCTTTCACGGTGCTAGCGCCCTGGCAGCTAGGCAAAGATGACCGAATTGTGGAACGTAATCACCTAATCGCCCAGGCTTATGAGGCGGACCCACGCCCGCTTTCTGAGGTCGTTGATTCTGAGGGTGCCATCGCAGATGATGAATGGTCCCGCGCTACCCTCCACGGACGCTACTTGGCTGATGAGGAAGTGCTACTGCGCCTGCGTCCGGTTTCTTCGGGTGCGGTATACCAGTCATTGGTACCCTTCCGCACGGACTCTGGCCTGACCATGCTGGTCAACCGCGGCTGGATTGCCGCTGGTGAGGGAAACACCGTGCCCTCGATTCCTAAGGCTCCTGCCGGAGAGACCACAATTGTCGGAATGATTCGCGCGGACGAGCCGAAGCACGCCTCTGCGCCGATTGATCAAGAAGGCTACGAGCAGGTCTACTCAATTCACACCGAAGAGGTGGCCTCGCTTACCGATACAAAGTTGGGCCACGACTACATCCAGCTCTCGCCTGAGCAACCCGGTGAGCTGACCGCCTTGGAGGTCCCGCAGCTCGACCGCGGTAACCACTTGTCTTATGGCTACCAGTGGATTGCCTTCGGCATCATGGCGCCGCTGGGCTTGGGCTACTTCGTGTGGTCCGAAATCCGCGAACGCCGCCGGGCCCTCGAGGAAGAAGCGGCATTACGGGCTGCCACCAGCGCAGAGGGCGCTTCTGCCCCCACTGCAGGCCCTGGCTCTGCTGCAGACTCTGCCCCCACTGCAAGCCCTTCCACGGATTCCGTAAAGGAAACCACGGAGCCCGCGGCCGCCGCGGAATCCACCCCGCGTGCAGACACGACGCCTTCGCGTCGCAGCCGTTCCCGCTACGGCGACTCCAAGCCGGATTTTTATGAAAAGATCCGCGAACGCGGCCAGGAACGCTTCTAAGCCGCCGACCTCACCATTTACGGCGGCTTAGCGCCCTTTGCATCCAAATGGTGAGGTCGCCCCGCAACTCTTGTTCCTCAAAGCAACCAGTGTGACGTGAGTAGCCTGGATATACCCATCCCTCCTCACCATTTGCGGGCTTCCGCCCAGACAGCCGCTCCGCCCAAGCCGTCGCCCCACTGCGCGAGCGCGGCTACACGCAGGTCTACTCCCTGCGCGGCGGCATCAACGCATGGCTAGAGCAGAATACCGCGTAGGCAGCCCATATTAAGGAAACTGAAGACAGTCCACGGCGTGTGTACCTCTGCGTGTATTTAGCGTGCCTGAATCACCAGGTTTCTG